>JAZQRR010000020.1:0-52804 GCA_045629645.1 Candidatus Enterousia sp. | reverse complement strand
ATACCAGTTTCTTCTACTGCTTGTTTTAACATGTTCTTCCATTCTTTTGGTTTTAAATCACGACAATGTTTTGCTTTTCCAGTAACATAATCATAAGCATATTGTTTTGATTGTTGTTTACAATCTGCTTTTTCTGTTGTTGTCCAAGTATTAACTTCATCACATCTTGTCATACGCAATCTCATTTGATTCACTGTTTCTACAGCAGATAAAAAATCTTTTCCTGATTTTATGTTTATGTTATCTGGTAAATATTTAGAATAATTAAACCAACACACATCGTCTAACTTATGTTCTCTACGTTGCAAAATACATTCATCAGAAGTATCGTAATATTCTTTACCATCATTTTCATAGCAAGACAGCTTTATAACATCTGGTCGATTGCTGAGTTTATCAACAATATACTGCTGATACCCTATTGAAAAACTATCTAACGAACATCTCATATTATTATTATTAAATTCATTAGTAGATAATTTTTTTGATTTTTCTAAAAATTCACCAATTTTTGAATCCATATCACCACGTGTTTCGTCAGCATTATAAAAAAACACCCTATATGCATCCACAGTTGCAAACAAATCCTTTTGTTCAACTAAATAATTATCCAATTGTTGAACTAATTCTTGCCGTTTTATTTCTTTTTGTGCCTTTAATTCCAGTTCTGCTGCTTCTTGTGCGGCTTTTTGTTTGGCTATTTGTTCTTCATAATTTACACATCCTGCTAATACTATAACAGATGTTAACAATAAAAGTTTTTTCATAAATTACTCCCTTAAGTTGTAAAAAAGTTGACCACCAAGGGAAATGGTGGTCGGGGAGTTCTCAAATCATTTGTTCATTGATTCTGCGGTTTTTCGGTTTCCCGTATTTTATAACCAACAGCTCCCCGACATAACATCAGGGATGACAACGGTGCAAAAACACCGAAACATCAAATTACGATGCTTTCGCACCGGAACAAACGGGCTTGAGAAATGCCCGAACCCAATCTCTTGGATTCAAGGTAATTATAAAATATCAGACACGAAATGTAAATACTGATTTAAGAAAAAATTCTGAATAATCAAAATTAAATTATATTCTGCGCTGGTTCGTTGGATTGTTCTTCGTTTCGAACTTCCCTTAGAACCATACAGAAACCATTAAAATTTGACACTGGATACCCTGGAATACCTTTTGATTTATAATTTATTATCCAACACGACAAATTTTATCCTGCTTTATCTTTTTATAAAAATAAAATCGCTAAAAACAAATAGTTAGTTGTTTTATGCCCTGTGTCATGCATTTTGTTCAAGATTTTTAACTTTGGGCACACTTCTGCATTTGTAACTGACGCAATGGTGCGGCAGTAACAACAGAAAAAAACATGAAAATATCGGACTGGTTACGTCAAAAATTTGGCGATGAGCAAATGACAGATTTTGAAATTTTGGAATTGGAAAATCGGTTGGTGCGATTGTTTACAATAATGGTCAAATCCGCAGAAAACCAAGAAAAAACTGAAAATACTGGTATGCGTCCAAACCAGAAAGATATATAATCAAACTATAAATAAGGAGTAAAAATTATGGATAGTTTATTGAAAAATTATGATAATGCATTTTTGTTTGTTCATGGTAAAGATGATGAATGTACACTTTTAAGAATGCAGGCCTTTTGTATAGCAAATAATATCAATATATTGTCGTTGGCTCATGCTGAATCTGATGATAAAAAAGTTATAAACACGGCTTTTGTAGAACTTATTAAAGATATAGAAGAAAATGGTGTTCGAAGTTTTCTTATCGTCAAATCAGAAGATTCATTATGCCTTGGATTCAAGGAAATGGAACAATTACAAGATTTGATTGAACGTGGGGCAATAGTGGTGTGGTGTCTGGATGAACATGCTTTATTGGTTAACCCAGAAAAAGCAAAATAATAAATTATGCCCGGGGTAATTCCCTGGGCTATTTAATAAAAAGGTAAAAATCATGAAAAAATCAAAAATTTCAAATCAACCAATGAAAGCGGTTTTATTTGCGCGTGTATCAAGTCGTGAACAAGAACAAGGGTCTTCCATAGATGCTCAAATGGCAACAATTTATGATTATTGCGAACACAAAGGACTCCCCATAATTAAAGAATTCACAATCGTTGAAAGTTCAATAAAAGGCGACAGGAAGCAATATAAAGATATGTTGGATTTTGTCAGACACAGGACAGAAAAAATAGCAATAATTGTGAATTGTGTGGATAGATTGCAAAGATCTTATAAAGATACACCGGCACTGGATGAGTTAAGACGTGCGGGTAAGATAGAAGTCCATTTTTTGAAAGAAAATTTGATTCTGCGTAAAGATTCTTCCGGTATGGAAATCATGTTTTGGAATATGTCGGTGCTTATGGCAAACAGTTATGTTTTATCTTTGGCAGATAATGTTAAACGTAGCATGCATTTTTTATGGGAACATGGGCATTGGACATCACAAGCACCATTGGGGTATTTAAATGTTCGTAATTCAGATGGTAAAGCAGATGTCATTTTTGACCCTAATCGTGCCGAATTGGTAAAAAGATTGTTTGAAGAATATGCAAAAGGTTATATGTCTTTACAAGGCATGGTTGAATATGCAGCCGGTATTGGTTTGACCCGCAGAAATGGCGGTAAATTACAACGTAGTGAAATAAATAATATTCTGCACAATCCGTTTTATTTCGGTTTAATGACCGTAAACGACAAAGTTTATCCACACGTGCACGGACAACTGATAGATAAAGAATTGTTTGATTTGGTCCAAGATACATTGACAGGTAAAAGACGTGCACCAAACAAACAACCATATGGCAGTAAACCATTTGCATTAAGGGGTGTTGTCCGGTGCGCCTGTGGATGTTTAATGAGCCCTGAAATTAAAAAGGGTAAATACGTATATTTAAAATGTTCACATGCCAAAGGGCATTGTGAACAAAGACCAATCAATGAAAATTTGATAATGGAACAGATTGAAAAAGAAGTTATCGGTAAATTATCTATTCCTGACGAAATAATGAATGATTTGCAAAACAAGGTCAAAAAAGCATTGGAATCTGAAAACGAACAGGCAATACTTACCAAAAGACGATTGGACACCCAAATTAAAGAATTAAAGGTCAAAGAAAGCCGGTTGGTTGATTTGTTGATTGATGGCACATTGGACAAGCAAACATATGACATCAAACAGGAAGAAATAAAAAAAGAACAAGACAGTTTAAATTCGTTGCTATTGAAATATGGTCAGGTTGAACAAAATATAAGCCGTATGGTTTCGAACGTGGTTGATGTTGCCGGAAATCTGGTAAAATATTTTAAAAGTTATAAACCAGCCGTCAAAAATGAACTTTTGAATCTTTTACTTTATAACTGCGAGTTAGAGGGTGAAAAAGCCCGGATTTCCCTACAAAAACCATTTAATTTTTTATCTGAAAAACCGGATTGTTTATTTTGGTTGGGGCGCACGGATTCGAACCATGATAAAGAGAACCAAAATCTCTTGTCCTACCATTAGACGACACCCCAATTGCGAAATTGATTATAATTATTTCAAAAATAATTGCAATAATATTTTTATATTATTCTTTTTTTTTATTTCTAATGTTTTTTTTAAGAAAAAATACTTGCAAAAATTTATTAAATAATATAATGTTTATTGAATTTAATATTCAAAAACAATTCAGATTATACAGGAGTATGTCGTGTCGCGCAAGGAATTTGTTTCTCTGTTCGAGAAAAATATTTGGGTATTGGATAAAATGGCGGATAAATTACGCTTGGAACGCGTAGAAGGTACAGGTTATCCGCGTCAATTAACTTCGATTTTGGTGCGTTTGCATAATGGTGGGCGTGCAAAGTTAAAAGATATCGCGCGTCGCGAACATATGTCTGCACCGAACTTGTGTGCGGCATTCAGAAAACTGGAACGTGATGGTCTGGTTGTGCGTACTATTGATGAAGAAGATCGTCGTAATACATGGTATTCTGTATCGCCGGCAGGCGAACATTTGGCTGTTCGTGCGATGGATTTGTTTCGAACGGGTATTGAAAAAATGTTTGCAGATTTATCAGACGCAGACGAGATGCGTTTGGTATCTGCGTTACATATTTTATATGATGTTTTAAGTAATTTAGATCAGGGGAATTAAAATGAAGAATTTATTGTCGTATTTGACGGGTGGTTTGGTTGCTTTGTTTTCTGTGCCATCTGTTGCCTTGGATTTGTCATTAAGTAACGCGGTTGATATGATTGTGTCGGAATCGCACGATTTGAAAAAGGCGGACGCAAACTTGAAACAAGCCGAAGCACAATTGGATGCAGCGAACGCGAACAGATGGTTTAAACTGGAAGGTAGTGCGTCATATATGAATATGGTAAATGTCGAAAATCCTTCTGAAACCCAGCTGATAAATTTGCCGCCGGAATTGGGCGGATTGATATCGGACAGTTTAAAAGATCAAGCAGTATCGTTTGAAATCCCAGATAATATATTTCAAGCAGGTGTATCTTTAACTCAACCAATTTATACGTTTGGAAAAATTGGTAACGCGGTAAATTCTGTTAAGTCTGCAATAAAAATGTCCAAGGCATCCAAAGAAATGGTTTTACGCGAAGTAAAATATGCAGCGGCAGATTTGTATTGGACGGCAAAAATGACAGATGAAATTGTAAAGTTGTCAGAAACCGATTTAAAAAATGCGCGTTCTGCCAAGCAAAAATTAACGTCTGCTGGACGTGCTAATCGCAGCAATTTGTTAAAAATAGAATCCGATATCGCAACCAAAGAAATAAATGTTTCTGATGCGAAATTTAATCGAGATACGGCTTATCGTATGTTAAAAATTATGGCTGGGATTGATATGTCAGAAGATTTGGTTTTGACAGACGGATTCCCCAAAAAGTTTGATGTATTAAATGCTGGCGAATTAAAATCAACACCACAATGGGATATCTTGGGCGAACAGGTTAATATGTATGAAGACCTGGCGCGTTCAAAACGTGCGGGGGCGTATCCGACATTGGCTGCAACTGCGTCATACAGTTATTCTGCGTTGTCTGGTGATGTTGGTCATTTGTTTGATAAGTCAGGCAGTCAATCTGCTTATTGGGGATTGGCATTGCAAGTACCAATATTCAGTGGTGGTATTAATCGCGCAAATGCAACTATCGAAGCGATGAATGCAGCTGCGGCCACACAAGAATTGGAAAAATCTAAAAAGTTAACAACAGAGCAATATGATAACGCGATAAAACAATATAATCATTTGCGTGGCAATTTATCTACGTTAATCAAGGCACGTGATTTGGCGGCAAAAACGTATAATTTGTCCCAGAATCGCTTTGGTGCGGGACAAACATCTGCGGTTGAATTGGCAGATGTTGCTGCGGGCTTGTATCAGTTGGATATAGCCTTGTTGAATACAAAGTACAAAATTTTAATGTCGGCAGAATCTGTAAAAAAGTTGGGTGAATAAAATGGAAAAAATACAAAAAACTATCAAGACCAAAAAATTCAAACACATTTGCTATGTTGTTTTGGTTTCTGTATTTGTTGGCTGGGGCGTATTTCGTTTTGCAGCGGTTGCATCAGAAAATGCACGCTATGTATTTAATGCTGCGCGTGTTGCCGCAGACCAAGGTTTACCAATTGAATCGATGGTTGTGTCGCATGGACAGGGTGTTTTGTATGAACCATTGTCTGTCAAAAATAATCGTGCATATGTAACTGGAACTCGTGCTGCAAAATTAAGCGCAGGGCAAAAAGTTGGTGATGGTAAAATATTGTACATTTCAAAAAATATAGACATAAATACAGGGTTGATTTCTGTTCGTACATCTGGTGTTTCAGACGGTTTGCAATTTGCAGAATTTTCTGCGGATGGATATTTTATTCCGTTATATGCAATATCTGATGGTGTTGTTTTTGTTGCCCAAGATGGTGTTGCTGTTGCGCGTCAGGTCAACGTTGTTCGTCAGGATTCAGAAAACGCGTATGTTGCATCTGGTTTAAATGATGGTGATGTCGTTATTCTGTCAAAAGTAAAATCTGGTGATAAAGTTAAAGTTTTAAAATAAAGGTATTGTTGTCATGTTAAAATTTTTTGTTCGTCGTCCAATAACAACATTGATGTTTGTTTTATTATGGGTTGTATTGGGTTTTGTGTCGTTTCCTAATATGAACATAGAGCGCACTCCTGCGATTGATTTTCCAATGGTAACTGCGACTTTTGTTTATCCTGGGGCGACAGCCGAAGAAATAGAGTCTCAGATTATCAAACGCGCAGAAGATGCAATATCAGAAGTGTCTGAACTGAAAACAATTACTGCACAGGCATATGAGAACAGTGGTTATGTGATGGCAGAATTTAATCTGGGGGTTGATGTTAATGACAAGGCTTCGGAAGTAAAAACAAAATTGGATTCTTTGATATCTGAATTTCCAGCCGATATGGAACAGCCTGTTGTAGAAAAATTGAATCCATTACAAGAATCTGTTGTTGATATTGTGTTGCGTGGTGGTGATGCGCGCGATATGGAAGAATATGTTGATGATGTTTTATCTACAAAGATTACGGCAATATCTGGTGTTGCCAGCGTATCTGTTTTTGGTGGTTTGGAACGCGCAGTTCGTATTCAAATGAATCCTGATTTGATGGCAGCCAGTGGTATTACAGTTATGGATGTTGTGTCTGCGATGGGGGCGCATAACTTAAATGTCCCAGGCGGTAAAATAGAAACCAGCCGTAATTCTTCAAACGTTCGTTTTATTGGTGAATTCGCATCCGTAGAAGAAATTTCAAATCTGCGTTTAACAACAGTCGAAGGTAATGTTTTTTCACTGTCTGATATTGCAACTGTAACAGATGCTGCGCGTGATATAGAAACAGGTGCGCGATATAATGGCGAACCTGTGGTTATCGCGTCTGTTGTAAAATCATCAGACGGAAATGCAATAAATATATCAAAAGAGTTGCGTGCAAAATTGCCAGAATTTCAAATTGATATGCAATCACGTTTTCCAGACGCAGAAATTTTGATTGCATCTGATTCTTCGATTGCTGTTGCTGATGAAACAGACAGTACAATTAATGGAATTATTTTGGGTATTGTTTTGACGGTCTTGGTGTTATTGGCGTTCACACGTAATTGGCGTTCAACTGTTATTGCGGGTGTTGTTATTCCTGCGTCGTTGATTGCTGGATTTTTCTTTATGTCGAATGATAACTTTACAATTAATGCGATGACGCTGTTGGCATATTCATCAGCGTTGGGAACATTGGTTTCAAATGCGATTATTTTGATTGAATCAGCCTTGCAAGAAATGCGCAGTGGCAAGACACCAGAAGATGCTGCGATTGATGGAACTAAAAAAGTCGCTGTGTCTGTTTTGGCGGGCGTCGGCACAAACGTTGTAGTATTCTTGCCGTTGGCGTTTATGGGTGGTATTGTTGGTCAGTTTATGGTCCAGTTTGGTATGACTGTTGTGTATCTGACATTGTTGTCGTTAATGTTTTCTTTTACATTAACACCGATGATGATTGCGAAGATATTACGCCTGACAGAAAAAAATAAAAAACAAGCCAAACAAAATACACAAATTCAAAAAACAGAAAAAAACAACAGTTGGTTGCGCCGTTGGTATGATGTGCAAAGTTTGCATCCTTGGCGTGTCATAGGAATTGTTGTTTTATTGTTTATTGGTTCTGTATCTTTAATGCGTTTTGTTGGCAACGAATTTTCACCAACCACAGATGTTAATGAAATCACTATCACTGCACGTGCGCCAATGGGTGCGACGTTTGAAAAGTCTGAATCAATTGCAAAGCAAATAGAACAAGGATTAAAAGCGTTCCCAGAAGTCAAAACTACGACTGTAAAAATCGGAGAACGTGGTTTGCAAAACATAACGATAACGGTTGAATTAGTTGATGTTTCTGAACGAAATATTTCAGATAAAATGTTGGTGCAAAAAATACTGCCTGCAATATCAGATATTGCAGATGCAGAAATTCAAATTCGCGCAGGCGAAACAATGTCTTCTGGTGTTACATCAGACTTGGTGTTGAATATTTTTGGTCCAGATGATGCCAAGCGCGAAGCGTATGCAGATGCAGCGTTGGACGCGATTAATAAAATATCCGAAGTGCAATCTGTTGTTCGTGCGCAACAATTACCAGCGCTGGAAACACGTTTTATCCCAGACCAAGAAAAAATGAATTTCTGGGGTGTGCAAAATTCATACGCAGGAACAACTTTGCGTACAGCGCTGTTTGGTAACGACGATTACAAGTACAAAGAAAATGGTGAAGAATATCCAATCGTTTTGGAATTCGCCAAAGAATTTAAGACATCTGCATTGTTTGATAATGTTTATGTAAATTCTCAAAAAGGTATGGTTCCTCTATCTTCTTTGGGGACCACAGAAATGACACCAGCAACGCCAGACATTCGTCGTGAAGATAAAAACAGATATACAGAACTGGATATAAATATTGGTAAATCTACAATGGGTCCTGTTCAGACAAAAATAGAAACAGAACTGAACAAAATGAATTGGGAATCAGGTTATTTCTATCAGTTTGGTGGAATGTCTGATACCCAGTCAGAATCAGAAACTGAAATTGGTCGTGCGTTTTTATTGGCAACAATTTTAACATTTATGTTGTTGGCTGCGATATTGAATTCGTTGGCTCATCCGTTTACAATAGCGACATCAATTTTGACCAGTTTTATTGGTGTGTTCTTGATGATGTTTTTGTCAGGCGCAACATTAAATGTTGGTGCGATGTTGGCATTTGTTATGCTGGTTGGTTTGGTTGTTAATAATAATATTTTGGTATTGGAACCTACTATTGTTCGCATCAGTAACGGTGAAAAAGCGTATGAAGCGCTGTGGGCAGAATTAATGGATAAAAAGAATATGGTGCTGATGACATCTATTGCGGTTATTGCTGGTATGGTACCACAGTTATGGTCTGTTGACGGTATGAAGGTTGCAATGGGTGCGGTTATGATTGGCGGTATGTTGGCCAGTTTAATCTTTACCTTTACATTGACACCGGCGTTATTCTTGTTGATTGAGCGTGCGCGTCATTGGCGTTTTAAAAGAAAAAAATAATATCAAGCCCCATGATTAAACATGGGGTTTAATATTAATTGCGAACATAAAAAAACATTGTTATAATGCGCGCGAAATGATAAAAAGGATAAAAATATGTTAAAGAAAACAGATGTTGTTTTGTTTGATTTTGATGGCACATTATCAAGTGGTGATACAAATGTTGAATTTGCAAAATATTGTTTTCGTCGCAGTATTCGTCCTTGGTTGTTTTTGCCATGGATGGGTGTTGCTTTTATTGCCAAGTTAATAAACCCATCTGGTTTGTGGTGGCGTGAAAATATGCGCTGTTTTATGAACGAAAAAATGTTAAAGAAACATGCATCAGCGTTTATCAAGCAACATAAACGTGAACGTTTTGGCTGGGCCAAGGACCGTGTGCAAAGCGAACGTGATGCAGGTCGCAAAGTAATTATGTTGTCTGCCAGTCCGGATTACTTTTTGCCTGCTTTGGTACGTGATATGAAATTTGATGCTGTTTTTTGTTCACGTATGAATCCAAAAAAACCATGGAAATATGAAACTTTCTGTTGGGGTCCAAACAAGGTTTATATTATGGATGAATGGGCCAAAGAAAATAAAATAATTCCAAATGTTGTTCGTGCGTATTCTGATCATTGGTCTGATATGCCGATGATGGAGATTGCACAAGAACTGGTTTGGATTGATTCTAAAACAGGTCTAAGAAAATAAGCCCAATGATTTTTTATAAAAAAAATGTTACAGTGTTTCTATGGCAATCATAGAAACACTTTTTGATGTTCTTAGTGCAACAACGGGTGCCGTATTTGGTGCGGTGTTTGCGTTTTATTTAAATCGTAAACGTACGCGTAAAATGATAAGTCAACAGGGGGTTTGTCGTAATGCATTACAACAAATCAAAGAAGAAAATGCGCATCTGTTGTCCCAGATAAAAGAAAAGGAAAATTTGATTTTGCAAATGCAGGTACAGATTCTGGGTGATAAAGCAAATCACAAAACACACTCTACAAAACGAAAGAAAAAAACCGCATAATGCGGTTTTTTATTCTTCGCCGAAATCCATATCTCGTAATTTTTCTGCACGTGGGGCGATTTTTGACATAGATATCTGTAATTGTTCAATGTCTGTTTGTGCCTGTGCAAAGTGTCTGGCAACATTGTCGGCACGACCTGATAGTCTGGTCAGGTCTGTTAACAGCATATCTAATTCCTTTTTTATTTGTGCTGCAACGCGTTTAATTTTGATGTCAGACAATACTGCGCGTATCGTGTTCAGTGTTGCCCACAATGTTGCAGGCGAAACAATAAATACTTTTTTTCTGGCTGCGTATTCTATTGTGTTTGGGAACTTTCTGTGCAGTGTTTCAAATATTGATTCTGATGCAATAAACATCATTGCAGATTCTGCGGTTTGACCCGCGATTATGTATTTTTCACCGATTGCATCAATATGTTTTCGCACATCCAATTCAAATTGTTTTTGTATCATGACATCATTTTCGTTTTCTATCATCCGGTTATAACTTTCCAGTGGAAACTTACTGTCAATAATCATGTCTCCTGGCGGATAAGGCAATCTGATTATGCAATCTGGTCGGACACCAGTAGTCATCACATGTTGGAATTCATATGTTTCTGGTGGCATTATATCGCGAACCAAGTCTTCTAATTGTCTTTCGCCAAATGTTCCGCGTGCTTGCTTGTTTCCCATCAATATGTTTTTAAAGTTCGCAATATCGCTGCTGATGTTTTTCAGTTCTATGGCGTTTTGACTAAGTGCGCCCAGACGTTCTGCCAACCGTTCACGCAGTCTGGCATTGTCTTCACGCAGTGCAGAAATATCAACCACAGGCTTGCGCATAATTAACATAACCAACAATATAATTATAATTCCTAATAATAAAAAAATATAAGTTGTCATTTCCTAATCCTTTGCTATGATTAATTATAAGAGGTTTTACAAATGTTGCAAATGAAACTTTGTGGTGATTTGGTTTTACGTACGAAATGTGCGCCTGTTGATAATATAACGCCAGAATTATTATCTACTATGGATGAAATGGTGGAAATGATGCGTAAACAAAATGGTGTTGGGTTGGCTGCGCCCCAGATTGGTGCGTTGACCAGATTTTTGGTTATGATGGATCCTGATACTGAAACAGTATATCGTATGATTAATCCAGAAATCGTATCTTTCGGCCCAGACGTTTGTACAATGGAAGAAGGGTGTTTGTCTGTTTTGGGAAATGATGGTTTGCCCGTCTTTGCCAAGGTTACACGTCCCCAGTCTGTTGTCGTAACATGGACAGATGAAAAAGGTGATAAAAAAACGGCACAGATGTCAGGTACGCCTGCGCGAATTGTTCAGCATGAAACAGATCATCTGGATGGAAAATTATTTGTTGATTATTTGTCGCCGGTTCGTCGTGAAATGGTGATGAGAAAGGTTAAAAAGCGTAAATAATATGAAGTTAGTTTTAATGGGAACAAATGCATTTGTTGTTCCAATCTTTGATGCAATAAAATCAGCTGGTCATGAAATCTTGGCTGTGTTTACACGCGCGCCAAAGCCGGTTGGCAGAAAACAGATTTTAACACCATCGCCGGTGTATATATGGGCGGAACAAAATGGTTTAAATGTTCATACTAATATAAAAGAATATAATTATTCGCCGGATATGATTGTTGTGATTTCTTATGGTGTTATTTTGCGTGATAATGTTTTGTCGTCTGCACCATGTATTAATATTCATCCTAGTTTGTTGCCAAAATATCGTGGTCCATCACCAATTCGTACGGCGATTTATAATGGGGATACACAATCTGGCGTGTGTCTGATGCAAGTAACCCCAGAACTGGATGCTGGTGATATTTATATGTGTCAAAAATTTAATATTGGAATTGATGATACAAATGAAGATATCGAGAATCTTGTTTCAAAAATTGGTTCTGAAATGTTAATTGAATATTTGCAGAAACCTTGTGCATATCCTGCGCTGCCTCAGATTGGCGAACCGACATTTACACATAAATGGACAGGAACTGATGAAACGATTGATTGGTCGCGTGGTGATATTGCTGTGCACAATCAGATTCGTGCATTGGGGGCGGGGCGTACAAAAATAAATGGCACAGATGTAAAAATATTAAAAACGAAATTAAATAACGGTAATTTAGAGATTTTACAGTTGCAACCTGCTGGCAAAAAAGCAATGGATTACAAGAGTTTTGTTAACGGTTTACGCGGTGCAGAAATCAATATAGAAAAATAATGTCCAGATATAAAATAAATCTTGAATACGATGGAACGAATTTAATTGGCTGGCAAGAAAATCGTCAGGGGCCATCTGTGCAATCTTTGTTAAAAGATGCGTTGGAAAAATTTTGTGGTGCGCGTCCAGATATTGTTGGGGCGGGGCGTACAGACGCCGGTGTTCATGCAGTGTGTATGACGGCGCATGTTGATATCGATGGTGATTTTTCCGCAAATACAGTTATGCGTGCATTAAATTTTTATTTAAAAGGCAAACCTGTATGTGTGTTGTCTTGTGATATTGTTTCGGACAATTTTCACGCACGTTTTGATTGTGTTGCGCGTCATTATAAGTATATTGTTTTAAATCGTGCATCTGTTCCTGTTTTGCAGAATAATCGTGTTTATTGGGTTCGTCGTCCGTTGGATGTTGGTGCGATGCGTGCTGCGGCTGCGCGTTTGATTGGTTGTCATGATTTTACCAGTTTTCGTGCGTCAGAGTGTCAGGCGAAATCACCAATAAAAACATTGGATAAAATATCTGTTACGCAAAACAAAGATGAAATAATTTTTGAAGTTTCAGCACGTTCATTTTTGCATCATATGGTTCGCAATATTGTTGGCACTTTGGTCGAGATTGGTCTGGGCAAGTCATACGATATTGATGCAATTCTTGATGCTAAAAATCGTAGTGCTGCGGGTCCAACGGCACCTGCATCTGGTTTGTATTTTATTCGTGCGGATTATATGTCCAACGACGTTTGTGCGGCAAATAATTAACCGTACCATTTGGTGAAATGGTTAATGCTCCTTGCAGTATTTTACTGTTACAGTGTTCTGAATAAATATCAAAATAAGAAATAATATATTTAACGTCATCACTTTTACACAGTTGTTCAATATTGTGCATCAGTGGTACGAATTTCTGTATATAAACCAGATTGAAATTTTCTGTGTTGTATTCATAAATTCCTTTGTTATGTTTACGTCTGATATTTTTTGAATCTGCTTTTTCTCCGTTAATTTGTTTCCATGTACTGAACGCAAAATAATGATTAGATGCGCGTGATTTATTAAATTCCAGCATTCCTTTATCGTTTTTGAACGCGACCAGTTCATGATCATAAGATGCATAAAACACAGGTTTTTCATAAGTGTATGTGTTTATAATTCCCGACAAAATAAATACACCAAATAAAATATAATTTGTTTTAATTTTTATGTTCTTGATAAATATCAGACATATAAAACCGCAAATAAATAATATCACAGCACTGTTTGGAATATGTGGTGTTGTTATCGTTGTGTGGGGCAGGTCTGAAATTTGTGCGGCCAGTTTATATATCCAATCGTAAACATTGTGTGCGATTTGTGTTGCCAGATGATAATCAAACAACGCAGTTATTGATCCTATTAAAATCAAAGGCATTATTATAAAAGAAAATACAGGCAAAAATATTAAATTACCAATTAATCCATAAACAGGGATTTGACCAAAATGAATCGCGATAAATGGAGCGGTAAAGACTGTTGCGGTAAGTGTTGTTAGAATTGTTGCGTATATTATTTTAAGTAATTTGTTGTCTGGCATTTTTGGGTGTATGTCATTAAGTAACCAAGCCAACCCAAAAACCGCGGCAAAAGATAGTTGAAAGCCGGCCTGCATTACGTAATGTGGATTTATCAGAAATATTATACAAAATGCCAATGCTACATTTCGTACTGACAAAGCTTTGCGTCCAATTATAAACGCGCCGAACGCCAGACTGGTCATGATAAAGGCGCGCATTGTTGCGACATCAGAACCAGATAGTAACAGATAAAACATTAATCCGCACCATGCGCAACACATTGCAGGAATTTTTGCAGGCAATCTGCGTGTGGTATATGGAATTGCACGGAATATTGTATAAAATAACAAGAATAACCAACCACCGACCAGCGTCATATGAAATCCGCTGATTGACCATACGTGTCCAATGCCTGTCATTGTCCATATGTCAGAATGCTGTTTTGGAATTGCGCCTTTGTATCCCAGAACTAATGTGTCTGTCAAAAAAGATTCTGTTTTTATATGAATTGTATTGCGCAGATTTTCAATACCAGATGATTGTGCAGGTGTCAGTATTTGTATGTCTGTTACATATCCTGTTGCGCTGATTTTATTAAAGTATAACCAGCGTGCAAAATCAAAACTGTGTGGTGCGATAATGCCATCTGGTTTGAACAGTTTTCCGCTGGCTGTAACAGTGTCGCCAATGTTTGGCAATGGGATATCTTTTGTTGCGGACAGCCTGATGATTGTGTTTTTATTTTCCAGTCCCATATCTTGTGCGTTGACGGATATAAAAATTTTATTCTTGTCAGGTGTATAATCTAATGCGGTAACTTTCCCCGATATGTTCAAGTTCTTTATATCGTGTTTCAATATTGGTGTGTTGATTATGTTTGTGTATAATAAAGCATACGTAAAACCAAATATGAATATAAACAGTGCGCGAAAAAATCTTGGTGCCTTTGGAACAGTGGAAATAGCCAGCGTTATAATCGTTAAAATTATTGTGGTAATTATATCTGGTTCAGTGCAAAGCGTAAAATATAACGCTGCCCCACCGGCCATCAGAAATGGGGTGTACAAGAATTTGTTTTGCCACTGATTTTCTATCCACTCACGCATGTGGACAGTATAGGAATTATTAGATACGCATCGCAATATTTATTTGCCATAAATAAATGATTTGTCAGCAGATATTTCAATTATTGCATCTATGTTATCATTGTCAGATGTTTTTTGTCTTTTTATTTTTCCGCAAATTTCACATTTGTGAGTAATGATGAATCGTTGTCCGTCTGGTTCGACAGATATAGGGCGCATCATTCCGCCGCATGTTGCGGCGCGGTCGCCTGGGTTATTGTCAACGTGTTTGGACCACAGACAGTTTGGACAATGATTTGTATATCCATTGCCATGAACAACTGTGCCACAATGGGCACAGTTAAAATTTTCAATAGTTTTTGTAAAGTTTTTCATTACAGGCCCAATGCACTTCTGTACATTTGTGTTAATTCGTCTGCTTCGTCCAGTTCATCTGGGTCCAGTTTACGCAGGCGTATCATCTGGCGGATATATTTTGGGTCGAACCCAGCAGATTTTGCTTCGCTGTATATTTCTTTGATGTCGGCTGCAATTGCGGCTGTATCTTCGTTCAGTTTTTCGATACGTTCAATAATGCTGACTAATTGTTCATTGTCGATTGCGCCATGGTTTGCTTGTTTCATTTCTGTTTTCCCCTTGTTTATTTGTTAACTTTATGATATATGATAAATCGTAAAAATCAAGAAAAACAAAAATACTCAGGAAAAACTAATGAATAAATTTACAAAAATTACTGCATCTATTGGTCCGAAATGTGAAGACAAAGAAACTTTAACTCGTATGATTTCTGCGGGTGTTAATATGTGTCGTTTGAATTTTAGTCATGATACTGGTGATGTCCAAGGACGTAAAATTGACTTGATACGTGAAATATCCCAAGAATTGGGTATGCCTGTTGCGGTGATGATTGATTTGCAGGGGCCTAAACATCGTATTGGTAATTTTGCCAGCGAAGAAAAATATCCGCTGACAATTGGTCAGAAATTCTCATTTGATACAAATCCTGAATTGGGTGATGAAACACGTGTCCAGTTGCCTGATGCAGATGTTTTGGCATCTTTGCGTGTTGGTGACAGAATTTTGTTGAACGATGGCAAAATTGAAATGCGTGTTGATTTTGCGTCACCAGATCGTGTTGATGCAACAGTTGTTCGTGGTACAGAAATTTGGTCCAGACGTGGCTTTAATTTACCAGACACAGAAATCGCGACATCTGTTTTAACGGCGAAAGACAGGGCGGATTTAGAATATGCGATTACAAAACGGCCAGATTATGTTGCGATATCTTTTGTTCAGAAACCAGAAGATGTTGCCGAAGTTCGTGATTTTATAACACAACGTACTTCTCATCCTATCAAGATTATTGCCAAGATTGAACGTCCAAATGCGGTTGCGCGTATTACAGATATTGCTGCTGCGTCTGACGGTATTATGATTGCGCGTGGTGATTTGGCGGTCGAAGTTCCTTATGCCGAAGTTCCTGCGATATCTCGTCATATTATTCGTGAATGTAGAAAAATGAACAAGCCAGTAATTGTTGCAACACAAATGTTGGGTTCGATGGTTAACAGTGAATTTCCAACACGTGCAGAAATTACAGACGTTGCAAATGCGGCGTACTTGCGTGCTGATTCTACGATGACATCCGAAGAAACAACGATTGGTATGAATCCTGTTAATGTTATTGAAACGATGTATAATATTTTAGCAAATGCAGACGGAGATGCGATTGCCAATCCTTATGATTGGTCTCGTGTTGAAAATATCCCAGAAAATGATTGGTCTCGTTCTGTTGCGTCAATGGCATATTTGAACAAGACAGCTGCAATTGTTGTGTTTGCGCGTGATACGGTTACAGTAACAGAAATTTCATGTCGTAAACCAGATATTCCTGTTATCGCAGTATGTAATGAAGCAGTGGTTGCGAACCAGTTGTGTTTGTTACGTGGGGTTTTCCCGATATACGACAGTCAACTGTTTGGTATGCGTGATGCGTTTAATTCTGCGCGTCGCTTTAATATCAATATGGGTAAATTGGTTATCGTGGACGAAGATAAAATTAGTTTGCGAACATTGGATTAATCAAAAATCCCCATTTGGGGATTTTTTTATGTGTTGACCCAATAAGTGTTTTTTTATTAACATACAAAATATGAGAAGAATGATATCCTTTTTGTTTTTTGTGTTGTTCTGTACAGGTGTTTATGCGTCACAGTACCGTGCAGCGTTGGTCGCGGATATGGATACAGGACGCGTTCTGTATCAAGAAAATGCAAATCAATTAAACTATCCGGCCAGTTTAACTAAAATAATGACGTTGTATTTAACGTTTGATGCGTTATCGCATAATCGTTTAAGTCTGGATGATTATTTAATTGTGTCTCAGGCCGCTGCAAGTGCGGAACCTGTAAAACTGGGCTTGGCCGCTGGTGCCAAGATAAAGGTAGAAGACGCGATAAAAGCTGTCGCTGTATATAGTGCAAATGATGTTGCACGTGTTTTGGCGGAAAATTTAAAAGGCGGTCAGGAAGAATCGTTTGCCGATTTAATGACGCGCGTTGCACGTGAAATTGGTCTGACAAACACGAATTTTGAGAATTCATCTGGACTTCCTAATGATGAACATATGTCTACCGCGCGGGATATTGCGTTATTGTCTATGGCTGTGTACAAACATTTTCCTGAATACTGGCATTTTTTTGGCATAAAATCTTGGGTATATAATGGCAAGACTTATACAAATGGGAATCGTTTGTTAACGTCATTTAATGGTTGTGACGGTATGAAAACAGGTTATACCAAGAAATCAAAGTATTCGTTGGTTGCAACTGCACATCGTGGAAATCATCATTTGATGTCGGTTGTTTTGGGGGCAGAAAATAAAGATGTTCGTGCAAATGTTGCAGCGCAGATGCTGACGCGTGGTTTTGCAATGTTGGGACAGGGCAGTGCGCCTGTATCTGTTGCTGTGCCTGTGTCAGAAACGGTGGTGTCATCGGCATCTGTGCCACCGCTACCATCAACAACGCCTGCGACTACATTTTCTGCAGCATATAATGCTGCGACGGCTGCTGCTGCGCCAAAATATTCTGGGGCAAAAAGTGCGGCGTCCGTAAAAAAATCTTCATCTTCTGCTGTATTGGCGTCATCTGGTACGGGGGTTCAGTTTGGGGCTTTTTCATCAAAACAAGCGGCACAGACCCAAGTAAAAAATGTAAAAAATAAATTAGGTATTGATGCTGTTATAGAACCAACAGAAACCGGTTTGTATCGTGTTCGTGCCTATGGTATGTCCGAAAGTGGCGCGCAACAAATAAAAACGTCTGCGAATGCAAACAATATTGACAGTTATGTTTTTCATTAGTATGTTGTTATTATGAATCCAAAAATAGAAAAATTAATAAAGTTGTTTGCAAAATTGCCACGTGTTGGTGCGCGTGGTGGTCAGCGTATTGCATTGTCTTTGTTACAGGATAAAACAGGACGTGGTGCGGCGCTGGCGTCTGCAATTGTTGATGCTGTTGAAAATATTGCGCCATGCCCCAGATGTGGTGTGTTGACTGATGCTGGTGTGGGAATGTGCGAGTTTTGTAATAATGCATCGCGTGCAAATGGTCAGTTGTGTATCGTACGTGATTTGTCAGATGTCTGGGTTTTGGAAAAGTCGTCTGTGTTTTACGGACGATATCATGTTATTGGTGGTTTGTTGTCGGGTGCATCTGGTGTTTTACCCCAAGACTTAAATATCTCAAATTTATCTGACCGTATATCGGACGAAAAGATTTCAGAAATTATTTTTGCGTTACCAAACACTGTCGAAGGAAAAACAACACAGCATTATATAATGTCTTCAATTGGTTCTGACAATGGTGTTGTTTTTTCAGAATTGGCGTCAGGTGTTCCATTGGGTGGCGATTTAGATTATATTGATGATGGTACGTTAACATTGGCGTTTGGGGGGCGCAAGGCATTATGACAGATAAAATTGCAAATTTGCCACCTGTGTCATCAATGATGCGTGATTGCGGGCTGGAACCGAAAAAACAGTTCGGACAAAATTTTTTGTTTGATTTAAATTTAACAGGACGTATTGCGCGCAGTGTTCCAGATATTGAAACCATCCCAGTGGTAGAGGTTGGACCTGGTCCTGCTGGACTGACGCGTGCGATATTGTTGGCTGGTGCAAAACGTGTCGTTGCGATTGAAAAAGATAAAACAACGTCGCCAATTTTGTCCCAGATTGTTGACGCGTCAGATGGCCGTTTATCTGTTATTTATGATGATGCGTTGCGTGTTGATTTTTCATCTCTTGGTTTTAGTCGGTATGCAGTATGTGCGAATTTGCCATATAATGTTGGTACAGAATTGTTAATTGGTTGGTTGCATCGTATTGCAAATGGTGAACAAATTACATCGTTGACATTAATGTTCCAGCGCGAGGTTGCATTGCGTATAACATCCAACGTTGGTGACGAACATTATGGTCGTTTGGCGGTGCTGACATCGTTGATTTCTGATGCTAAAATTTTATTTGATGTGCCGAATACAGCATTTGTTCCGCGTCCCAAGGTGCAAAGTGCCGTGGTTCAGATTGTGCCAAATGCAGACAAACTGTCAAAACTGGTTGATTTAAACAAAATAGAACAAATTACAGCCAAGTTATTTGGTCAGCGTCGCAAGATGATTCGTTCTATTATGTCTGGGGTTGATTGGTCTCGGTATGGTCTGACAGGAACAGAACGTGCAGAAAATTTATCGCCAGAAACATTTGCGTTACTGGCGCGCGATTTGTTATAATAAAACTGTTGTTACAGTGGGGATAAAGAGAGAGTATTATGTCGGTTTCTATACTTGTTTTTTTTGCGTCGTTATTTATTTTGGTCTATCTGTTTCGCAAGTTTAAAATAGGTGCCTTGGTTGCGTTTTTATTGGCGGGTGTTTTGGCTGGACCATATGTTTTTAATTTGTTTGAACTGACAGAAACATGGTCTTTTTTAGGTGATATGGGAATTTTGTTTTTGTGGTTCAGTATTGGTCTGGAATTGAATATAAAGCGTCTGTGGAATTTGCGTCGAACAATATTTGGTTTTGGTGCCGCCCAGGTTTTGATGGTTGCTGTCATGCTGTTCCCATTACTGTTTGGTGTTACCCAGTGGTCAATGATGGGATGTATAATGGTTGCATTGATGTTGGCAATGTCCAGCACATCTGCCGATTTGCAGTTGTTAACAGACAGACATCAGCTAAATACAGATATAGGACGTCAGAGTTTTTCTATATTGTTATTCCAAGATTTATTGTCAATTCCATTGCTGGCAATGTTGCCTGTGTTTGCAGGTCGTACATTTAATCTGGGTGCCGCAGCCATAGACGTTCTGGTTATATCTGTTGCGTTAATTATATCGGTTGTTGTTGTTGGTCGTTTTGTTATGACGCCGTTGTTGCGCAGTGTTGCAAAATTAAAATCCAAAGAAGCATTTTTATTGGCAGTTATGTTGAATATTGTTCTGTGGGCAGTTGTTTTGGATTGGTTGGGATTGCCTGCTGGATTAGGTGCGTTTTTGGCGGGTATGTTGATGTCAGAGACTATTTATCGTCATCAAATAGCGTCTGAAATTTCACCGTATGCATCATTGTTCTTGGCGTTATTTTTTATATCGCTGGGTATGGGATTAAATATACCAATGTTGTTAAATAATTGGTACATAGTTCTGTTTGGTTTATTTGGTTTAATTGCGATAAAATTCTGTGCAATATTTATGGTTGCGCGTGTTCGTGGTGTTCGTACACCGGATGCTGCAATAATTGCATTATTGTTGGCCCAGGGTGGTGAATTTGCATTATTGATGTTACAAACAATGCGTTCCAGTGGAATCGAAGCGATTCCTTATATGCACAAAGAAATCTTAACTGCGATAATTGTTTTGTCTATTATGATGACACCATTATTATTAATGGTATATGACTATTTACAACGTACGGGTAAAATTTTACCGGCACGTTTTTTACCGGTTCGTGATATCACAGACCGTGTTTCAAAACCGTCAGTTGTTGTTTGTGGTTTTGGTCGTGTTGGTCAAATAGTGTGTCAAATGTTAGATTCTCAGTCTGTACCATATGTTGCAATTGATTTGGATGTCAGTGCGGTAATGATGGGTCGCGAACAAGGTTTTAATGTCGTATATGGCGACGCAACAAGTGCAGATGTGTTGCGTGAATTTGGTGTAAAACCACGTTGTGTATCAGGCGTTGTTGTTGCGCTGGATAATGCG
This sequence comes from Candidatus Enterousia sp., assembly GCA_045629645.1. Lineage (GTDB taxonomy): Bacteria > Pseudomonadota > Alphaproteobacteria > Rs-D84 > Rs-D84 > Enterousia. The sequence continues at coordinate 31,500 of JAZQRR010000020.1, read as the reverse complement.
ACAACTGCACGCCGTGCGATATTAACAATTAAATCTATTGCGCCGCGCGTCAAGGTTTTTGCCCGTGCGCGTAATTTGGCAGATTCCCAGATGTTAATGTCAGATGGTGTTGATGTTGCAATGCCAGAAACCATCGAATCATCTTTTATTTTGGGATATGGTATATTGTCGCATATTGGTGTATCAGATAAACAGATTGATAATTTGTTGTGTGAAATGCGTGCGGATAATTATTCTGCATTATCAACAGTAATTTCTGACAAACAAGATTAGTCTGTTGTTTCGGGACATTTTATTTGATTTTGTTTCGGTATATTGTTATATTGCAACCATATAAAATCCAAAGGAAAGATAGATGAAGAAATTGCTGTCCATTTTATCAATTATTTTTATTGTTATATTTTTGGATCAGTTGTCCAAGGGTATATTGTTGTATTTAATTACAGGTGGCATACCTGTTTACGGTGATGCGTGGTCTATTGTACCCGTTCCATATTTAATGGCGCATGTTTTTGATTTCTTTAATATTGTCTTTACGTGGAATCCTGGTGCGTCATTTTCATTATTCCGTACCTTGGGCGAAGCGGCTCCGTTGATTATGATTGCTATGACTGGTGCTGTTATTGGTGCGATTGCATATTATCTGTTTGTTCGCGCCCAACGGTATGAGCGTTTTTCACTTGCGTTGATTGTTGGTGGTGCGTTGGGTAATTTGATTGATAGAATTCGTTTTGGTGCAGTTATTGACTTTTTAGATTTTCATATTGGCGCGTTACGTTGGCCTGCGTTTAACATTGCTGACATTTGTATTGTTGTCGGCGTTGGGTTATATTTGCTGTCTGTGTACTGCGCGCGTAAAAAATGTTTACAATCAACCGAGGGTGAAAAATAATTATGGTTAAATATATGGATAATAATTCTGGTTTCAATCAGTGGAATGCGAACAGAAACGCAACCGCCAAGAAGTCTAGTTTTTCTGGTTTTTTATGGTGGGTTATTTTGTTTATTACTGCATGGTGGGCGATTGGTGCGATTATGTCACCAAAGCAAACAACAACTGATGTTGCGGAAAATATTCCTGTGGTGGATATTTCTGCTGTTCCGACAAGTTCTGTTTCTTCTGACAAAATAACAGCGACTGTCCAGGGGCTTAGAATATCAGATGTCCAGTTATCTGATTACAGTGTTTCTGCTGATGATGCAACGCCGGTTACGTTATTTGGACCTGACAATAATTATGTTGAAATTGGGTTGCTGTCAAACGGTGCCAGTGTACCGGTTGCGACAACTGTGTGGCGCCAGCAAGGAGATTCTTATGTATGGCGTAATTCCACAGGCGTTGTGTTTACACGAAACGTATCTGTGTCAGATTATGTGATTGTTGTTTCAGAAACCATTAAAAACACCACAAAGCAAGATATATCATTTGCACCTTATGTGCGTATTGTTCGTAATAATGATATGACATCCAGTTCTGGTGTTGAAACGGGTGCGATATCTTATGTTAATTCTGATTTAGAAAATATCCCATGGACCAAGTTGGACAAGCAGGCATATGCATATTCAACAACATATGGTTTTACAGGTTTTGCAGATCAGTATTGGGAAACAGTCGCATCTGTTGACAAGCCGGACCAAACAATTCGTATAAAAAAGACCGGCGACACATATGTTTCTGATACTGCTGTGTCTGCGGTTGTTGTTCCTGCGGGAAAAACAGAAACAATCGTAACGAAGTTATTTGTTGGGCCACGTGATCAGTCTGTATTAAATGCCGCGCAACAACATATAACAGGCATCGCAGAAACTATTGATTACGGATGGTTTTGGTTTTTGGCGCGCCCAATGTTGTGGTTATTAAATGCTATTAATTCGCTGGTTATGAATTATGGTGTTGCGATTATTATCATGACAATTTTATTGCGTATGTTAATGTGGCCTTTGACACGCAAATCGTATGTATCTATGGCTGCGATGCAAAAGATGCAACCAGAAATGCAGCGTATTCAAAAGTTGTATGCAAATGATAAAATGCGTTTGCAAATGGAAATGATGAAGTTGTATCAAACGCACAAGACATCTCCAATGTCTGGATGTTTGCCAATGTTGATTCAGATACCTATATTCTTTGCATTGTACAAGGCGTTATTGGTTTCTGTTCAGATGCGCAGCGCGCACTTCTTGTGGATATCTGATTTGGCGGCGATGGATCCTTATTTTATCTTGCCGATATTGATGGGTGTAACAATGTGGTTGCAACAGCGTTTACAGTCGCCACAAACCAATACGTCGGCAAATTCTGTGGATGCGGTTGCGCGTACTCAACAGATGATGCGCTGGATGCCAGTATTGTTTGTTATAATGTTTGCATGGATGCCGGCAGGCTTGGTTCTGTACTGGACAGTATCTAATGTTTTTGGAATTATCCAGATGGAAATCATTAAACGCAATAAACAATAAAAAATCCCCAAATGGGGATTTTTTTATGGGGTGTTTAAGTGTCTGTACAGTGCATCCGGTGTTTGTATCCAGTGCTGTTTTATTCCCAATGCGCGCTTGCATAAATCTACACAAGACCATGCCTTGTTGGGCTGAAAATCACGAGGTATATTGTTGTTGGTAAATATGAAAAACCAGCCGTGTTTTTTCAAAATTTTTATATCGCGCATTTTCAAGTTTATTTTGTGTATATTATTTTTTCGTACAAATTGTAACATTTGCATTTTGTTTTTATTCAAGATAATAGGTGCGACATGTTTAAATTTTTTACAAATTAAATTTGGGATTTTTTTCGAACTTTTATGTGCAAATGCAATTATTATCATAATTATATTCCGTATTGTTTACAAATGGGGAACATTGTATCAATGTTCCCATATTGGTGTTTTTGTTTTATTCGACCCAGCCGTGTTTCTTTGCAGCGCAGTACAATGTATCCATTGCGCGTCTCCATTGATCTGCGGCACGATTTTCTGCCCATATATATTGATTAGGCGCACGTCTGCGGTCGCCAAATTTTTTCATGACATTCAGTTGTTCATCATTTAATTGTCCAGACAAATACAGTTTTGTAATCATTGTTTCTACGTCCAACACTTCACACGGTCTGCGTGTTTGATTATTGCGAAAACGCGCAAATTCATTTCTGACAGATTTTGAATACAAGAACCAGAACCACATTTGTTCTGCTGATTGAAATTTTTCGGCTGATAATATTGGTAATACTGATGTCATTTTTTCTTTCTCCTTTTTTGTTTTTTTTTGTTTGTTTTAGATATATAAACTAAGAAAAGATTCCTGTAAAACATTACAACCGTTGGTTGAAATATGAATCGGAAAACTGATTCGGATTCAATATTTTTGTTTTTGTGTTCGAATCGGTTTTTTTATATATATCAACAATCTAATAAAAAAAAGTGCGCATATAATGCGCACAAAAAACAAGACTTATCGATATATTGTTTTTTTATATAATCTTCTTTAACCTTTTTTCAAGATATTCTCAAACAGTTTTTATATCAGTGGTGGAAAACAATCGCCACCTGCTGACGGACAACAGTTAAATCCTTGTTCGCCCATATCTGTATATATTTCGCCTGTACAACAGCCGTTTGAATCTGGCGGTGTACCATCTTCGCATGTTAATCCACCGGCGGCGGCTTCGTTCTCAGAATTTGATTGGTATGGATTTACAACATATCCTTCGTCGTCATATTGTATGCCAACCATTTCGTCGTATGCAGCCTGTTGTTCCGCTGTCTTAACGTCGTTTGTTCCATATGTATCTTGATATTTCTTTACTTCGCTCTCGTGATAGGCTTTTTGTTTGATTTCTGTTTTAGATTTATAGTTCATTGATTCACACCACAATTTCAATGTACTGTACGAATATCCATCACAGCTTTCTGTTGCGCACTTTTTATCTACTCTATATATTCCGTCTTTGTCCTCTGTACAGAATTTTCCCGCTTCGAACGAACGTGCCTGTCCAATCCAAGAATCATCGTTTGCGGGTGTTAATTCCATATCGGATTCTGTTATATCACGCCGTGAACTTGTATCATATGCTGCCACCGCGCATTTTTTGTCAGAAGATCCTTTATCGCCACATGTAACCTGCAAATCGACTGGTGAATAAACCGTGATACGTGTTCCCGCAGGAATTGTAAACGGTGGTACAGTGTTGTTCATCATATCGACCATCAGTTTTTGTGCAACGCTGTTCCATGCGGTTATAATTTCATTTTTTGCCAATTCCGAAGAACGCATTGTACCGCTTTGTACAACCGTATTATTGTCTAAATCAATCTGATTAACAAATGCATCACTGATTGGCGCAATCAGGTTCACAGCCGCAGGAACCATAGCAGTCAGCATAGGCATAAAGAATTGTTCCAAATAATCGGTACTGCCGCGTCCTGGGACACCAATGCGTCCCTGTGAATCACCCGAATAAGGGTCTTTGCTACCACCAGGGAAATTAAATTCCACGCCATTTGGCAATATAAATTGATACCAGTTTATATTCATACGACCGATTGCCTTGTATGGTCCTGGGATTTCCCCTTTTACGTATCCCAACAACAGTGTTCCCGTTGGTATAACAACAGTACGTCCATTATCTGAATAGACATTTCTGTCCACTGTTGCACGTACTGGTATCCCTAATTCCAAAGTGTCTATATCAGCACGCACATCGGATACGATTGTTGCAGGGATTGGCTTGTACTGACGTAAAATAAATGTTCTGTCATATGGGGCGCTGTTTGTAACTGTTCCCTGTCCTGATGATGCGACCAGTACATCTGATTTTGGTGCAGGTTTTACAATACTTTGTCCATCAGCACCTTCTTTCCCCATGCCTCGTGCATCTTTCAATTCGCTTGAATCCAGCTGTCTGGCGCGGTTTACGGTTTTTATTGCAGGCATGTTTGATAATTCTGGCAATGCACCAGTTGAAAAGACAGCCAGTTGAATATGTTCAGCGTCTGTTCCAATCTTTTTACCGCTGTTATTAATATCTGTGATTATTCCTGTTTCAGGATTGTAAATTCCGGTCGGTTTGCTGCAATCCGTATCAGAAAAAGGATGGAATTTATACGCGCCTGCCTGTGGTTTTATCCAGCCGATTTGACGTCCGTTTTTATCATATCCTGCAAACGCAAAGTCCGAACAGGCTTCTGGTGGTCGTGTATAAGTATCTTCTGTTGATTGAATCTCGGGCATTTTAATTGCCGGTGCAATCGTTTCTACTTCTTGGACAATTTCTTGCTTAACAGGTTTTTCTTCTATGACTTGTTTTTCGATAATTTCTTCTTTTATCGCAGGTTGTTCAACCGGTTTTTTTTCTATTTTTGGTTCTGTTTTGGCTTCCACTTTTGGGGCTGTTGCGCCCAATGTCAGCACAATTTTATCTGTGTGCTTCATTTCTTCATTTTTGTCCGCATCGTGCCAAGTAATAGATACGATTGTTGTTTCAACGGGCATCGCGACAGTTGGCGTAAACGAAGCAGTAATTGTACAATCCAAAGTTTTATTTATTTCACCCATACTGGTACAAGTGTTTTTTACTTCCAGACCCGCCAGTTCTTTATCGCGTTCAACGGCAACAACATTAACAGGCGCGGTTGCAGAAATTTTAATAGTTTCATTTTTTTTCTGACCAACCACACTATCAGACCAGTTTATTGTATCTGGTTTTATAATCAGTTTTGTTGTGTCTGAATTCATTTCAGCCAAATCAGGTGTTTGACTATCATTGCCCGACATTAACAATGTCATCAGAATCAATACCACCACAAATGCAGCACCCAACAACAACCATTGAATGTGTTTTGGTGTGTTTTTTTTCAGTTCAGAAATCTGTTGACCTAGTTTACTCATATCGCACCCTTGGGGTATTTGTTTCTTTTATTATTGCATACGTACAACGTTGCAGGTTGTGCCACTGAATTTCAGCATTTTATCGCACAATGTTTGTGCTGTATCGATATCTGCAAACGGTCCAACGCGCAAGCGGTATAAACGTGCGGCAACAGAATCTGCGCCCAGTTCGCCAACCCCTTGTTCGTCAACGGCAAAGAATACCATATCTTTATATGGTGTCAGTAATCCCTGACCATCTTCGCCACTAAATTTAGCCAACATATTTGTCCAATAGTCTTCCAGCGCCTTGACCGAAGTGTCTGATTTTAATTCAATCGCGACACCTTTTTGGTTGCTGGAAATCAGCGGAATGTTTGATTGTGGTAAATATGCCCCTGCGGTGTTGCGTTGTGTTGGTAACATATTTACAACGCTGCCAGATGCAGGCAATGTCTGTGGCGCAACAAATCCTGCCGGCATATAATAACCAGCGCCTGTTGTCTGATTTACAGTTGCAGGTGTTCCAACAAACATTGGTGTTCCTGTATAACTTGTACCCATACTCATTGCGGCCATACTGTCTGTGTATGCGATATTGTTTAAAGATTGACCAGACAACATACTCTGTGCGACATTTGCTTCGGCCAGTGCCATTACAGAAGCAGTGTCTGTAATCAAGAAAGGTTTTTCACGTTTTTTGATACATACAATTCTTTGACCGCTGCGCAGAACCATATCGCCCACAGCTTCGACGATTAATAATCTGCCGTCGTTTCCGTCTGTTCTGAATCCAACAGGAGATTCGCCACCTTCGACCAACAACGAAACAACGGGTCTTTGTGTCATTGATATTACCTTGTCACCAAAGTCGATGTAGGTAAATATTCTGTCGCGCCATACGCGTTCAGGTGCAATTACGTAATCGTCTGGGTTTGGAACAAATATATCCAAATCGAATCTAAATTCAGATGGGTCGATTTTCATTGATTTAATCCAACCATAGTCTTCACCATCTACGCCGACAACACTGGTTTGTGGGGCGGATTTCTGGAATATTGATTTTGCGCCACTGCTGGTCTTGACAGGTGTGCCGTTCATATTCAGCATACTGCCATCATCCAAAGTAATATCTACCTGAGAATAAGTAATTTCGCTGGCGTTTGCAGGTTCACTGCGTAAATAGAAAATATATTTGTTTCCTGATTTGCCAGTTACAATCATATTTGTGTCTGAACCTTGGTTTGATGGTTCTGGCGAAATAAACATGGTTCGATCGCCTTGTGTTGCATCAATTGTGAACAATCCGGTATTTCCAACAACAGCATCAGCGATTTGTTCGCCGTTTGGTAATGTTACCATCGTAACCATACCGTTGCGCAATTTTATTGGCAAAACAGAACCTGGTGACCAAGATAACTGTGCGTATCCCGGTTTTATACTGCCAGCTGTCATATTTGCGGTTGGATTATCCCATGCCTCCTGAATGCCGTATTCGTCTGCAAAAGCACAAATTGGCACGCACAACAATGTCGTTAAACAAACCACAGATATATTTAATTTCCAAGTTTTCTTAAATGTCATATCAAACCTTCCGTTTGTTCAAATGTAACAGGATTTATATTTTGCATAATTGGTGCAAAATTTGTATCCAGCGGATCACCGTCACCTGAAACAATAGTATATTCTATCACTTTCAGTCCCAAGGGGTTTTCGATACGGTCAACCCATTTTATCTTTCTGTCATCACTTTCAGATAACTTTATCTTTATTGTATAATCTTTTTGTATCTCAGGTCCAGTATAATCTTTGCATAAATACCTAAATTTTACCTGATATGTTTCAGTACCTTTTGTGTCAGATGCCAAATACATCGGCGCACCATCAAAGAATATTGCGCATTGGGCGTCAATCTTTGGTATGCTGGTCATAATATCGTTGAAAATCTTAGTGTTGATAAAGCCTGCGTAAACTTCGTCTGTGGACATTGTGCGAACAGGACCGCGACTGTCCCATTTTTTGTGCATTTCATTTGCGTCTGCGACAATTTCGTTTCTGTTTTTTATATATTCGTACACAAAAGCCTTTTTATAAACATCCAAGTTTTCGTCTTTTGGTGGCATTTCAACCAATTTGATATCTTGTCCATCACGAATAGGGGATGATAAAAAGAATATTTGTGGACGGTTCAAAGGGAACATTTTTGATAACGTAACCCCCAGTGCGCCAACGACAACAACGGCGGTCGCCAATACGAACGTCATAAGTCTGGATATCAAAACTGGCGGTTCTACGCGGTTTTGCACGAATTTCTCCCCCTTAATTTAAGGGTATTGTAGAAAAAAATCGCCAGACTATGCAAGGGAAAAAACAAGATTTTTTGTGATTTTTTTAAGTTTTGTGTGTTATGGAAAAATGTTGTGTGCAAGTAGTTAAGAAAGTTCTTGCGTGGTTGTTTTAAAAATATTATAATATTTCCGCTTGATTTTTTATATTCGTATGCTATCCTTGCGCAGGCTATCGCTTGGTGTACGAAAGTGTCAAGTATGGTCAAAATGTGTTTACAGGGGCATAGTTCAACGGTAGAATATCGGTCTCCAAAACCGCGGATGAGGGTTCGATTCCTTCTGCCCCTGCCAAGGAAAAACCGTATAAATTTAGGCGGGATTTATGAAGAAAATGCTTGATTTTTTTAAGTCGGTTCGCGGTGAATGGTTTAAGATTGTATGGCCTTCACGCGACAGTTGTTTACGTGCGACTATAATGATATTGGCGTTTTCTGGTCTGGCGACATTGTTCTTTTTTGTCGTGGATAGTGTTTTAAATGCGATTGTTGGTTGGGTTTTCTAATAACTTGCAAAGGAAGTTCAAATGGAAGAAAGAATGCAGTGGTTTGTCGTTAATGTTCATACTGGTTGTGAAGACAAAGTTGCGCGTGGTCTGCGTGAGCAGATTGATAAACGTCGTTTAAATGCGTTGTTTGGTGAAATTTTGGTTCCAACACGCGAAGTTACAGAAGTTAAGGCTGGCAAACGTGTAAAAAGCGAAAAGAAATTCTTCCCAGGCTATATTGTTGTTCAAATGGTTATGAATAACGAAACGTTTACATTGGTCAGACAGGTGCCTCAGGTTGTTATGTTCTTGGGTGCTAAAAATAAACCTATTGCGGTCAGCGAAGAAGAAGCGCGTCGTTTGTTAAAGCAGGTTGAAGAAGGTGCAGTTGCGACTGATGATATTGAATACGAAGTTGGTCAAGAAGTGCATGTTATCGATGGTCCATTTGCTGGCTTTAATGGTGTTGCGTCGGATGTTGATAATGTAAAGCAAAAGATGACGGTAACTGTTCTGGTGTTTGGTCGTGAAACCAGCATGGAACTGGAATTTAATCAGGTTGAACGCGTATAACGCAGTAACAAAAGATTTTTGTGGTTTTCTGAAAAATATCATGTAAAATCACAGCAAACCGTGGTAGATACGCCATATCGTACCACGACACAAACGAAAAAAACGGAGTGAAAAATGGCAAAGAAAGAAGTTAAGGGATTGGTCAAATTGGTCGTCCCTGCAAAGCAGGCTAATCCTGCGCCACCAATTGGTCCGGCGTTGGGTGCTGCTGGTGTAAATATTGCAGAATTCTGCAAACAGTTTAATGACAAAACAGCGGATAAAGAACCAGGAATGCCAATTCCATGTATTATCACTGTTTATACAGATCGCAGTTTCGAATTTATTATGAAATTGCCACCTGTGTCATATTATATCAAAAAAGCATTGAAATTAAAGATTGGTTCTCATAAACCAGGTCGTGATTTTGTTGGCACAATCTCTCAGGCACAAATCAAAGAAATTGCCGAAGCGAAAATGCCGGATTTAAATTGCTCTACCATTGAAGCTGCGATGAACATTGTTGCGGGTCAATGCCGTTCTATGGGCGTAAAGGTGGGGGAATAATATCATGAAATTAACAAAGAAACAGCAAACTTGGAAAAATTTAGATACAGACAAAGTATATGCTTTGGCTGATGCAATCGAAGTATTGCGTGAATATGCATCCAAGAAATTTGATGAAACATTGGAAATCGCGATCCGTTTGGGTATTGATGTAACCAAGGCTGATCAAAATATTCGTGGTATGTTGTCTTTACCAAACGGTACTGGTAAAACAGTTCGCGTTGCGGTATTTACAGCAAATTCTGCTGACGAAGCCAAAAAGGCTGGTGCAGATGTTGTTGGTGGCGAAGAATTGATTGATTCCGTTGCTGCGGGCAATATTAACTTTGATCGCGTTATTGCAACACCAGACATGATGCCAAAAATGTCAAAAATTGCACGTGTTTTGGGTCCAAAGGGTTTGATGCCAAATCCAAAATTAGGCACTGTTACAAATAACGTTGCAGAAGCTGTTGCTACTGCCAAGGCTGGTCAGATTGAATACCGTGCAGAAAAGAAAGGTATTATCCACGCTGGTATTGGTAAGATGTCTTTTGAAACAGCGAAATTGGTTGAAAATGCGAATGCATTGATTGATCAGTTGAAAAAAGTTAAACCTGCATCTACCAAGGGTCAATATATCTTGGGTGTGTCTGTTGCGACAACTCAGGGCCCAGGTTTGCGTGTTGATGCAAAATAATAAAATGCGATTGTGGCGTTTTGTCACAATCGCATAAACAGATTTCTGTCCAAGACTGATGGTGTGGTAAAAATACTGCTTAATTCCCATCATAGACAAAGAAAAATTCTTTGGGGCAGGAACGAAGCCCCACCCAAGGGCAACCTTGGATGGAAAGTTAAACAAAACAGAAGCTTGAAGGAAAAATAGATGAAACGCGAAGAAAAATCAGATTTGATTTCAGCGTTACAGTCGTCCCTGAAAGAAGCAAACGGTGTTTTCGTTATTGAAAACCATGGTTTGACAGTAAAAGAATTCGAAGCATTGCGCAATGAATTGCGTCCAATGGTTTCTGTATTCAAAGTTGTTAAAAACCGTTTGATGAAGTTGGCATTGAAAGATACAGAATTTGAACCTGTGTCTGAAATGATGAAGCGTCCAACAGCTGTTGCGGTTGCAACAGATGGTTTGGCTGTTACCAAAGTATTGGCAAAATTTGCGGAATCTCATCCAAATTTGACAATTTTGGGCGGTAAAATGGACGCAGACGTTCTGGATGCGAACGGCGTATTGCAATTATCCAAGCTTCCTTCACTGTTGGAAATCCGTTCTACTATTGCGCGTATATTGGTCGAACCTGCGTCGCGCTTGGCACGTGTTTCAGCAGAGTATGGAAAAAAAGAACAATAAAATCAGAATAGCAATATTCTGACCTAACTACAAAATTAGGAGTAAAGAAAATGGCAGACATTCAAAAATTAGTTGAAGAATTGTCAAAATTGACTGTTTTGGAAGCAGTTGAACTGTCCAAAGCATTAGAAGAAACATGGGGCGTAAGTGCTGCTGCTGCTGTTGCAGTTGCTGCTGGTCCTGTTGCAGCTGCTGCAGAAGAAAAGACAGAATTTGATGTTGTCTTGGCAGAAGCTGGTGCAAACAAATTGGCAGTTATCAAGGCTGTTAAAGACATCGCTGGTTTAGGTTTGAGCGAAGCGAAAGCTTTGGTTGATTCTGCACCAAAGACTGTTAAAGAAGCAGTTGCAAAAGATGAAGCTGAAAAAATGAAAGCTACATTAGAAGCAGCTGGTGCAAAAGTTGAATTGAAATAATTCATCTTTTTGGGACCTGTGTCCCAGATAAAAAGTCATACAACAGTATGACAAAACGCCGCCCGCGTGGGATAAAATCCTAGGCGGGCACAAAGGCGTAAAATAGATAATAATAAATAAAAGCGGTACAAAAAGGGGATTGTTGAACAAATCGTTATAAAAATTTTTAAGAAAAAAATTAACATTTGTTTGTAAAATCTTCTTTTTGTACCGCCTTGTTTGCAAAACGCATAAAAAAAAGGATTAAAACCGATGGCAGTTATCCAAAGACCTAGAAAATTTTTTGGTACAGGTATTTTGCAAACTCCGCTTCCTGATTTAGTTGAAATCCAATATAATTCTTATAAAGATTTCTTGCAGGCAGATGTCGAACCACAATCCCGTAAAAATATGGGATTGCAAAATGTATTCTCTTCCATGTTTCCAATCAAAGATTATGCCGGCGTTGCCGACTTGGAATTCGTGGAATATACATTGGATAAACCTGTTTACAATGTAAAAGAATGCATGTTGCGCAACATGACATATTCCAGCAAGTTGAGATTGAAGCTGAGATTAATTTTGTGGGACGTCGCCGAAGATGGCAAAAAAACTTTGCGCGACATCAAAGAACAAGAAATATTTATGGGCGAAGTGCCGTTGATGACAGAACGCGGCAGCTTTATCGCATCGGGCGTTGAACGTGTTATCGTTTCCCAGATGCATCGTGCCCAAGGTGTTGTTTTTGCTACAACCAAAGAATCCAAGGTTGCTGGCAATCCAACAACATATACTGCGCGTATTATTCCAGAACATGGTTCTTGGATTGATTTTGAAGAATCCAAGGGTGTTATCTATGTTCGTATCGATCGTCGTCGCAAGGTTCCAGCAACAGTATTGTTGCGTTGCTTGCCATCGGCCGAGGATGAAAAAGCATGGATTGCAGAACCACGCAAGCCAACAATTCGCGGTATGTCAGATACTGAAATTTTGGGTTCGTTCTATAAACGCATACCTTTGTCATTTGATGGCAAAATGTGGGTTGGTGAAACAGCGTCTTTCGAAGGTTTGGATAAATATCGTTTAAATTATGATTTAATTAATCCAAAAGATAAAAAAGTTATTGCATCCAAAGGCGATCGTTTAAATGGTAAGCGTATGAAAAAATTGTTGGAATTATCCAAGAATTTTGGCGTATTACCTGAATCTTTGATTGGCGAATATCTGTTTGAACCAATTATGTCTGGCGATGAGGTTGTCTTGCCAGCAGGTACAGAAATTACCGAAGAAGTTTTGAACGATTTGGACAAGATGAACATCAAAGAAATCAGTTTGATTTCTATTGATAATACAACAATCAGCGCGCATATGCGTAACACATTGTTGGCAGATAAAACAACAAATCGTGAAGAAGCGTTGATTGAAATCTATAACATTATCCGTCCGGGCGAACGTCCAACACTGGAAGCGGCAATCAACTTGTTTATGCGCCAAGGTTTTGAACCTGCGTATTATGATTTGTCTGCGGTTGGTCGTTTCAAGATGAATAAACGTTTAAAGATTGAATCTGGCAAAAAACCAGAAGATGAACGTTTGTTGACTAAGTCTGATTTCTTGGCGGTATTAAAAACATTAACAAACATCATTGATCGCAAAGATACTGTTGATGATATTGATAACTTGTCAAATCGTCGCGTTCGCACGGTTGGTGAATTGTTGGAACAAAACTTCCGTACAGGTATGGTTCGCATTGAACGTCTGGTTCGTGAAGCATTGTCCAGCCCAAATATTGCAAATATGCAACCCCAAGAAGTAATTAATGTAAAACCATTGATGTCATTGGTATCTGAATTCTTGGGTACATCACAGTTGTCTCAGTTTATGGATGCGTACAATCCATTGTCAGAACTGGAACACAAGCGTTTGATTTCTGCATTGGGACCTGGTGGATTGAACCGTGAACGTGCTGGTATTGACGTACGTGACGTTCATCCGACACACTATGGTCGTTTATGTCCAATTCATACACCCGAAGGTGCAAATATTGGTCTGATTAACCACTTGGCGACATACGCACGTGTAAATCCATACGGATTCATTGAAACACCTTACTATGTTGTTGAAAATGGTCATGTCACAGACAAAATGATATATTTGACAGCAGACGAAGAATTGGGTCACAAGATTGCACAGGGTAATACACCGATTGCATCTGATGGTGCATTGGCGGAAGAAATGGTAACTGCGCGTGTAGATGGCGAATTTACAATGGTTGCCAAAGACGAAGTTGACTTGATTGACGTTGAACCACGTCAGGTAGTATCTATTGCAACAGGCTTGATTCCATTTGTTGAAAATGACGACGCGAACCGTGCATTGATGGGTTCGAACATGCAACGTCAGGGCGTTCCTTTGTTACGTGTTCAGGCGCCATTGGTCGGAACAGGTATTGAACGTGAAGTTGCACGCGATTCTCGTACTGGTAAGGTTGCAAAACACAGTGGTATTGTTGAATCTGTTGACGCAAATCGTATTGTGGTAAAATGTATGAACAGCCGCAATGTTGTAACTGGGGTTGATATTTACAATCTGGAAAAATTTGAACGTTCCAACAGTGAAACATTGATTCATCAAAAACCATTGGTCAAGGTTGGCGACCGTATTTCTGCGGGCGACATCATTGCCGACGGTTCTTCTATGAACTATGGTGAATTGGCGTTGGGTCGCAATGTATTGGTTGCGTTTATGCCATGGCGTGGATATAACTATGAAGACTCTATTGTTATTTCAGAACGTATTTCACGCGATGACGTGTTCACATCTATCAAAATCGTTGAAAAAGAATTCAAGGTTCGTGACACTCAATTGGGCCCAGAATCTTTGACACGCGACATTCCAAACGTTGGCGAAGAAGCGTTAAAGAATTTGGACGAATCTGGTATTATCTATGTTGGCGCACGCGTAAAACAGGGCGATATCTTGGTTGGTCGTGTTACACCAAAATCAGAAACATTGCTGACCCCAGAAGAAGCATTGTTGCGTAATATCTTTGGTGAAAAGGCGTTGAACGTAAAAGATACATCTTTACGTGTTGGACCAAACGAAGAAGGTACTGTAATTGGCGTTAACGTATTGACACGTCACGGCGTCAAGAAAGACGAACGTACCCAGATGATCGAACTGCAAAAGATTGAAAAAATCAACAAGGATCGCGACGAAGAAATTGCGATTATTGAAAAAGGTTTTGCAGATCAGATATTCCAAATCGCCGAAGGTCTGGTTATCGAGGCTGGCACAGGCAGTGTAAAACCGTTTGTTGGCAAAAAATTAACAGCAGAAGTATTTGAAGGAATCAAAGCATCTGATGTTAAAAAATTGGTTGTCAAAAACAAAGAAGCCCAGGCCAAAATTGATGAATTGCGCGAACAACATGTTATCAAACTGAAACAGTTGAACGAAAAAGCAGATGCCGAAGTAGCCAAGGCAACAGAAAGCAATTCTTTGAACGCAGGCGTTTTGAAAGAAGTAAAGGTTTATATTGCACACAAGATGAAGTTGCAACCTGGTGATAAAATGGCTGGACGTCATGGAAACAAGGGTATTGTATCCAAGGTTGTTCCAGTAGAAGATATGCCATATCTGGCAGACGGTACACCGGTTGACATCGTATTAAATCCATTGGGTGTGCCATCACGTATGAACATTGGTCAGATTTTGGAAACTCACCTTGGTATGGCGGCCCGTACATTGGGTGCCCAGATTGGTGCGGTTTTGGACGAAGTCAAGGCTAAACGTGCGGTTACAGATGATTTGCGCAATATTATGGGCAAAATCTATGGACCAGCGACGGCTGAAAAACTGGAAAAAATGACAGATACAGACGTTCGTGCACAGGCTGCGTTGTTACGTGAAGGTGTACCAATGGCAACACCAACATTTAACGGTGCTTCATCAGAAGATATCCGTAATATGTTAAAAATGGCGGGCTTACCAGAAACAGGTCAGTTCACATTGTATGACGGTATGACTGGTGAAAAATTTGCCCGTCCTGTAACTGTTGGTGTAATGTACATGTTGAAATTGCATCACTTTGTTGATGAAAAGATTCACGCGCGTTCCACAGGCAGCTATTCCTTGGTAACTCAACAGCCATTATCTGGTAAGGCCCACATGGGTGGTCAGCGTTTGGGTGAAATGGAAGTATGGGCACTGGAAGCACACGGTGCGGCACACTTGCTGCGTGAAATGTTAACGGTAAAGTCAGACGATATTGCTGGCCGAAACAAGATGTATGAATCTATTGTTTCTGGCAATAACGATATCCAGACTGGTACACCAGAAGCATTTAATGTATTGGTTCGTGAATTGCGCGGTTTGGGTCTGGCAATGACACCAAAGAAAATGGATTAGTGGTTAGTTCCGAACCCTGATATCGGGGTTCGGAACCTGAACACTAAGAACTAACCACTAACAACTCTTTAAGCGACTGAAAGGAGCGAAATATAATGAGCAAAATGTTGCAAAAGATTTTTGGACAGATAGAAACCAAGGAACAGTTTGATGCATTGCGTATTACAATCGCATCACCAGAAGAAATTCTGTCTTGGTCCCATGGCGAGGTTAAAAAACCAGAAACCATTAACTATCATTCCATGAAACCAGAAGCCGAAGGTCTGTTCTGTCAGCAGATTTTTGGTCCGGTCAAGGATTACGAATGTGCGTGCGGTAAATATAAAAGAATAAAGTTCCGCGGTATTGTTTGTGAACGTTGCGGTGTAGAAGTTGGTCCATCTTCTGTTCGTCGTGAACGTATGGGGCATATTAAATTGGCAATGCCTGTTGCGCATACATGGTTCCTGCGCGAAGGTAAAATTGCGACACTGTTAAATAATTTACCACAAAAGAAACTGGAACAGGTAATTTCATATGATGCGTATATTGTTATTGAACCAGGTTTAACAAACTTGAAACAATACGATGTAATCAGCGAAGATGAATATCAAGCAGCTGTTGAAGAATTTGGGGCAGATGCGTTCCACGTTGGTATTGGTGCCGAAGGCGTTCGTTCAATCATTGCTAATTTGGATATGGGCGATGAACGTACACGTCTGCGTGCAGAATTGGCGGATACAAAATCAGAAGCGAAACGTAAAGGTTTAATTAAACAATTAAAATTGGTAGAAGCGTTCTTGGACTCCAAGACAGATCCTGCATGGATGATGCCAGATATTATTCCTGTTATCCCACCTGATATGCGTCCGTTGGTAACATTGGATGCGGGACATGTTGCAGCATCTGATTTGAATGATTTGTATCGTCGTGTAATTATCCGTAACAATCGTTTGAAACGTTTTATGGAAATGCATGCACCTGATATTATCATCCGTAACGAAAAACGTATGTTACAAGAAGCGGTTGATTCATTATTTGACAACGGCCACAAGGCACGTCCAATGGTATCCCAGAATCGTCGTCCATTGAAATCATTGTCTGATTCTTTGCGCGGTAAGTCTGGTCGTTTCCGTATGAATATGTTGGGTAAACGTGTTGACTATTCTGGTCGTTCAGTTATTGTGTCTGGTCCAACATTAAAATTACATCAAGTTGGTTTGCCAAAAACAATGGCGCTGGAATTGTTCCGTCCATTTGTTTACGCACGCTTGATGGCAGGTGATTATGCAAACACAATTAAAACAGCCCGTAAAATGGTTGAAAACGGTGAAGATATTGTATGGGAAATTCTGGAAAAAGTTATCCATGAACATCCTGTATTGTTGAACCGTGCGCCATCATTGCACAGATTGTCTTTGTTGGCATTTGAACCTGTCTTGATAGAAGGCAAGGCAATTCGTCTGCATCCATTGGTATGTGCAGGGTTTAATGCTGACTTTGACGGTGACCAGATGTCTGTTCACGTTCCTATTTCATTAGAAGCACAATTAGAAGCGCGTACATTGATGTTATCTTCTAATAACGTGTTGTCACCAGCGAACGGTGAACCTATGATTGTTCCTTCTCAGGACATCGTTTTGGGTGTTTACTATATCTCGTTGATTAATGGTGAACACGATGAAAAGTCACCTCGTTTTGCGAATATGGACGAAGTCCAAATGGCGTTGGAAAACAAATCTATTACAATGCATACACCTATTGTTGCGCGTATCAAGGGTAAAACATACAAGACAACAGCGGGGCGTATGATTTTGGGTGAATTATTGCCTGATTCAGACAATATGCCGTTTGATTTGGTAAATAAAGTTATGCCTGTAAAAGAAATCAAGGCATTGTTGGCGACGACTTATGAACGTTGTGGCGACAAAGCGATGATTATGTTGGCTGACGCGTTAAAGAATACTGGTTTTGAACAGGCTGCACGCAGTGGTATTTCAATCGGGTTTGACGATATTGTTATTCCAGAAGAAAAGAAAACATTGATTGCAGATTCTGAAAAAGCAGCAGCGGAAATTGAAGAACAGTATCAGAACGGTTTGTTGTCTGGTGGAGAACGTTATAACAAGTTGATTGACTTGTGGCACAAAACCACAGATAAACTGGGTGATATGGCGTATGCTGCGTTGGGTAAAACAACAGGCGATAATTGGAATTCTGTATATATGATGGCGTTATCTGGCGCCCGTGGTTCCAAACGTCAGATTCAACAGTTGGCTGGTATGCGTGGAATGATGCAGAAACCAGACGGATCTATTATTGAAGTTCCAATTATTTCGAACTTTAAAGAAGGTCTGACGATGTCCGAATACTTTACATCTACCCACGGTGCACGTAAAGGTATGTCGGATACTGCGTTGAAAACAGCTGACGCAGGTTACTTGACACGTCGTTTGGTTGAATTGGCACAGAATACAGTTATTACAGAACACGATTGTGGTACAACAGACTTTATTACAGCAAAGCCTGTATATCAGGGTTCTACCTTGTCTGTTGCGCTGGGTGATGTTGTTTTGGGACGTACTGCGGCACATGACATTATTCATCCAATCACCAAAGAAGTTATTGTGCCTGCTGGCGAATTAATCACCAAGGCCGCATCAAAGCAAATTAATGAATCTGGTCTGCCATCTGTTGATGTACGCAGTGTACTGACATGTTGCAGTGACGGATTGTGTGCAAAATGTTATGGTATGGACTTGTCCAGAAATTCATTGGTGCACGTTGGCGAAGCGGTTGGTGTTGTCGCGGGTCAGTCTATTGGTGAACCTGGTACCCAGTTGACATTGCGTACTTTCCATATTGGTGGTGTTGCATCTGGTGGTGCAGAAAGTCACTTTATCGAAGTTCCTGTATCTGGTACTGTCAAATTGTCCGGCGTTAATACAATTAAGAACAGCGCAGGTCGTGTAGTTGTTCTGTCACGTAATGGTAAATTGACAATCGTTGATGAAGAAGGTAAAGAATTGTTCAGCAGTAATTTGCCATACGCATCTATGTTGATTATTAACGATGGTGACAAGGTTGAAAAGGGTGCCAAGATTGCAGAATGGGATCCATATTCCAACACAATCATTGCTGAAAAAGACGGTATTGTTAACTTTAATGACCTGATTGAAAACGTATCTTACCAAGAAGAAGTTGATTCTATGACTGGTATTGTATCGCGCAAGGTTATTAACTGGAAGACAAACACTAAAAAGGCATTAAAACCAGCAGTAACATTGGTTAATGACAAGGGTGAGGTTTTATCCTTGGGTGGCAAAAGAATTGCAGAATACTTGTTGCCAATATATTCAATCTTGAATGTTGCGAATGGTGACCATGTTGTTGCAGGTGACATTTTGGCACGTATCCCTGTTCAGACAAAACGTACAGGCGACATTACAGGTGGTTTGCCACGTGTTAACGAATTGCTGGAAGTTCGTCGTCCTACAAATCCTGCATTGTTGGCAGAAATTGATGGTACGATTGAATTGGAAGATGCCAAGTCCAAGATTATCATCCGTATTGAACCAACAGACGGTTCTGCGCCGGTTGAATACGCTGTATCAAAGGGAACAAACCTGTTGGTTCGCAGTGGTGATACTGTACGCAAGGCAGATAAGTTGGTTGATGGTGATCCTGTGCCACAAGATATTTTGCGTATCTTGGGTCAAAAGGCGCTGGCAACATTTATGGTTGAACAGATTCAGCAGGTTTATCGTTTGCAGGGTGTGGTCATCAACGACAAGCATATTGAAATTTTGATACGTGAAATGACACGTCGTGTTGAAATCACGAATCCTGGTGATACAGGCTTCTTGATGGGCGCTGTTGTTGACCGTGTTGATTTCGAAGAAGAAAATGCACGCGTTGCACGCGATGGTGGCAGACTGGCCGAAGCTTCTCAGGTATTGGTTGGTTTGACCCGTGCGTCATTAACATCGCGTTCATTTATATCAAATGCGTCGTTCCAACAGACAACCAAAGTGTTGGTTGATGCTGCTATCAGCGGTTCAACAGATAAATTGGTTGGTATCAACGAAAACTTGATTGTTGGTCGTTTGATTCCAATTGGAACAGGTGCATACGTTCGTCGTGTTCGTGAAATTGCCAAAGAAGAAGAAAAGGCAGAAAAATTGGCACGCGAAGGTAACGCACAGCAACAGTTATTGGATATCTAATATTATCTGATAATATGTATTGTATCGCCCAGTTATGGCTGTTTATCTGCCAAACTGGGCGTCGATATCTGGGGGCGAAATGCAAGAAATACCAGCAATTTTTTGTGATATAGACGGTGTTGTTTGTCATAAGTTTGCTTTGCCCAATTATGACAGGTTTGGTGCGCCAAACGAAAATATGATACGCATATTGGAAAGTCTGGGACGTGATTTTACAGTTGTTTTTATCACGGGCCGTTGGGCGATGGGGCAAGCCAAGGTAGAAGATCATATAAACAGTTTATTGCCGAATATTAACAAGCGTGTTTATTGTAAACCCCAAGATTATTGTGGTACTACGGCAGAATTTAATTTGGACACAATAAAATCTTTGGAACAACAAGGATATCGGTTTTATATGGGGCTGGACGATCATAGTGCAGTTATTGGTTTGATGCATAACCATGGTATGTTCTGTGCCCATGTTATATCTGATTAAACTTTTACTTGCAAATTGCAAAGAATTGAATAAAATAGAACAGTTATAAATCAAAAGGATAGAAAAATGGCAACGCCAAAAAGTAAAACAAGTAAAGCACGTTCCGCACAACGCCGTTCTCATGACGCATTGTCTGTAATGCCATGTGGTGTATGCAAAACATGTGGCGAAAAGAAACGTCCACATCACGTTTGTCCTGCATGCGGTGCGAAATAATCTCTTAAATACAAAATAATGCAGAAGCAGGGCGCTTTTAATGTGCCTGTTTCTGCTTTTTTTATTTGAAAATGTCAGACGATAAAAAAATTATTTCTATTGATACAATGGGCGGCGACAAGGGGCCGGCTGCTGTGTTGGGTGGTATAAACCAGTTTTTATATCAAAATGGCGAAAGTGATGTTTTTTTTCGCTTGTTTGGTGATGAAAAGGTTTTGCGTAAATTATTATCAAAATATCCACGTGCGGCACGTAATTGTGAAATAATCCATGCACCAAACGTTATCAAGGGTACGGACAAGGTTATGGATGTGCTGCGTCATTCTCAGGACACTTCGATGTATATGGCCATCAAAGATGTCCGCGAAGGAAATTCTGCGGCTGTTATCAGTGCTGGGAACACAGGTATGTTAATGTCGTTGTCAAAATTGGCATTAAAAACGATTGATGGAATTGCACGCCCTGCGATTACCACGATGTTGCCATCTGGTGCAGGTGACAGTCGTGTTGTTGTATTGGATTTGGGTGCAAATGTTCATTGTGATGAAAATATATTGTTTGACTTTGCTGTCTTGGGCAGTGTTTATGCCGAAGTTGTCGGTAAAATGCCAAAACCAAAATTGGGTGTTTTGAATATTGGTTCCGAAGAAACCAAGGGTAATGAAACGCTTATTCATTTGAACAAGGTTTTGACCGAAAATAAAAAGAAATTACCATACGAATATATCGGCTTTGTCGAAGCGAATGATATCAGTGCCGGTCGTGTTCAGGTTGTTGTTACAGACGGATTTACAGGTAATATCGTATTAAAGACGGTCGAAGGTACCGCCAAATTAATAAAACGTGTTATTGTTGAAAATTTCAAGAAATCTGTATTGGCAATTATTGGTGCGTTTTTCTTGGTGCATGTTTTTAAACGTTTAAAGCACAAGATTGACCCACGTTCGTATGCTGGTGCGACATTCTTGGGGTTGCGTGGTTTTGCGTTTAAAACGCATGGTAACAGTGATGCGCTGGCATTTGCAAATTCTATACGATATGCGGTTGGTTTGACCAAGGCAAATCTTAACGGTTTAATCGAAGAACGTGCCCGTGCGTTGTCAAATGTTCGTGCAAAACTGCAAGAAGAATAAGAAGATTTTATTTCCCCGTTTGTACGGGGATTTTTTTTATTGAAAATGTATATTTTTACTGTATAATTCTGTTGATTTTGCGGGTGGGCGCAATATCAGTCCGATTAATCCCACAAGACCTCTGGAAAGGATTTGGATGGCAGTGTTATCTGAACCCTTGTTGAAGGACGGCAAACTTTGATGAATATTTTTCTTATGAAAGATTTATCCAAAGATTTATTTAATCCATTGTCTGGCGAAGATTTTGTCCAGATGTTTGATGCGAACTATGGTTCCCAAGAAACATTACAAGGCTATGCAACCAAGGGTACAGTTAAAGATATCCGCGGTGATTTTGCAATGGTTGATGTTGGCTTGAAATCCGAAGGTCGCGTTCCATTAAAAGAATTCGGTGCATCTGTACCATCAGTTGGTGATATTATTGACGTTTTTGTTGAACGTTATGAATCCCGCGAAGGTACTGCGGTTCTGTCTTATTCCAAGGCACGTGCAGAAAAGGCATGGAAAGAATTGGAAAAAACAGTTGCCGAAGGTGTTGACCCAGAAGGTACAATTATCGACGTTGTTCGTGGTGGCTTTACAGTTGATATCAACGGTGTATTTGCATTTATGCCATCGTCTCAGGTTGATCATAAACCAATCCGCGATGCAAAATCATTGATTGGTTTAAAGGACAAATTCCGCGTATTGAAAATGGATGCGTTGCGCACAAATGCAATCGTATCTCGTCGCGCGATTCAGTCTGATACAATCGCAGCGGCACAACGCGAAGCGATGAAAAACATCGAACTGGGTGCGGTTATCGAAGGTACAGTTAAAAATATCGCAGATTACGGTGTATTTGTTGATTTGGGCGGTATTGATGGTTTGTTGCACGTTACAGACTTGTCTTGGAAACGTGTTAATCATCCACGTGAATTGGTCCATGTTGGCGAAAAGATCAAGGTCAAAGTTATTCAGTTTGATCCAGAATCACATCGTATTTCATTGGGTGCAAAACAATTGGAAGAAGATCCATGGGATACAGCGTCACGTGCATTTAATGTTGGCGACACAGTATCGGGCAAGGTTTCTTCATTGACAGATTACGGTGCATTTATTGACTTGGGCAATAACATCGAAGGTCTGGTTCATATGTCTGAATTGTCTTGGACAAACAAGAATATCCACCCAAGCAAAGTTTTGCAAAATGGTCAGGATGTAAACGTTGTTGTTTTGGGTATTGACCAAGATAAACGTCGTATCTCGTTGGGTTACAAACAATTGCAACCAAACCCATGGAAGCAATTTGCAGAAGAACACAATGTTGGCGATGTAATCACAGGTCCAATCAAAAACACAACAGAATTTGGTTTGTTTGTTGCTTTGACACCAGAATTAGACGGTATGGTTCATATCTCTGATTTGTCTTGGAACAAATTGGACGAAGAAGAATTAAAGAAATTCGTTCGTGGCCAAGAAGTAACAGCGAAAATTTTGGATATCAATCCAGAAAAAGAACGTGTTACATTGGGTATCAAACAATTAACAGAAGGCGCAGAAAACAATGCTGTTTCTATCAAGAAAGGCGCGGTTGTATGCGGTACAGTTTCTGAAATTACACCTGATGAATTGATTTTGTCGTTGGCAGGTGATGCACGCGGTGTTATCCGTCGTACAGACTTGTCTCGTGAAAAATCTGAACAGGATACTGGCAAATTTAACGTTGGTGATTCTGTCGAAGCATCTGTTGTTTCTGTTGAAGATAACACTGTTAAATTGTCTATCCGTGCATTACAGGTTACATTGGAAAAGCAGGCTGTTAAAGAATTCGCAAACGAAGCAGACAGTGGTTCTGTTTTGGGCGATATATTGGGCGCTGCGATTGAAAACAGCAAAAAATAATTTTTGTGTGTTTTTCAGAAATAAAACTGGGCATAATTTGCCCAGTTTTGTTTTTTATGATAGAATACAGGTGTGATGAAAAAACAACAGATGATTTTAATTATGGGTGGCCAGGGCGTAGGCAAGGGGACTATTTCCCGTATGTTGCAGACGGAATATGGTTTTGATTATATTGAAACTGGCGCTATGTTGCGTGCTATGTCGTCTAATATTGATGTGATGAAAACGATATATGCGGGCAATTTGGTTCCGGATGGCATATTGTTTGAATTAATTGGTGGAAAAATATCGTCAGGTAAAGATGTGATATTAGACGGTTTTCCGCGTAAAATATCACAGGCGCGGTGGTTGATAGATAATTATGCAGATAGATTTGATATTTATGTTTTGTATTTATCTGTGTCCGAAGATGTTTTGATTCAGCGTATTAACAAACGTATCCTCGAAGGTTCAAAGCGTGCGGACGATGCGTCCCCAGAAATTATTCGTAAACGTCTTGATAATTATTTTAAGATAACAATGCCCGCGATTGATTGGTTAAGCAAATCGCCAGATGTGCATTTTTTTGAAATAGATGCAAATGGCAGTATTGCAGAAAATTATTCTGATATAATCTCTGCGCTGGGGTTGTCGCGGTAATATTATGTTATTCCCCAATTTTTAGGTTTGGACGTACGTTGCGCAGGTTGTTCAAGGATTTTTCTTGGGCTGCGCGAAACGCTTCTGGGTTCCAGATTTGAAAGCTGTTTCCGCGTCCGACGAATATTGCACGGTCTGTAATATTTGCGTGTTTTAATAATTCTGTGGGGATGACGATACGTCCTGTTACGTCAAAGGCCAGTTGGCGTGCGTCTGCGAACAGCATTGCGGATAAATCGTCCAATTCGTTGTCAAAAACGCCCATTTTATCGGTTGCGGCCGCCATCTTTTCCATACGTGACATCGACAGTCCTTCGATGCAATTATGTGTAAAAGAACGGTACAATACCACGCCTGCAAAATATTCGTTTGAAAGCGAAGCGCGGAATGGGGCAGGCACAGAAATTCGCCCCTTGGTATCCAAACGATTTTCATAAGATGAGAGAAACAATGACATTTTATGATTTTCTGTTTTGGGCGGTTCCTATGATCCCCCTGTTTCCTGCTTCGTATGCAATGTAGCACGGGCTTTTATGGTTGTCAATGACAATTTGTAGTTTATTTATGGTAATTTATGGTTTTTATAATAAAAAACGAAAAAAATTAAATAATTTTTAAATAAATATATTTTGTGCTTGACCTGCGATTCGTTTTTGTTCTAAGATATTTGTATAGACAAGGGAAAAAGAAATAAAAATCGGTATAAGTCGCAGAAATCTCGGCTTTTTCTGATAAAAAACGAAACGAAACAACAAAATATTTATCTGATTTGTAAATACTTTGGTATGTACAGTGAAAGATTGATATTTTACAACAAAACGCCCGAAAGGAGGGGAAGCGCGCCATGCAAAAGAATATCAAAGAAATAATGATTGCCTTGAACCAGGTTTTAACAACAACTGTTTGGGTAAATTCTGAACGTCAAATTGTATCATTGGCAGATGAATTAAAAATTGGTCGTAATAATGCGCCTCGTTCTATCGAAGATTTGCCAAGGTCGTCTTTGATTGGTGCATATGTTTCGTTACAAATTCGTATAGATAATTTTGATGTTGCAGCAGAAAATATGGAAACAGCAGATTTGGCATTGCGTGTAAAAGCAATGGTATTTGCCGAAGCCAAGAAATTGATAGACGCTGCTGATTCTTCTGATTTGTCCGTCGGTACCGTTGCCAAGGCCGCATAAAAGTGTTGCTTTGTCTTGATAGCGCGCACGGTTCAGGACACACAGTTTCCGGTTAACGGAAGGAAGGGAGCGCCGCCAACATAACTGTTGGCGGTTTTTTTATAAAAAAAGAAACGCCAATTTGGCGTTTCTTTTGTCTTTTATTGTGCTTTTTGTAGAACCGCTGTAAATGTTGCCTCTGCAACCTTTTTTCCGCCAACAAGTGCAATGCCATGGAATTTATACAGTTTCATTTTTGTCATTAATAATTCAACGTGTAATTCCAGTTTGTCCCCAGGGCGTACCATATGCGAGAATTTAATTTTTTCCATTGTTGTAAAGTAGCCCAGCATTCCTTTGCGTTCTTCTTCACTCATACGTTTAAATGCGACGAAGCATGCCGTTTGTGCCAATGCTTCTACTTGCAGTACCCCCGGCATAATTGGGTCGCCTGGAAAATGTCCCGGACACCAAAATTCGTCGTCGCGTACGTATTTTATACCGACAGCGCTGGTATCGTTATATTCGCGAATTTCATCAATCAGACGCATGTTGCCACGATGTGGAATAACTGATTCTATTTCTTTGATTCCAATCATTTTTCTTTTCTCTTTTTTTTTATTTTGCGTTTTTGCGCAGCCAAGCATAATGACGCATAAATTCTGTCCCTGGGCCCGCAGGGTATCCCATATGTGATTCGCCATCTGGAATATTGCGGAATACGCCACTGTTTGCACCAACTGATGCATCGTTTCCAATCTTTACACCATTTGCGATACCAACGTGTCCGCCCAGTAATGCGCGGTCGCCAACGGTAACGCCACCTGCCAAACCTGTTCCGCTGGCCAAGAAGCATTCTTTGCCAACAACTACGCCGTGTGCAATCTGGCACAAGTTGTCAATTTTTGTGCCTTCTCCGACAATGGTGTCTGTCATTGCGCCACGATCGATGCAAGTGTTTGCACCCACTGATACGCGTTCGCCAATTACAACGCGCCCAACGTGTGGGATAAATATGTTTTTACCGTTTTGTCTGGTGTAACCGAATCCGTCCTTGCCGATAACTGCGCCGGCATTGATTATAGAATCTGCGCCAATAGTTGCGTTTTCAATATGTGCGCCACTGTGTATAATGGTATTGCGTCCGATAACAACGTTGCGTCCGATAAACGCCCCAGGATATATTTTTACCCCTGGTTCAATGGATGCGCCACGTTCAATAGTTACAAATTGTCCAACGTAATTAGTTCTTTTTTTGCGAAAGAATACACCGCGTTCAATATATGCATGTTTACTGATGCCAAAGCGTGGTTTTTCACGGTATATTTCGCCCAGTATTTTTACGATATTACCGCGCGGACTTTCTGTTATCAGCAATGTTGCACCCTGTGGTGCGTGTTGTGCCATTTCTGGTTGTACCAAAATGACAGTTGCGCGCGTTTTTTGTAAAACTTCCAACGGCAGTATTTTAAACGCGTTACTGTTTTGTTCTGTTGAATAAAAAGCCAACTGTCCTGGTCTGGCATCTGCGATTGGTGCGACACCACGTACGATTGCGTTTGCGTCGCCGCGTAATTCCAGACCAAATTTGGCCGCCAAAGCGCCAGCTGTTGTTTTATTTGCTGCTGGCATCAGCAAATTTCTTAATATTTTCATCATAGCAGGCAGATTATAAATCAAAAAAAATATATGTGCCACATTTTTATTCAGGGGTGTTTTTTTTCTTGTATTTTTACGAATCGCGGTTATAATGAATTACGTTCTTAAATAATTTTTAAGGGCGGGGTTGAAAAACCCCGCTCTTTCAATAAGACATGCAACTAACGGAAAAGGAGTCTATAAATGTCTTTTGTTTCTATGCCACGTCAGGATTTGTTATTGGCGATTGATTCATTGGCCCAAGAAAAACAAATTGAACGCGATATTGTTATTGAATCATTAGAGGCTGCAATTGCAAAAATTGCAAAACATAAATACGGTGAAGAATTTAACATCGTTGCAAACATTGACCGTAAAAACGGTGCGATTTATGTAAAACGTTTGTTCGATGTTATTGAATCTCCAGAAAGCGTTGGCGAAGAATATGATCCAAACACAATGTTAACTGTGGCTCAGGCTAAAAAATATGCATCAAATCCAGTTGTTGGTGATGTTGTAGAAGATTCTTTACCAGAACCCGAATTTGGTCGTATGGCATTTCAAACTGCGAAACAAATGATGACTGCGCGTGTTCGTGACGCAGAAAAAGGACGTCAGTTCGAAGAATTTAAAGATAATATTGGCGATATCGTCAGCGGCGTTGTTAAGCGTATTGAATTTGGCAATGTCTTTGTTGATATTAATGGCAAGGCCGAAGGTTATATCAAAGGAACAGAATTAATCCCAGGTGAAAGATTGACTGTTGGTGATCGTGTTCGCGCATTGATTATGGATGTATCTCGTTCAAATACAGGACCTCAGATTTTCTTGACACGTACACACCCAATGTTTATGGAAAAACTGTTCACCCAAGAAGTGCCTGAAATCTACGAAGGTATTATTAAGATTAAATCAGTTGCACGTGCACCAGGTTCTCATGCCAAGATTGCTGTTGAAACGGCGGATCCATCGATTGATGCGGTTGGTATGACGGTTGGTATCAAGGGGACACGTATTCAACCAGTTATCAACGAATGTCATGGTGAAAAGATTGACGTTATCTTGTATTCCGAAGATCCAGCTGTGTTCATTGTTAATGCGATGCAACCAGCCAAGGTCGCAAAAATTATTGTTGATGAAGATACACGCAGTGCAGCGGTTGTTGTTAACGAAGATCAACAGTCTTTGGCGATTGGTCGTCGCGGACAAAATGTTCGTTTGGCGTCTCAGTTGACGGGCTGGAATATTGACGTTATGAACGAAGCAGAAGAACAAGAAAAACGTGCAAAAGAATTCAAAGAAAAGACAGAACTGTTCATTGGTGGTTTGGATG
This sequence comes from Candidatus Enterousia sp., assembly GCA_045629645.1. GTDB lineage: Bacteria > Pseudomonadota > Alphaproteobacteria > Rs-D84 > Rs-D84 > Enterousia. The sequence goes on along the minus strand of JAZQRR010000020.1, from coordinate 2,843 downwards.
TTGATGAAATGATTGCACAGTTATTGATAACCGAAGGTTTCCGTACAATCGAAGAAGTTGCGTTTGTTGATATTAATGAACTGGAATCTATCGAAGGCTTTAACCCAGAATTAGCGACAGAATTGCAAAAACGCGCCAAAGATTATCTGGCACGTGTTGAACAAGAATATATCGACAACGGTCATAAATTGGGTATGAAGGACGATTTATTAAACTTTGACTTTATCAAACGTCCAATTATTATGCAGTTGGGTGCGGCTGGTATCAAATCTTTGGAAGACTTGGCGGATTTGTCCAGTGATGAATTGATTGAAATTTTGGGCGAAGACACAATGTCTGCTCGTTTGGCGGGTCGTGTTGTTATGAAGGCACGTGAAATCGCATTTAATATCAAGCAGGAAGAAGAATAAAAACGACGGGGTGGCTATATGGCAACATTAACACTTGGAAAATCTGTTACAACTGACGCGGTCCGCAGCAAGAAAGGCGACGCGGTGTTCGTAGAACGCCGCCGTCGTGTTGTTGCGCCGGGGAACAAAGAATTACGCGACGAACCTGCAACACCAACTGCACCGAAAAATGCTGCGGATGAAAAATTGCGTGCGGTGTTGGCTGCGGCCAAGGCGCGTGAAGAAGAACGTAAACAACGAGAGGCCGCAGAAGAAGCAGCGCGTGCGGCCCGTGCGGCTGAGATTGAACGTGAAAATCGTGAATATGAACAGGTAAAGTCTCAGTTGGCGGCGCGTGAAAATGTAACATCATCCGAATCCGATAATGATGTTGCCGAAGAAGCACCAGCGACGCGAAATGTTAAACCGGCGTCTCAGCCCAAGGTGTTCACCGATAACGCTGTTGCCGGTGGTGGTCGTAAAAATCGTAATAATGACGAAGAAGATTCACGTTCATCACGTTTTTCCAACTACAAAAAAGATTTCAAAAAGTCTGGCAAGATTCATTTAAATGATATTGTTATGGGTGGCGAAGACGATGATGAAGAAATTGGATTGCGTGGTGCGAACCGTCGTCGCAGCGAAGCGTCATTAAAGCGTTTTCGTGAAAAGGCGCGTGCGGTATTTAATGCGCCACAAAAGGTTGAACGTATTGTCAGCTTGGGTGATACGATAACTGTCAAAGATTTGGCTGCTGCAATGGCAGAAAAGGTTGGCAATGTAATTAAAAAGCTGATGGAAATGGGAATGATGGTATCTGTTAATCAGTCTATTGATGCAGATACTGCGGAACTGGTTGCTGGCGAATTTGGTGCCACTGTCAAACGCGTTGTTGTAAAACCATATGCGGATATTTTGGAACGCGAGCCAAATCCAGAACACATGACGCCACGTGCGCCTGTTGTAACTGTTGTGGGGCACGTTGACCATGGCAAAACATCTTTGCTGGACGCGTTTCGTAATGCCAATGTTGCGGCGGGCGAAGCGGGTGGTATTACCCAGCATGTATCTTCATACGAAGTAAAAACAAAATCTGGTGCGATGATAACATTTTTGGACACACCGGGGCACGAAACATTTACTGCGATGCGTGCGCGTGGTGCTCAGATGGCGGATATTGTTGTATTGGTTGTTGCGGCAAATGATTCTATTATGCCACAAACAATCGAAGCGATTAATCATATTCGTGCGGCCCATGTTCCATTTATTGTTGCGATTAACAAGATTGACCTGCCCGAAGCAAATGCGATGCGTGTAAAGACAGACTTGTTGCAACAGGAAGTCCAGGTTGAAGAAATGGGTGGTGATGTTCAATGTGTTGAAATTTCTGCAACCAAGAAAATTGGTCTGGACAAACTGGAAGAGGGTATTTTATTACAGGCAGAAATGATGGAATTAAAGGCTGATGCGGAAATGCCTGCGGTTGCATACGTCGTCGAAGCAAAACAAGAAAAAGGTTTGGGGGCGGTTGCCACGGTATTAATGCGCCAAGGTACATTGAAAATAGGCGATGTATTTGTTGTTGGTGAAACGTTTGGTCGTGTTCGTGGTTTGATAAATTCCAATGGCGAACGTGTAAAATCCGTCCGTCCGGGTCAGCCTGCGGTTGTTCTGGGCTTGAATACGGTTCCGGGTGCTGGTGACGAATTGCGCGTCATGGAGACCGAGGCACAAACGCGTGAAGTTGCGGCATATCGTATCCAAAAGGCGAAAGACAAAGCAAACGCGGTCAAGCGTTCTTCGCTGGAAGAATTGTTTGCAAAACGCGATGATAACAAGAAATTGATATTGCCAATTATCCTGCGTGCAGACGTTCAGGGTTCTGTCGAAGCGATAACAGATATGGTCAAAGACATTAACACGGACAAGGTTGGTGTTGAAATATTATCTGCTGGTGTTGGTCAGATTACCGAAGGTGATATCCGTTTGGCAACGGCATCTGGTGCGGTTGTGATTGCATTTAACGTTCGTGCGGATGCTGCAGTTCGTGATATGGCGCGTGGCAACGGTGTTGATATCAGATACCACAGTGTTGTTTACCGTATTACAGACGAAATCAAAGAAATATTATCTGGTAAATTGGCACCTGAAAAGCGTGAAACATTTATCGGCTATGCGGACGTTATTGCATTGTTCACGGTTGGCAAGGGTGTTCGCGTTGCGGGGTGTCGTATGACCGAAGGCACGATAAAGAAAGACGCATTTGTTCGTTTATTGCGCAACAATGTTGTTATCTATGATGGCAAGATTGGTCAGTTGCGTCGTGAAAAGAACGAAGTCAAAGAAGTATCTGGTGGCGTTGAATTTGGTATGTCGTTTGACAAGTATAATGACTTGAAAGAGGGCGATCGTGTTGAATAAGTCGGGTCGTAGCCATGTCGTTCTGTGAGCCAA
>JAZQRR010000019.1:0-4045 GCA_045629645.1 Candidatus Enterousia sp. | reverse complement strand
CTTTTTGCCACTAAAACCAATTGTAAAAATCTTTGTCATATCAGTATAAAAATAACCCGTTTAACATTAAATAGCAATGATTTTCCTGCATCAGGAATTTGCGTGCCAACCCTATACGACAATGAGCATACTGACTGGCGGCAATAGCATTATTCAGATTTTTGACATCTTTATCTTTTTCAAATATATCACGCAAGTATTTGCAACTGACCTTTAATTCATATAATTGTTTAGAATAGTCAGTAATGCGGGCGCGTAGCTTGCCATCTTCCGTAAAGAATTCAATGTTGTATGCCGGAATCAATATGGCACCCAACGAAGGACATTTGGTTTTCTGTGGCACATAAGCATTTTCTTTGACATGATGATGGAATATACTTTGTATGTCTTTTGATATGCTGCTTTTTAGTGCGTTTGCCAACTCTTTTCCTGGTTCAAATTCTTGCAAAATCTCTATAGATTTAATATCTATGTTGACATCTTCGGTTCGGTGTGGGTAATCTCGTGGTTCTTTAAATTCTACATTGTCGACCAATATTTCACAATATCTGGTCGGAATCTGATTAGCGTTCCAATAACCGCTGTCTACCATCAGACGTTTCATGCGTTTTTCATATGTATCAAAACCTGCAATACAGAATTTTTCTTTCATACATGTTATATCAGAAATGATGATGTGTGACTTTTTCATAATTATTCCTTTTTTGTAATAAAAAAGCCCCACCGATATCAGGTAGGGCAAATAAAAAAGGCGATAAAATCGCCTGCTTAACTTAATCTGTACTATACCAAAAATTAGTTTGAAAATCAACAAAAATATAGAGTTTTTTAATAAATTCTCTGTTGTTTGTTTAGGGAATTTTTTACGGGAAGTGGAGAATATGCGACTTGGAGGTGGCGCAAAATTGTTTTTTGGGGTAAAAACAGCGAATTTTCCTTGTATATTCCCTGATGTTGTATGCAACTAACCGTAAAAATGTCTTACTCCGCCAGAAATAAGAAACACCCCGCATGGGGTGTTTTTTTATTCCTGTTGGTGTCGCAGTGTGGACTTATGATTCGTAATCAAAGATTGCAGGGTTCTGGGTGTTTTTTATCATCTATGCTGGCTTGGACTATATCAGCAAAATCATACACTGTCATACCTGTTGCTTTGATAACTTTTGCGATTGTACAACAAGAAGGCCATCGTGGCGTCCCGTCTGGTGAAAATTGCTTGCTTTTGTTAAATGTCGTTGCGTCCAGACCGCTACGTCGTGCCAATCCGGAACAACTCAGTCCATTTGTTTTTGCTATTATTTCAATAGTGTGCCACAGTATTTTATGTTCCATAATTCAGGTCTCCCTCTGTATATAATTATTTGATTGTTCTAGTCAAGGTTGAATTATTTCATAAAATAAAGTGTTTTGCAAGACAGAATAGAAAAAATAACAACAGTACAACTTGTAGTTGATATTAGTTATGCGTTTTCACCGGCAATATAGCCACTTGCCCATGCCCAATGCAGGTTAAAACCACCCAAATCACCTGCGATATCTAAAACTTCTCCGGCAAAAAATAAATTTTTACACAATTTTGATTCCATCGTTTTAGATGATATTTCATCGGTTGATACACCGCCACGGACAACTTCGGCGCAAGACATTTTATAAAATTTAATATTTTCGGCTTTTATTTGATAAAATTTTATTTTGTTTGCGATTTTATTTAAATCGTTGTCCTTTATATCTGCAATATTTTTATCGCAGTCCGCTGCAATCCACTTTGCAATTTTATTTGGCATATATTCGCCCAGAATCTTTGTAATCGTTTTTTTACCATTTGTTGTTTTTGATTTTTTCAAAACGTTTAAAATATCAATGTTTGGCAAGAAATCTATGTTGATGCCATCTGGTATATCGCGAACAGATGTTCTGTATGCCGCAGGTCCACCAATTCCATTGTGTGTGAACAATAGGTCATCACATATTCTATGCTTTCCAACAGTTATCTGTACAGGCATTGATATTCCTGCAAAATCGTGTGGAATGCCATCTGTGGATAGTATGCACAGTGCAGGGCGAACCGGTACGATTTTATGCCCGAATTTTTTTGCGATTTTATATCCTGTGTCAGATACCCCCAGCGTTTCAAAAGAAGTGCCACCAGTTGCGATAATAACGCTGTGTCCAATAAATGTTTGATTTTCAGTTAAAATATGAAACAGATTGTTTGTTTTTGTTATATCGGTTACTTTGGTATTGAAATATATTTTTACGTTTTTTATATCACTTATCAGTGCATCTACAACCCTTTGAGAACCGTCTGTGCAAAAGTATCGTCCAGTTGTTTTTTCGAACAATTCTATGTTGTGTTTTTTTGCCCAATCTAATATGTCTGACGGTTTTATTTTACTGATTGCGCTGCGAACAAAATTCGGATTATTTCCAAAGTATTTATCGAATCCGACCGTATCATTTGTTATATTGCATTTTCCTCCGCCAGACGCCATAACTTTACGGGCAGGGCACTGTCCCATTTCAAGTATCGCGACACGTTTGCCACGTTTGTGTGCACTGGCTGCTGCAAATAATCCGGATGCGCCGGCGCCAATAATAATAACATCGTATGTTTTCATAGTATTTATTATATCATCATAAATAGTCTTGTCTATATCAGATATAAAAACACCCCTTGGACGGGGTGTTTTCTTTACCAGTTTGTATAGCCTTCGTTACACGTGTGTACACATCGGCTGCCGTTCCATTTACGACTTCCTGTTTCGTCACTGTATGTTTCGCATATATCGCGACACTCGTTATTTTCCAATATAAAGTGTTCACCCTGATGCATACATGCAGCAATCTCGCAACCTTGGACATAACTGCTGACGACCAGTTCGCCGCGTGTGCCATACATATTGTTACAGCGTCCACATTGTTCCCAAGACTCGTTCGTTAAATCTGGGTCGTTTGTATAGCCTGGTTCGCAATATGTTGCAACACATTTTCCCCAGTCATTTTTCTTTTCGTCCCATTCGCGCCAACCGATACCATGTTCCAGTTCGCAAGTCTGTTCATCTGGTTGACATGCGTTTGCAACGATATGATATCCTGCGTCGCACTTTGTAACCGTACATATACCATAGGCGCCAGTTTTTGTATCCCATTTTTGCGATGCGGATACTGCGTTTGGTGCAGTGCATTCAATTGTATCAGACTGACAAGACTGACCGTTTGGATGATATCCGTATCTACATTTTGCCACGATACAGTTACCTGTTTTTTGGTATTCTGTTGCGTTTTCGCGGTTACATGGATGACATATGCCATCAATCATCTCGTAATCGAAATTACAGCTTACTTCGATGCATTTGTCGTTAACTATTTCGCATGTGTTTCCATTAATCGAAGTACCTGTCTTGTATTCACAAACGTTCGGATAATATACATTCACGTCTGTTGGGTGTGCAACACCGCCAGATACCGTTTTATCTTTGCATGTCATATAACAAGCACTGGCCGACGTTGAAGCGACACTGTTGGTGTTTGGATACATGCCGCTGTTATCCAAATCATCGCACAAACTACACTGTGCATCCAATGCTGCGTCTACGGTTTTGTATGTTCCCGCTGCACATGCGTCCCATATCGCGTACAGTGTTACATCTGTATTAAATACAGGATTCACAGGCGTTGTTGCGTTTGCTTTATCGCCCCATCCAATGAATACATAACCTGCACGATACATCTTATTGCCGATAACACTTGGTGTCAACAGGGTGCATTGTGTACCCGCAGGACATGTGTGCCCACTCAGCGCGCCATTTCCGCCATTTACATCATATGTAACATTTATATCTGTCTTGATACACTCTTGAGTTGTTGTAGTGGTTGAACCATCAAATTTGCCATTTGTGGTATATCCATCATTACATACGCATTGTGTTTGTCCTGTGGCACCATTTGTGGATGAATTTGCCGGACATGCATTACACTGTGTGCCACCAACTGTTGACCAAGTATTTGCAGCGCATGTTGTAATGTTGTTGTCAAAACATGCAGA
>JAZQRR010000018.1:0-56153 GCA_045629645.1 Candidatus Enterousia sp. | reverse complement strand
CCAAAGCCTCAGACTCAACCGCAATCTAAAATAAAGTCAAAAATATCTGGAGTCAAAAATACGATAAAAAATGCAAGTGTTGGCAGTAAAATTGTTGCAGCATCTGGCGCAATAGCGGTGGCAGGTTCTGTTATGGGCACTCAACAACACGGTATATCAGATATACTCCAAGGAGCTGCTGGTGGTGCAATGGCCGGTAGCATGTTTGGAGGTTGGGGGATTGCTGGTGGCGCTATAATAGGTGGAGTTATAGCAGGCAGTCAAATATTTTCAGAAACTGATTGTTTAACCGACCCTGTAACGGGTAAATTTACATGTTGTAATACTGTATATAATACAGGGGAGCGTCAAGCCAAAATTGGAGACTATATGTTTTGTGGCACAGAAAAAAATGGCCAACTTACTGTTCTAGCCCCAGGAACACGCCGTTGTTTACAAGGAAATAGTGCAACAGAAGCCAGCTGGTGGGATGGTTTATTCAAAGACGACGAATGGGAAAAGGAATGTAAACCAAGATATTGTAATGGCACCCCCCCAAAAAATGTTGAGTTGATGTATCATGCAGACACAGAGAATTTTTGTTACACATGGCAAGAAATTCCAAGAGAAGAGCCTCCGTCAACAACAACCCCTACTACTCCAATTACTCCAATTGCTCAGGAACCAACTGAACAAGAAAGATACATAAAAATCCAACAACAAATAGAAGCAGCTATTCTAGAACTTAAAACACAATGTGATTCTTTGTTGTAATGAAAAAAATAATCTTATATGTTTTTACAATTTGCATACTATTGGTAAATACAGCTTTTGCAGATTCTGCTGGGACGCCGTGTGCCAGCGCTGTTATCGCCACAGAAATCGCACAGTCTGCACCTGAAATAGACGAAAATGCATCCGAAGAAGCTGTAAAACAATGGATTTATTCCGTTCTGTCTGACAAAGATGTTTTAACCCGTGTTTTAAATTGTCCTGAAATCTCATCTTTATCACCAGAAGACACAATAACTTTTTCACCAATACAATTTACGTTTCCAAATGGTCGCGAAATTAATTTAAATTATGAAACCCAGCCAAAAATACTAACCCAGCGTTTAACAATATCAGAAAAACGTGGCCTGCCATCTGACAATCCAAACCCACGTGTTGGCGCACAAAATGACGATACTGTTTGGACAAACACTGATCCCGCATGGTATGGAATTATGGTTGTGGAATCTGGCACATTAAATCAATTTGTTGGTCCTGATAAAAATAACACAATATCTGTAAAATACATTAATGACAATATCGACAAATTATACCCCAGCGGATTAAATTGCACCAGTCGCAGCGCACTTGCCGAAGACCATTGCGCAATAAATCGCGCTGTTCACAATACAGTCGGAGTCGAAGGCGACACAAACGATTACTATGTTGCCGGCGACATTAACTTGGAATGGATCGGATACGCAGAAATTGCATTGGATGTTGTTATTACAGTTGTAACATTTGGTTCTGGCGCAATTGCATCTGCCGCTGTCAAGGGGGCTCGTTCCCTGCGTGCATTAAACGGAATGCGTAACACCCTGAAAACATTACGCGCAACAGATTCTGTTCGTGATTACATAAAATATACCGGCCAAGCCAAAAGACTAACCGAAGAATTAAAGACAATCGACAAGGTTGCAGACGCTAAAAAATACGCAGAAAAAACAAAAGAACTGGAAAAAATACAAGACACAGTAAAAACATTGGAAAACACCGATGATGTAAAAAAATACCGTGATACATCAAAAACATTTTCTGATTTAAATTCATATCGTCATACATTAAAAGGCGCCGAATTCAGAAAAATCCCGAAACGTGGCAACGTCGCAGTTCGCGGTGTTCGTGCCACACGCGCAACAATAAAAACATTAAAAGCCGTAACAACCGGAAACAGATTGATTAAACGTGGCGCAAAACTGGGCAAAGCCAGCAAACTGTCCACACGCGTTCGCGATTATCTTTTTCATCAAACATTAAAAGCCGCTGGTGTATTGGCCAAGGCACAAATGGCAACTGGGGCAATATATGGCGCATTACAATCCATTGGCGGAGCCATGTATAATTTTACAGAAACCAGCACCGGTGAATTCACCAACAATATTGATTTTAAACCGCTGTTATTATTATCTGCCGACGATATCCAAGGTCAAGAAGACACAATAAACTATGGTATGTGGTTAATGTGGTATGGCGATTCACAAAGCCCTGCGGACGATGACGCTGCATATTTACAAGCAATGGATTTTGCTGCCAAATTCCACGAAGACTTATTAGACATCCAAGACGACACCTCATCCCCTTGTAATATCGATATTTATGTTGTGCGCCCAATATTACGTAATCCAGATAGCAGCAATCCTGAAATATATTATCTGATAATGAACGATACACCATGGACAACGCATGACTAGGGCAGGGGTTTATATTTTATTATTTTATATACTTATGACACCAGTGCACTGTGTTGCATCTTTCTTGCAACCTGTATCATTTCCAAAAACGGTTACGGAAACAACAACATTTACAGAACGTATGGAAAACGAACGCGTTGGTTTTATGCCATACAAAGACAAACGTGCATACGATACCTTGAAAATACAAACAGAACAAGAGTATCTGGACAGTATGGTTAAAATAGCCAACGCAAAATATAAACAAGATTTGGCAAATATGTCTATAACTGAATACTGCGCGAAATACCCACTGGATGCCGAACGTTGCCCACAAACCATGGGACAAGAAGCAGCAATTATCGCCAGTGCCAACCGTCCAACACAAACCACCACAATTACAACAGAACGAATCGTTGGATACGACAGCAATGGCAATGCAGTAATTGCAAGCAAGAATTCATTTAACAAACCATGCACCCAGCCACAACGCAGCAACTGGTTTCCTAACAAAATATTAAGCACCGGCAAATACGCCAGCATTGACCCAGCCTTTGAAAAAGCAATAATAACAACGTTTCGCAAAGAAGGCGATTGTGTAAATGACCCTGACGATTCTGGTGGATATACATGCTATGGCATATCCCAGAAAAACAATCCCGATGTAAATGTGCGCAATATTACCCGCGCTGACGCTGAAAATATAGCATATCAAAAATACTATACACAATACGGCTTGGACAAACTGCCCGACTATATACGTGGCGACGTATTTATGTTGGGGTGGAATGCAGGCACTGCGGTCAGCATTCGCCGCCTGTGCCGCGTACTGGGGATTCCAGAGCAAACAACCATTGACGACAGGATAATTACCGCCATACAACAATACCCTGGGGATTTACATAATGATTATATGGACGCACAACAACAGTTCTATATAGAAGTATCAAACAAAAAAAATAATAAAAAGTTTTTAAAGGGCTGGATGGAAAGTGTTCGTCTGACCCGCGAAAACGGGTGTCACACAGAAACGACACAACCGATTATACGTTGATACAGATATTAATTCTTATTGTTTTTCTGTATTAAATTTCATATAATTATAACATGAACAACAAGGGGTAGAGCGATGAGAAAAATAATTCTGACAGTGGCGATTGTATTTTCTACAATATGTACAGCGAACGCGTATCAGGTATTATCTTCCAAAGAATTGGGCAAGAACGATGCAAAAAATCAAAATGTTGTTGTAAAATGTACAACCGATACAGGTAAGTTATCAAATCAAACATGTTCATTGCGTCGCTATGCGAAATGCACAGGCACAGGTACTGCAAAACGTTGCAGCGGATGGCAACCATGGCGTGACTTGCGTAACCCTTCTGCCCAGTACTCTGATTGGAAGGCCGCAGCATCTGCATGTTGTCGTGCCAAAGGATTAAGATAAAAAAACCGCAATTTGCGGTTTTTTTATTATTGTTCAACCCATATCAATGTTCGACCGGATGGCGCCGTTGTCGAAGGTTGTCCAACCGAAACAGTATCAAATCTGGTATCGGCACCCGACGCAACAGTTGAAGATGTTTTTCCAACTGGCAAACGATTTATATTGACCGTACCAGATGTCAAATTTGCCGCATCCGTCGTTCTATTAAAATTATCATCAACATATTTAACACTAGAAACCTCTGCTGCGGTGGCCGCAACACAGAACATAACAAACATTGAAAAAACAACAAACAAATTTTTTACTTTCATTATTCACTCTCCCAATATTTTAATCTGTTACATGATAATATGCGCCATTATAAAAGATGTTAACATCCCCAGATGACTTGCCACTGGCCAATTTGCTATAACATACCTGTCCAGAAGAGGTTTTAAACGCCAATGCAGGTTTTGTCTCTTTGGTATCATATATATTATAAGACTTGCCAGTACCCGTTTTTAACTTTGTTATTCCACCCTTGCAATAATCAGTATAAAACATACAATTATTCACTGAATTATAATTACAATTTGCCACATTGGTACCAACAACAGAATATCCTGATGGACAAGAATTGTTCAAACTAACAATGATACTTTTCTCTTCTACCGCGGTATAACCACTTGGGCACGACGCAGCACCAACAGCATCAACAGATAACATCACTACCGACAAAGACAAAAGTAATTTCTTCATTGTCCTATACTCCCTAATAACGCCTTACGAAACTTAAGATTATCTGCATTACTTGCATCTACCAAACTTCCTGCACATGCGCTTTGACACCAATAAGCACAATCGCCTGCGCCACTGCTGTGTATCTGTTTAAAAACCCACTTTGATGCAACAGGCGCAACCATTTTACAAAAACAAGCCGTATTATGACCTGTATTACCATCAACACTAAAAGACTCTACTGTATATCCTGCACTTACACCAGAAATTTTACCACATTGATAAACCCCAGAAATTTGAATACCACCGCATGTAGCAGACCAAACAGAACTGCCCCCATTTGCACTGTATGCAGTACATGTAGTATTTGAATCCAAAGCCACACAACGCACAGAAGCGTATGCGGCCCCACTTGCTAAAAAGACCGCTAAAAACAAATATTTAAATTTATGAAACAACATTTTTCTCACTTCCTATACCTATATTTTACACAACACGCGCATATGTGTCAACACTATTCATACAGCACCCCAAACATACCAGATCGCAATGCCGAATTTTCCGCCAAGATACCTGCACATGCACTTTGGCACCACGTTGCACAATTTCCGGCCCCACCATCCCCAGAAAAGTCTTTTGCATAAACCCACCGAGACACAGCAGGCGACATCATTTTGCAAAAACATTTATCATTTTTATACAAATCACTTGATAACTGTACAGATTCTGTTGCCCATCCGACAGACGCGTTCCAATTATTTGCCATATAACCGCACATAGAAACACCGCTAATATTAATGTTGCTACACACAGAACCCCAATCTGACTGAGAAGACAAAGCTTGAACAAACGTGCAATTAGTCGAACTATTCAATGCAACGCACTTCACAGTTCCCCACGCAGGCACACAAAATAACAAAAATAAACCAAATGCTATTTTTATAGTTCGCATCATCTCGTCCTATATCCCTATTATTCATATGAAAAAATTTTATCAAAAAAGACAAACCAAATCAACCAAAAAAAACTTTGGTGGATGTGATTGGACTCGAACCAACGACCTCTTCGATGTGAACGAAGCGCTCTAACCAACTGAGCTACACATCCATACCACACAGCATATTATAAAACAACCAATACCCCTTGCAAGCATTTTTATTATATGATAAAATTCACATCAACAACGATGGATACAAACATGCAAAAAAACTATTTGATTTTTGACACAAACACAATGCAACAAATTAAAAAGAACTTGCATTACCCGATAAATAATGTACATCCATCGCTTAAACAACCAACCATAAACACAGAAAGTGTCATACAGGGCATTATAAACCAGCATAACGCGGCTTATCCTGTTGATTTATTCAATAAAATTAATCAAACACAGCAAAACATCGACACAATAAACGCAGAAATATCAAAACTTGATACACAAATACAGGACATAAACAAAAATCACGAACAATATTTAAACGATATAGATAAAGTTAAACCAGAAATTACACAAAAATTAGAAACGCTTAAATCTTTCTTTCCAAACAAACAATTTGACAGTATCTTGTCCAACTTTTTTGATTACGACAGAATGTTGCGCAACATGCAAAACAACATGGGAACATTTACAAAAATATTTCAATCAAAATCTCGCACCCAAGAATTTGAAAAGTTATATTCCGAGATTGCAGAACTGGCAAAAAAATTAGAAATCTATGATCTTACAGAACTAGAAACAGGTATCTCACGCTATATACAAAAGCAAAAATCAAATACCAAAACAAACCTTTATAACATAAACAACGAAAAACAAAGATTACAAAAAGAACTAAATATCGAACAAAAACAATTAGCAGGATACACCCAACAACACGATAAGTTGTCTGACAATTTACATCAAGAGGTTGCAAATTTTTTAAACTCATACGAAAATCGCCACATATTACGCAAAAACATACCTGCGACATTAAACATGCAGGGTTTAACAGAACCTGTGGCTTTTTTCCAAACAATATCCAATATAACCCAAGAAGAATTAACAAAATTATTAAATCACGCTGGCTTTAAAGTCGGGTACAAACCAGATGAATATATCGTCAGACAATCACGCACAATCCGTGCTGAACCATGTTTGGAACTAGTAACACCATTTTATTCACCAGAAAAAGCCAGAAAAAATATAACAGAACTAATGAAATATCTGGCCGAACATGGCGCAAAATTTAATGGTATTGCAAAACCAACAACATATTCACAGATAAACCCATTACCAACAACACAGATAAAAAAAACTGCAGAAAACAGGGAACGCATTACACAATATATACAAGAAAAATTACAATCACCCGATGCATTACATCGTGATATGTTTTATATGAAATATTATGACCCCACAAACAAAGAGCAACCGCAATATCTTTTCCGCGGGCACACATTTATAACCAGCGATCCAAAATCTTCATACGCAACACCGACATGGCGTCCTGGACGCACAGGCATAGTATATGGAAGCACAGATCCAAAATACGCTTCCAGCTATGCAAGTGGTGAATACGGCGGCGTTAATGGTCGGACGATGAACACAACTCGTTTGCTACATATAAATGGTTACAATGTCGGTTTTGTAACTGTGTTTAAAAACAGCAAACGAAACATATTTGTTTCAGATATACAACTTGAAACAATGGAAAAAAACAAACAACTAAAAGCAACAATCAACGTTAGTAAAATCATGGGGCGCGTTGACGAAACTATTATTTCACCACAAAACAATCCTGTTGTCGCCAGATACATGATTGTTGGGCAAAAAGCCGTAAAGATTGATGACAATGATGAAAAATGGCGCGAAATCATGGATTTTATGGCACCAGATTTAAATATGACCCACATAACCAGCTTTAATAAAGAACAGGCTGACCCAACACAAACAACTCATGGACAGGCTTTGATACAACGCATCCAAGACATACAAAACGAACTAGAAAAGACTGGTTCTATCACAACATATGATGTACCAGACGAAAACTTGCAAAAACTGGGATACAAACCCACAAAAGAAAAATTTACCGGTGGCATAAATAAAATAAAACAGAAGTCCGTTATTTTATCGCACACAACATCTGCACAATATGATATTAATTAATAAAAAAACACCAACAAATGTTGGTGTTTTTTTATCTTGGTGGGGATAGTGGGACTCGAACCCACACGGTCGCAATGACCAAAGGATTTTAAGTCCTCAGCGTCTACCATTCCGCCATATCCCCGAAGACTCTATTCCAAAACTTTTGGTGGAGCTGATGGGACTCAAACCCACGACCTCTACGATGCGAACGTAGCGCTCTATCAACTGAGCTACAACCCCAAAAAACTTTATATGGTGGGCGTAAGAAGACTCGAACTTCCAAGGTATTGCTACCACTAGTACCTGAAACTAGCGCGTCTACCAATTCCGCCATACGCCCATAAAGCGAACAAATATTAACTTAAATTACAAACAAATGCAACAAGAAAAATTCATTTTTTTAAATTGTTTTCTAGATTATTTTCACTTGCACTTATTTTTATAAATTTGCTAAGATTTCATCAGAGATGAAGAAAATTCTATTTTTAATTATAAATTCTTTATTGTGCGCTGGCATTGCCAACGCGGCTGTTCGTGATGGAACAACAACAAAACGCGCACAAAACAATACATCTCAGTCGCGTGTTGCAACCAGCGTACGTCGTGACAGTACGCCACGCACAACCACACTGGTACCGCGCACAGGCACAAAAACAACGGTTGCACGCGGTGCAAAAAACACAAATACCCGTACGGCAACTAACATTTCTATAAAACGCAACACGACAAAAACAACTGGCACACCACGTACCGTATCATCATCTGACATAAACACCAGAACCAAACAATCTGTTGTTTCGCGCGCGGCCACAACAGACACATCTACACAGCAAACACGTACAGGTGCAGAGTATGAAAAATGCAAAAACACTTATTTTTCTTGTATGGATCAATTTTGCAGTTTAAAAAATGACGATTATCGCCGCTGTTCTTGTAACGACCGCGTATTTCAACTGATGGAAACGCGCGATACACTGGAACAGGCAGGGGAACAATTGACTGTGTTTACTGAAAACCTATCTGTTGTTGGCATGACTGCCGCCCAGGCAACTGCGATGAAAACAGCATCCGAAGGTGAAAACGCTTTAACATCCGACCAATCCGCATCCAAGGCATTATTACAGGCTATCATGAATTCTATTCGCGGTGACAATACGGATGTTGGTGGCAAATACTCTGATTTAAACAGTATCAATATATCATTTGATAACGTGAACGCATTTGGCATGACCGATATGGGGCAGGCAATCGCCGCATATAACGGTATGGCATTATATCAAGCCGTATATCCACAATGTCGAACTGCGGTTATGAACGATTGTAATGACGCATCCCTGCAACGTGCAATCACCGCTTATTTAATGGCAATAGAACAAGACTGTAACACAGTTCAAAACGCAATTGAAAACACCCAAAAACAATTAAAATCCGCTGTACGTGAAAGCAGTGCAATGCTGGACTTGGCACGTATCGAGAATCGTCAAAAACATAATTCATCCGATATGACCACATGCATTAACAATGTGTCTGCGGCAATACAAAGCGAAGAAGTATGTGGTGCAAATTACCATAAATGTCTGGACAATGGGGAATATATCGATATATCAACTGGCAAACCAATTATTGGCGTGTCCGACTTTTATAAACTGGAAAGTTTGCTGACATTCAGCGATGGCATCGAAGCAGCTGAACAAAAACTATCAAAAAACCCTACGAACAGAACCTTTGTAAATAACTTTGTCAGTCGCACCAAAAATTTTGCACTTGATGCACTGGATAAATGTACAGAAAACGCCGATACAGTATGGTCAGAATACTTGGATCAGGCATTGCTTGACATATATTACGCCCAACGCGCAAAAGTTGCCGAGATAAAGCAGGGCTGTTTTGATTTTGTATCAACATGTTACGCCAGTCGCAACGACTCAATAACAGACGCTATGCAAAGTTTAACAACAAACAGTTCGTTGATAATCAATCCTGATAAAATCGAACTAAATTCGGCAATGTGTACAGAATACATTGATTCTTGCAATAATATGTTTGATGGAAACATTGTTCAAGAATATGTTGAAAACCAGAAAGAAACAGATATAAAAACCGCCTGCCGCGCAGTTGTAAAACATTGCTTTGACCAATATGGCGGCACAAATTATGAAAACTTCTTCTATCCATACAGCGGATTATTTGAACCGGGCAATGCACCTGATTGGTTTTCATTATATGACAAAACATCAACAAATACATCAACATATCTATCCAGATGTGCGCAACAATTAACAGAAATCGCGGCATGTAATAACGAAAATATTATAGAAGAAGTATTCGGCGGTTTCGATAAACATCCTGATAATAAATACGGTTTAAACGACACAGGAAACCGCAACTTACGCTCTTCGGGCGTTGCGACCGAAGTATATAATCAAATAACTTCATTATTATCGGCCCAATGTTCGAATATGTACGGCAGATTCACAGAAGCACAAAACATAGACACAAGCCGTTATGATGATTCTTGCGTTATAAATATAGATAAAAATAAAGATATTTTCACGCTCTTCGGTTATAACAGCAACACAGAAAACATATGTCCTGCAAATTACAGCCAGGACGTGGACACAAAATCTTGGGGTGCATGTCAATGTTGGGAAAACGGTGGTCGTCGTAGCCGCAACGGCAAGTCCGTCAAATGCGAGGCATTAATGTTAATCAATAAAGTACAGTCAACACAAAATAATACCTCAACAGACCTTCCTTACACAGAAACAGACTCTTTTTCGTGTATCATATCCGATAGCACAACCAATAACAAAACAATGTATTCACCAAATATCAGTACATCTTCGGATAATATATTATGGTGCACAATCTACAACGTGACTCCAGATAATAAAGTATGTCCAGAGAATTTATCTAAATCACAGATTGACAAAGATAAAATAATATGTAATTCAGATTCTGTTGATAACTATATACCAAAAGGAATAAAATAAAAAAAACGCCTGTTGGCGTTTTTTTTATGCCTGATATAAATAACTAGCAATTTGTTGACCCGCACCACCAACAGAACGACACCATAAATCATCAGCCTCGGTCAGCACTTTTGTCATCTTGGAACGCACACTTGGGATTGTCAACTGTTGGACGGCCCCTAACACATTATCGACGGTCGCATCTGGTCCCAAAAATTCTGGATACACACTGCGATTTAACAATATATTAACCAACGAAACCCAACGAACACGGATAAAACGCTTTATCAGCCAACTGGTTATCTTATTCATCTTATACACAACAATTGTTGGTATATGCAACATCGCTAATTCTGCCGATACGGTACCACTGGCAACAATCGCAATATAAGTTTGCGAATAAACATCATAACGCGATTCAGAATCTACTAATATTGGTTTAATCCGCCATTTTTCAACCTGTGTACGAACATACTCTCGCGTGGTTTCAACTGTTGGTATAACAAACTGATATCCGACATAACCATTTCGGAACAAAGTATCTGCGACATCGCGCATTAATGGCAACAAACGTTTTACTTCGGACATACGACTGCCTGGAACCAAAGTTATAATTTTTTTATCAGATTTAAATTTTGTCTGCACTTTTCGTCCAATCAAACCATCTGCAATTGGATGCCCAACCGCGACAGTATCCAGACCATATTTTGTAAAATAGGGCAGTTCAAAATCAAAAAAAGCGTACAACTTATCAAATAACTTTGCATATTTCTTTGCGCGCTTTGGTCGCCACGCCCAAACCTGAGGTGCAACAACATGATGGAAACGTAAGCCGTTTTTTATTAATTTTTGCCCTGCGTCAGATTTCTTTAACTTTGTTATAACACTTTTAGCGAATCCTGGGGAATCGATTGTTAAAACCACATTAGGTTTTTCAGCAATAATCGCATCAACAGTCTGATTAATTCTGGTCATCAGCGTACGTGCACGACCTAAAACCTCTATCACGCCCATAACAGCCAAGTCAGCGATTGGAAACAACGACTTTAATCCTTGGGCTTGCATATTTTGACCACCAATACCAACGAACTGTACATCTGGCATATTTTCCATTATACGTCCACCTAACACATCCCCAGAAACTTCGCCTGCAATAACAAAAATTTTCAGATTATTTTTATGCATTTTTTGCCGTGCCAATTCCACGTTTAGAACGATTTTCAATAAAATCTATTGCATCCATCGCATATTTATTATTTTTTACTTCTTTGCGTATCTTGGCCAAGCGTTCAGAAACAGTACCTTCGCCGTCACGGAACACAGCAGAATACACAGCATGTATTGCATGCATATCATCATTTGTAAAACCATGACGCATCAGTCCAACACGGTTAATTGTACGATAAACAGCGCGTGCGCCATCATAAATTGCATAAGGCAACACATCGTTACCAACACCACTCATCCCGCCTATAAAGGCATTACGCCCGATACGCGCAAACTGTAACACCATTACACCGCCAGACAAAATTGCAAAGTCTTCAATTTCCACGTGTCCTGCGACCTGAACCAAATTAGACATAACCACACTATTACCAACTTTGCAATCGTGTCCAACGTGTGCATTAACCATTATTTGGCAATCATCGCCAATAACCGTACCATCAGACGCAGGTGTTCCAGAATGAATTGTTGCATATTCACGAATTCTGCATCTTTTTCCGATACGCAATCCAGTCATCGCAGATTCTTCTTGCCATTTCAAATCTTGGCTCATAACCCCCAGCACAGCAAAAGGATATACAATAGAATCATCACCAATAGATGTTTTTCCATCGATAACGACATTTGAAATTAACTCTACACGATCGCCCAGTACAACATTTGGTCCCACTATACAAAAAGGTCCTATTTTACAATCGGCACCAATTTTTGCGCCTTCATGTATAATTGCAGTTGGATGTATTGCCATAATAACTCTACCTTATATTTCATTTACTACACGTAATAATACTGCATTTATACAAAAATTTGTATTCAATAAATATAACAAATTATAACAAGTGCTTAACATCTTGCCAAACTGCACGTCCTGTTTCTGGGCGCCACAACAAAATTCCGATAATTGTTATCACAGGCATAACTGTCATTACGCCAAACACTATCAACATCAAGGCAAACAGATTACTTGACACGCCATCAGATATCTTATTCATATGCCATACAGACATTGCGACAGACATAAAAACAACAGCCATTGTTCCTAACAAAACCGGCACAGCTTCTGTCAGCATAAACAACGCTGCGCCCAACAAACACACAACGCGCATCAACCATTTAAATTTCACATAAAAACGTCGTTTAATTCTGCCACAGGCGCGCACATTATTTGTTGCAACCACCATCATTGCCAGCACACCGACCAGCAACAAAACAAACAAATGCAGAACAGTTAAATTTCCCAACTGTCCAAATCGAAAGAATTCTGGTTGCATCAAAACCGCGATAACTGTTGACAATACAATCAAAACCGTACCAGCAACAGACCGCATTGGCGCAGGTGCTACACGTCCCAACGCCAGTCCTAAGATCACGGCACCGACCTGTAACAATGGTCCCCACCACGCATGCATATCAGACAGTCCAACAACGAACAGCCCAAGCAATACCAACAACCACTTCCAACGTAATTCAGGAACAGTATGCTGGCGCAAATGCGAAGACACAAACAAAGAAACCAGAAACAAAATCACTGCGCACATCATTGGTAATATCGACCAATTATCGCGCAAGATTTGATAATCGCCCCCAATCAAGACAACCCAAGCCCCTGTCAAGGACACAGTCCACATTGTTGCATATTCTGTAATATTATTACGATTCCATCCAATTTTATTCAGTATTTCATCGCGCATCTTATATGCTATAAAAAACACAGGCAACATCAACAGCCCCAACCAAACAAACACCGGTCCAAACAAGGCCATATTATTAAATGCACTGACCGCGCTTTGCACAACAATAAAATCTTCTAACATAAACTTGCCTTTTTTATTCAATGCTTTATTATAAAGTCATATGAGCACAAAACAAGAAATTTTTAGTCTGATTGGCGGGCGTGTAAAATTCAAGCGCGGCACATACAATCCGACATCTGACGCGGTATGGCTGGCCGCATTTGCAGCGTCTGTCGATGCAAAAACCATCTTGGACGTTGGCATTGGCACGGGTGGTGTATCACTATGTTTATCATCACACATCCCTGACGCCCAAATCACAGGGTTGGACATTTCAGTTGAAATGCTGAATCAATGCGAACAAAACGCAGAACTAAATTCCACCAATATAGAATTAATAAATACAGATATCGAGCAGTGGCGTACGAATCGAACATTTGACTTGGTTGTAACAAATCCTCCTTACTTTTACGGCACCCCTGCAAAGCACAATGCCCATCACAATGCAAATTTATCAAAATGGGTTGCGCGTTGTATTGCGCGCGTAAAACCGATGGGAACATTTTGCATAATAACAGACGCATCAACTGTTGCATCTGTAATATCTGAAATGGATAAAAAATTGGGAGACATTACTATATTACCACTGTTTGGCACCAAGAATATTGCGGAACGCGTTTTAATATCGGGTCGTCTGGGCACCAAAGGCATATCAAAAATATACAATGGCATACCTATGAATTACGAGCCTATTTTGCGCGATGGCTTGACTATTGCAGATATTTTGTCTAGACTAGGGCAGAAATGATAAATTTTATAACCAGACATTTTACATCCCTGTGGGCATTTATCACATCGCCATTTCGTGCAATATGGCGTTTGATTGTGCATTTATTCCCACCCCGTCAGTTTACTGTGATGGACACACCACGCGGTAACGTCTATACTTTCGACCAAAGCAGTTTTTGGCGTTTTACCCGTTTTTGTGGCAAACTGGGGCTGATTATATGGGCATCATGGTCCACATATGTATTTATATATCATCGTCCTTTATTGCAAATGCGCACACAACAATTGGAAGAGGCACGTGCAAATCACGACCGTCACATGACAGATTTACAAACATACTTAAAGAAGTACAATGATTTAGCACGCGATTTAAATGTTATTGACGACAAAGTCCTGAACGACAAATCATTAAAAGATAAGGACAAAGAAAAATTAATGAACAGTCGCATAAAAACATGGGGTGAATTAGAATTTTTACGCACCCGTGTTACAGAGATGCTGAAAGACGAAGACTTTGTCCCAGAATACACAAAGATGTCCGAACTGTCCGCAGAATTTGAATTGACACGTGCAGAAAACGAAGAATTAAAGAAACGCAATACAGCACTGGTCAACAGTATGTTACAAATTGCCGACGCAGACAACAGCATTGTTGACATGGTTGACACATTAACAACCGATAAAACGGCAGATTTACACAAAAGCATAAAAAACATCAACAGCACACTTGCAACATTGGGGTTAACGGAAAAAACACTTATACGTAACGTAAATAAATATTCCAGCCCGATTGTTGGTGCGGCATTTAATCCGTTAGAATTCGACAAAGACACAAATGAAAAATATCAAAAATTGGCTGATGGTCTGGAACGTTGGAACGGATTAAAGCGCCTGAACGAAGTATTACCATTGGTCAAACCTGTTAAATCACGCATCACATCAAATTATGGCACGCGCAACGACCCATTTACTGGCAAGCCCAAGAAGCACCGTGGCATTGACTTTGCTGGGAAAATTGGAACAGAATTACTGGCTGTTGCCCCGGGGCGTGTAATATCTGCGGGCGAACGCGTTGGATATGGCACAACAGTTGAAATTGACCATGGATTGGGCTTTACAACATTATACGCACACCTGTCGCAAATAATGGTATCGCGTGGCGATTGGGTCAGACCTGGTACGGTCATTGGCTTGGCGGGGTCATCTGGCCGCTCAACAGGTCCGCACTTACACTATGAAATCAGATACAAGGGAACACCATTTGATCCAACAAAATTTGTAAAAGGAAACTAAAAAATGCTGGCATTTACTAATTCTTCGGAAAAACAATCACCAACCATTATCGGGGCAGGGTGCAAACTGACGGGCGACATCAAGACAGATCATACCGTACAAATTCACGGCGAAGTCGTTGGCAACATCGTTGCAGAAACTGTCGTTATTGGTCGTGGCGGTCGTGTTATTGGTGAAGTAAAAACCCCAATATTATTTTTACACGGCACATTGGATGGTCCGGCGACTGTAAATACCGCAAACGTATTCAGTGCTGCGCAAATGACCGGCACATTATCATATCGAACATTAAACATTACCGGCAACACAGGACTGGAATGTAAATTATCAAAAAGAAAGGACATGGAAGAATGAACAAAACAGTATCCAAGGTCTATATTGCGGCCGACCACCGCGGTGTCAGTTTAAAATTATATTTGATTGAAATGTTGGCTGCCAGTGGATATAACACTGTAAACTTGGGTGTTGACGATCCGAACACTTCTGCTGATTATCCGGACGTTGCTGCGACATTGGCAGACGCCATGGCTGGCGACCCAAATTCCCGTGGCATTATAATATGTGGCACAGGTGCGGGCGTTATGATTGCCGCCAACAGATATCGTCACATTCGCGCATCACGTTGCAATACACCAAATCAGGCACGCGACGACCGTTTTCATGACGACACCAACGTATTGGCATTGGCTGCGGACGATATTGATATCGAGGTTGCATTTTTATGCGTACAAGCATTCTTGGAAAGCCCATTTGACAACACAGAACGTCGCATCCGCCGAATTGAAAAAATATCTTAAAAAAATCCCCATTTTGGGGATTTTTTAATTTTCCTTGATTTATTTCCAACACCACGGCTTGCTATCTGGATTTTGACAATATTTTTCTTCCGCTTTATAATAACATTGGCCGGCATTATTATCGTCTTCAACTTTAACATATTCCCAGTAGTTCCCGAAATCATCCATACCTGATTTTGGCGTCTCTGTAATATAACAGTCGTCCTTTGTTACTTCTTCACAATAGGTCTTTGTATAATTTGTTATATTTGTTTTGGTATACTTGCGCATTCCTATATAATTTTCCGAAGACTTAAAATATACATATATATAATCTTCACTCCCCCAATTTATTGTCTTAGTAGTAGAACCATTACTACAAGACGTTAGCTTAACATAAAATCGTTTACATTTCTGTTTCACATATCCCAGTTTGTTATCTTTATTTGGTTCACAGGGCTCATAGTTTCCTGTCGTCAAACATTTGTCGTCCACCAACTTATAATTATTTTGAGTATATGTATTCTCTTCATTCTCAAAACTTATCAAATAATGAGTTGCTTGATTATCGTAACGTTTCGCAAAATTTTTACACATGTCTTCTAATGTAGAATCCCAATATATGGTTTGACCAGAATTTGTACAAGAAGAGCTATCATCTATTGGATCAAAACACATTGCTGTTTGTTGTGTTACATAGCTATAACACGAATTGTATGGACTAGTACCACCAAGAATCCAATCGTAACCACTACAACGATAATCTATGTGTATCTTTAGAGTCCAGTTAGGATTGATGGTAATTTCGTCGCAACTAGAAGATGTATACATATACGGATAGCCGTAGAGGTTTCCATCATAATAGACACAACAGCCCTGAGAATTCGTAGAAATACCAGCGGGGCAACTTTTTACACAATGACTATAACCGCAAGAAGTTTTGATTTGGTCAGTAAAATCCAGATAAAGTTTATTCGTACTATCACCATAAATATCTCTATATAATAGATTAGTAGATTCAGGTGTCCGAATATCAATACTTTCAATATAGTCCTCATCACAAACCACAGCCATACCTTCTCTCAAAGAAAAAGCCCCCCAGACAACAAACAAAGCACAGAATAATCTACGCATAATAACATCCTTTTTACTTTAATTTTTTGGTCCATTCGTTATCTGGAAAGTTTTTACGTAACATTTCTGCATATCCATATGCCTGTTCCGGCATACCAATCGCAGTATAACATTCCGTTAAACGATATAAAGCCTCGGCCGTCATGACTGTTTCTTGGGCATCTGTTATCACAGACTGCAAACGATTAATTGCACTGGTCCAATTTTCCTGACGCATATCATTACGCGCTGCATACATAACCTTGCCAGCGATATAGTTTTTCAAGATAATAATTTTGTTTTCCGCATTTTTCGCATATTCACTACGCGGGA
Organism: Candidatus Enterousia sp.; assembly: GCA_045629645.1. Lineage (GTDB taxonomy): Bacteria > Pseudomonadota > Alphaproteobacteria > Rs-D84 > Rs-D84 > Enterousia. Next base: position 38,212 of record JAZQRR010000018.1, on the reverse strand, counting down.
AACGTTGTACCAAACTTTGGAATTGTTGCAAGGCATACGCACTCATCCCTGGTTCACGACGAACATCACTGACCTGACGGTAATAACACATACCACGCAAATACATTACATACGCAACATCACGATGTCCAGGGTAAAAACGCATAAATCTGTCAGTTACCAATAATGCACCTGCAAAATCATCATCCATATAGTACGAATACGCCGCCATAACCAGCGCATCTGGCGCCCACTGACTGACCGGATAGGTTGATTCAACCTTTAAAAATTCCAACGCCGCTTGTTCATAATCCGCATCATTAAATTCAGCATACGCATTTTCATAAATCTGTGGTAACGATATATCCATGGCAGCAGTTGTGTCCCGTCCCGCACAGGCCGCCAAAAAACCGCAACATACAAAAACAATGCCTAAATTTCTCATTACAAATATTCCTGCCTTGATTTTTTATTAACATACACAGTATAATCTAAAACATGAAACTTGGCAAACATATTTTCGGCGTCGGCGCCATGACAGGAATCAGCCGCATATTTGGATTCATCCGCGACATGTTGATTGCACGTGTTCTGGGTGCAGGGCGCTTGTCTGACATATTCTTGGCTGCGTTCAAGTTACCAAACCTGTTTCGCGATCTGTTGGGCGAAGGGGCATTATCTGCAATATTTATCCCAATGTACACAGATTCTAAAAAAGACGCTGGCTTTGCACGAAACGTATTTTCTTGGTTAATGGTTATATTGCTGGGGATTACTATCTTATTTGAAATATTCATGCCACTTGTCGTATGGATATTGGCGCCTGGGTTTGATGCAGTACCTGGGAAAATGGAAATGACCGTTATCATATCGCGCATAATGTTCATCTATGTAATATTTATTTGCGGTGCGGCATTTTTGTCTGCGATACTGAATGCTTTTTCCAGATTTTTATTGGCGGCATTTATGCCTGTATTATTAAACATAATGTTGATATGCGCATTATTGGCCGCAATGATGTTTGGAACCAACAACATACTATACTTGATGGCGGGCACGGTTGTTGCATCTGGGATAATACAGTTCCTGATTTTATGGACACGCATCCGACGCAAACATTTTGGTTTGCACTTGATTCGCCCAAAATGGACACCTGAAATCAGCAATATATTTCGCCGTATGGGCGTCAGCATTGTGGGCAGTGGCTTTTATCAAATAACAATTATCGTTGGCACCTTGGTGGCCAGTTTTCAGGGTGGGGCGGTATCATGGCTGTATTATTCCGACAGAATTGTACAATTACCATTTGCAATGATTGGTCTGGCCGCTGGGACAGTATTAATGTCTTCGATATCAAATGCGCTGGCAGATCATAATATGCGCAGTATATATATCCAGCAAAACTCATCAGTACGCAAATCCATGATGTTGACCTTACCATGTGTTGTTGGGCTGATTATACTGTCTGAACCGATTATTCAGTATTTATTTGAATACGGTGCATGGACACATCAATCTACAATCGCCGTTTCACGCGCAATTATGATTCAATCATTGGTATTACCTGCAATGGTAATCAGTCAAATATACAGCAAAACACTTTACGCAACCCAAGATGTCAAAACACCTGTCAAGACCAGTATGATATCGCTGGGCTTGGCTACGATACTGTATATTGCATTGTTTCCATTAATTGGATATCTGGCAATACCTGTTGGCGTCGTCATCAGCGGATATGTAAAAAATTATTTACTGGGACGCATATGTCGTCAACGTCAACTGACCAAGGCAGACAGTCGTACCACACATACAATTATTGCTTTTTCCGTATTATCGGTTATTCTGGGTGCGATACTATACACGATACAGATAACCAGCATTTGGGTATTAATTGCCGCAATCGCAGGTTACGGAATTGCATATTTGCCTTTGGCATACGTCATAGAACGAAAAATCAAGCATTAAAATACATTTGAATCTATCTCTTTTTTATGATAAAATAGGACATATAAGAATGTAAGGAGTCCTAAAATCATGAAAAAAGTTCTTTCTTTGGCCGTATTAGCAGCAACATTGGCCGGCTGTATGGATCTCAGCACAACCAGCAACAACGCCAGCTATGGCGCAGATGGGTTTGGCGAAGAAGCGTTAATCACAACATCTGAAACAGAACCATCATTAAATGACACTTACTTGATGGCGGCGGCACCAAAATATTACATTGGTACAGCATACAAGGTTGATGACGTTCAGTATATCCCTGTGGAAGATTTGACATATAACCAGACTGGTATTGCTGGCGTTATTCCAACGGAATTAAACGGCACAAAGACCAGCAATGGTGAAATATTCGACATTAACCAAATGGTCGCAACCAGCAAAACATTACCATTACCAACAATTGTACGCGTAACAAATTTGGACAATGGTCAGTCTGTTGTTGCACGTGTAAACAATCGTGGTCCATTTGTAAACACACGCTTAATGGATTTATCACCTGCGGCGGCACAAAAAATCGGCTTAAACGGTCAGGCCAAGGTACAAATCCAAGTATTGGCTGAACAAACAACCGCGGTTAAAAACGCAACATTGGGAACAACACAAACAGAAGTTGCAGCACAACCTGTTGCAACAGAAACAACAACTGTTGCACAACCTGCCACACCAGCCGCCGGCACATACAGCGTTCAGTTGGCTGCATTTTATGCCCAAGACAGTGCCGACGCATTGGCGCAACGTATGAAAACTTACGGCGACGCAATCGTTGTTAACGAAGGCGATATGTTCAAAGTTCGTATTATCAATCTGGATGCCTCTCAGGCACGCAACGTAATCGACACATTACGTTCTAACGAAGGTATGGCCCCAGGATTGTTAAAAGACGGTCGTTGGGTAAATCCTGACAGCATCTAAAAAAAAATAAAAAATCCCGCATTTGCGGGATTTTTTTAGTCCTAACGAATTTTTCCTGTTCGCTTTAAATACTTATACAATTTATTACTGTTTGGAATAACATACTTACGCCAATCCTTTTGCACATCTATTTCTGATTCATAAACAATGTTTTCTACTGGAATTTCTATCGGATTTGCACGAATATTAATATTATACAACACACGCATAGAATGCGTTACATACGGACAAAACGCAGGCAAAATATAATGAGAGGTAATCACCTCAGGCGACAATTTCACACCATCGTGCGCCAAACAACCACTTGCTGCATCACCACGTTTGCTGATATCCGAAGAATAACATTTGCATTTTCTGGTTTTTTTATCCAAATGATCACACGCAATTGTTGTCAACCAGATATCACCTTTTTCATCCTGCACTTTTACAAAACAGCATGTACCGCATTGCTTGCACATATTTTCCCATTTTGGACTGTACGGCACTATACACCCCTTGCCATCTTTGTTATCCTTACACCCTTTACAACTTTTTTTGCAATCAGGCGCATAACTATATTTTTTCATAAAAGCCTCTTTTTTTACACACTATAATATAATACACATTATCATTTTGTCAATATCGGATTAATAAAAAAATTATCCCCGACATAAAATCGGGGATTTTTTTCAACCAATTACTTCTTTACAACAAAGTTCACCAACTTTTTCGGCACAACAATTGTTTTGATGATTTCAATACCATCCAATTTTGCACCTGTGGCTTCTTTTGCTGCATCAACAATCGCTGCTTCATCTGCATCGGCGGCGACAACAAATTCTGCTGCACGTTTACCGTTAATTGACGCAACAATTGTCATTTGCGTCTCAACCAGCTTTGACGCATCAAATGTCGGCCATGGTTCAAACACCAGCATATCATCATGCCCCAGTTTTTCCCACATTTCTTCGGTCAAATGCGGTGCAAACGGATTCAATATCTGCAACAGTGTTTCATACGCAGGGCGGGGCATTTTACCACCAAACGCATTGATATATTCCATCATCGCAGAAATTGTTGTATTAAACTTCATACCTTCCAGACGTTCTGTTGCATCTGCAATCAGTTTATGCTGTAAACGTTCTTGTTCTGCGGTCATTGGCTCATCTGTCAGATTATCCGCCAGATTTTCCACACGTTTCAAGAAACGTTGCACACCTGCCAACGCCCCATCAGTCCATATCGTGTTATTTTCCCACGGTCCCAACGACAACACCGCAACACGTCCAGCGTCCGCACCAACAGATTCAACTAAATCGGCCACCATAAACCCGTTGCCACGCGATTTAGACATCTTGTACCCATCATTACCCATCAACAAGCCCTGAGCGGTACGTTTTGCATATGGTTCTGGTGTATTTACCAGCCCCAAATCAAACAAGGCATGATGCCAAAAACGAGAATAAATCAAGTGTCTGGTATTATGTTCATGTCCACCATTATAATGTGTTACCGGCATCCATTTTTCCATCTGTTCACGCGAACAGAATTCATTATTGTTTTTCGGGTCCAGATAACGCAAGAAATACCATGAAGAGCCCGCCCATCCTGGCATTGTATCTGTTTCGCGTTTTGCCGGTGCACCACAATGCGGACAGGTTGTATTTACCCAATCTGTTGCACGCGCCAATGGACCTTCGCCATCATCTGTTGGTTTATAATCAGACATATATGGTTGCATCAGTGGCAATTCAGAATCCGGCACAGGTACCCAACCACATTTTTCACAATGCACCATTGGGATTGGTTCACCCCAGTACATCTGACGTGAAAAACCCCAGTCTTTTAATTTATATTTTGTTGTACCGCGCGCAAAGCCGCGTTCTGTACCATATTTAATTGCAGCTGCGATTGCGTCTTCTTTGCCCATACCATCCAAGAAAGATGAATTTATATGTACACCATCACCTTCCCAGACTTTTCCTTCTTCACCGCCCGCCAACACTGGGATAATATCCAGACCAAACTTTTTCGCAAAGTCCCAATCACGACCATCATGTGCAGGCACAGCCATAATCGTACCATACGCATAATCCACCAAAACATAATCTGATGTAAAGACTGGAATTTCAGTTCCTGTAAAAGGATTTACCGCCATAATTCCATCCAAACGCACACCTGTCTTTTCCTTTGTCGCGTCCGTTCGTTCTATTTCAGACTTCGCAGCGGACTCTTTAATATATTGACGCACTTCATCTGCGTTTTTAATTTTTCCTTCACCCAGCCATTTTTTTACCAACGCGTGTTCAGGCGCAATAACACAGAACGTTACACCAAATATAGTATCAACACGTGTCGTATAAACGGTCATAATATCATCGCCAACCTTAAAATCGACGTCAGCACCATGGGATTTACCAATCAAATTAATTTCATCTTTTTTAATACGTTCATCAAAATCAACATCTTTCAATCCGTCCAGCAATTTATCTGCATACTTTGCCAACGCCAGGTTCCACTGTAACTTTTCTTTTTTTTCAATTGCCCCATGACAACGTGGACATTTATTATCTTCCAATTCTTCGTTTGTAAATGTTGTTCTGCAACTTGGGCACCAGTTCATCGGCAGGGCAGATTTATACGCCAAACCGGCTTTCCAAAATTGAATAAACATCCACTGAGTCCACTTGACATACTCTGGATCAGACGTTGAAATGCGTGTTTCTGGACTGACAGACCAACCAACACGATCAATCATTTCAGAATAACTTTTGGTTAATTCAGCGGCAACATCGGCAGGATGGCGACCAATTTTAGTTGCATAATGTTCGCCTGCGATTCCCATTGCGTCAAACCCCATTGGGAACAACACATCAAAACCGCGCGCACGACGAAATCGCGCCAACACATCGATACCAGAATAATTCAACATATGTCCTGCATGCATACCTGCGCCAGACAAGAACGGAAATTCAACCAATGTATAAAACCTTGGTTTTGAACCATCATTTTTTGGCACGAACGCACGTGCATCACGCCATTTATTTTGCCACTTTCTTTCACGTTCATGGATTTTTTTGATATCATCTGCCATTTTTTCAACCTTTTTGATTAAATTTACGGGCACACTGTAATAATAAAACGGTTTTAATTCAAGTTTTTTATACACCTAAAAAAAGCAAATTGACACCCACAGATAAAAATGCAATAATCACAACCGATATATCGACCGAACACAGGGAAAGGGTTCGCATGAACAAATTAAGCAAGTTTTTGTGGGGCATATTAAGTTTCGGAATCAGCGCTATCTATCGCGTTGACACCAACGCAGCACACTATACAAATATAGCAAACATATCAGATCCCGCGGTCGGCGACACAATTGACGTTGACTGCGATTATGGCAAACTTAAGTTACGAATTGTATATGCATATAACCATGCTTCTGATGGTCAGGGTAACAACAATGATATCCCCACAGATGAAAATTGCACAACTATTGACGATTACCTTTGTTTAACAACTACTTCTTACACCAATAAATGTGGTGCAAACCAAACAGCAAGTCCGAAGCACACATCAGCTGTAGATCCCGCAGACTTTTCATGTAAAACACTTACGTGTCCTGATGGCGGAACATTAGGCAAATACGCACAAATAGAACAGGAAAAATTGGATTTAACAAAAAACGATGCCTGTCGCAGATATTACACAGGTGGTACAGGTCATAGATTTATAGGTTTTTCTTTTATAATCAGCGGTATCACCGCCAGTTCTGGTTGGTATGGCAGCTTTATTACATCGAACTCCGATAACTGGGCTAATCAAACATACAATATTTATTGGGAGCAAGTTAACAATAATTCTATAAACGATTGTTACATTGCACCTGGAACATACACAGACAGCAACGGCAATACCTATCAACAGGTTGACACCGACAACAAATGTTATTACAAGGGATAAGGGAGGAAACACACAATGAATAAACTGAATAAAATATTATGGGGAATCATAAGCCTTGGAATCAGTGCAATTTACCGTACTGACTCACAAGCGGCTGAATACACTATCAGTGGCAAACCTGGGTTTTACACAATGAAAACAGGTGATAAATTTACTGCAACCGACGACTGTAAGGTCACATTCAATTTGACAAAAACTGAGTATAAAACAAGCGATAGCCAATATACAAAAACGATAAACGACTGGGTAAACAAATTTCCTTCTTGTTCACAGATATTATACGAGAATAATCTAGCAGGCACAACCGAATATTCTGCGGATCAAGCAACTAATACTAATTTGTGTAACGATTACGAATTACCTTATTGTAAAAATCAGTACGGTGCGACACACAATTTATGTGCAAGCAATTTATATTACGCAACATTACAAAACAATGGAACAAATAACGACCCCAGCGATTATACCTGTACCCTATGTCCATCAACAGAAAGCACCAGGGGCAAAACAGCCTCGGCACAATACACACTTTATAATTTAAAGTATGGCAGTTCTATTGTGTGTCATCAGGTTTATAGGGAAAGAGAAGATTCAAGTTTTAACAACCCCGAATACGCCGGAAAGTTTACATTTCAAGCAACCAGCTTAGAGTCCGTAGACTCGAAACTAATGTACTGTTCTATGATAAAATCCGGTTCAGAACTGCTTATATCAACAGTCGATATATCAGGCGCAGCAAAACAAGCCGATTGTTACAAAAACCCAACTAACGGCATCGGCGAACGAGGTTCTTACACGTACTCAGACGATACAAGATGTTACTATCAATAAAACCAAAACTGATTTAAGATGGAAAACACACAAAAACAAAACACACCAGATATTTCAATTATTATACCAAACCGCAATTACGGTCGCTTTATTGGCGACGCGCTAAATTCGGTTTTGCATCAAACTTTCCAGAATTGGGAGTGTATCGTTATTGACGACGCCAGTACAGACAACAGCGTATCTGTAATCCAAGAATACGTTGATTCTGACCCGCGTTTCAGATTATTTAAAAACAAGACTGTTTTGGGCACATCTGCGTCCCGAAATATCGGACTGGACAACGCACGCGGCACATATATCGCATTTTTGGATTCAGACGATTCTTACACCCAGCACGCATTACAAACATTGTACGATTTGGCAATCAGAACACGTGCACCAATGATTGGGGGACATACCAATATCGTACCACACGAATTCAAATACATACCTTCTGACAACGTACTGCCACAAAACACAGATGTATTTGATACAATATACAACCCTGTATCACTGTTACGCGCAAACCAAAATCACAAATGGTGCTGGATATGGCGTCGCATATACCATCGTAACTTTATTGGCAACGCCCGTTTTTCAACAAAATTTACATCTTTGGGCGAAGATTTGGCATTTATGATGGATATTTTATACAACGCATATCCTATTATTGAAACACCGATTACTGTTATAAATCATCGTCATCATTCTGGTGCCATGACCAACATGGGCAAATTTGACGAAACTTATTTTAATTGGTTCCCACATTATTTTGAACACATACGCGACAACTGTCTGGACAAGTATGACGCGGACTTCCTGCGCCATACATATCAGGCTGCATTTTCATACTTATTGATGGAAACTATTTCACGTCCGCGTAAGTTTAAAAAATTACAGATGCAGGCGCGCGCCGTTCTGATTAAATCTTGCAAATTAATTCCGCGTCGATATCTGACGCGCAAACAACGATTTTTATGCTGGTTCTTAACATGTCTGAAGTAAACGTATTATATTGTTTTGACAGTAAATTTTGGCGCATGGCGGCTGTTTCCATCGGGTCTATTATGCGATCCCGCGACAGCAGTACACGCGTTAACGTCTATTGTATGGTTGCGCCACACACACGTGGTCGTCGTCGCATTCGCCGCATAATCGGGCGGGGCGGTCGTTTAATATGGCGTCAAATTCCCCCACGCAAGAACCCTTTTCGTCACGTTGATTATTCGCGTTGGTCACCGGTGATATTTTACCGTCTGTTTGCGCACCGCGTATTCAAGAATCTGGATAAAATTTTATACCTAGATTCCGACACGCTGATTTATACAGATTTAACAAATTTATACAACACAGACATTCGCAATTATGCGCTTGGCGCAATACGCGACATGGCGCCTGTTCACAACAAGAAAGATCCAAACGGCAAATACGTCCGCGAATTCAAAGAAAATTATTTAAAGCATGATTTATACATAAATTCCGGCGTATTACTGCTGAATTTCAACTATCTTCGCATACATGACCAGAAATTATTAGACGTCAAAGTCCCACTAAAATATCCAGACCAAGATTTGATAAATGTTGCTTTTGACGGCAAGATACTGGAATTACCACTGCGTTACAACTGTGTTCCAGAGGTTCGTGTTGACATAAAATTCCCAGAATCAGAATTTCATTACGTCAATAAAAAGATTGAAATTGCACATTTTTACGCGGTAAAGCCGTATTATTATCACCATACACCACGTAATTCTTATAAAATGTTCTATCATGCGGCCACTGCGGTTGGCTTTTACCCCGAAGAATTTGTAAAAAGTGATGCATTACATGCAAAACACAAACAACGCAACGCCAAACGTCATTGCACACAAATACCATTTGTTCGCTCTGACGACAACGGGAACATATACTTCCTGTGGATGCGAATATAACCACAGCAACAGGTAACAGGGAACATGCCAACACAAACAAACAAACAAACAAACAAACAAACAAACAAACAAACAAACAAACAAACAATAGTTAAATTTATTGTTTGTCTTATTGTTGCTGCATTTCCATTATTTGCATACAGCAGCGGCATAGACTCTTGTTCTACCCAAGTGAAAATGCAAGAAGTAATGGGCACCGAATACAGAATAACTTACAACCCTGCCAACTTTACTAAAGAATCCGGTGACTATTGTACAGATTTTTATGAAACACCCCCTGTAAACAAATGTTACCGCGACGGGTATGGCTGCAAAAAAATAAACGGTATTACATATTATCAAGCTACCGATTGTCAGGAAGTCCAATGGCACGAAGGAGCATATTTAACAGTATACGCTTACGATTTTAACCCAAGAAACGATACATCATGGATAAATGGACGCGCAAATTACATATCTTCACAAAAAGCAATGTGTTGTGGTAAAAATTTTACATATTGTGGCGATTGCTATAATTCTAGCCATGACATATATTGGGATTCTTACGCTTCAAATATCGTCGATGCGTTCAACAGTCAATCCAACTCCAATACAACTCATTATTATTTAACAATTAACACAACTACTACACAAATTACAAATAACACATACTGTTCTGAAGCAAACACAAATGAAACCTGCAAAACTTGGGAACGATGTCCAGATGGTGGTATAGTCTCTTACAACCAATATAAATATCAATTGCAACGCTGCCTTGACACTGATAATTGTTATGATATTAGTGAACAAAGCGATCTAACAAATAGACCTATCTACACAGTATACACAGCAGCCTACAATATACAAGCATATAAAATTACAGATATAAACTGTATAAATAAAATTGTAACCGAAGTAAAAACAGAGGACGATTGTTATAAATTACACAAAGACAACGAACCGGGTCATATATTTAATGATAAAAATTCCGACAACAACTATAATGAAAACGAAACCTTTACAGACAACACCGGAACATATATTCTGACGGAAAATACAGACGGTAAATGCTATTTTAACTCAGAACAACGATATTGCAGCGTTCACAGTGGCGATCCAGAATGCCTTACTATGGAATAACAATCCATTTTCCATCTTGTGCCCATGCCACCAATCAATCCCTGACAAAACACCCCAAGAATTCGGTATTACCGCTGCCACCTTGTATGGGTGATGGCACAACACCGCAATTTTTAAATCCTTTTTCTGCAAACGCATTTAAAACCTGATTAATTGAATACTGATGCCACGTATCATCACGCACAACACCATTACAACGCGCGGCAACATCACGCGGAACTTCGAACTGTGGCTTAATCAATGCAACAATATGTTTCGCGCCCCAACGCGGTAAATATTCCACAATATTGGTCAGCGACACAAAAGACACATCAATAACAATCAAATCAACCATTGATAACGGCTGTAATTCGCGAATATCCGTCTGTTCCAGTGACACCACCCGAACATCTGTGCATAAATGTGGCGCCAACTGATTTGTACCAACATCAACCGCATACACACGCGCCGCACCACGCGACAACAAAACATCAGTAAATCCACCCGTACTGGCACCAACATCCAAACACACCATACCATGTGGATTAATATTAAATTCTGCCAATGCATGCGCCAATTTTAAGCTGCCACGCCCAACCGCATATGGCAAATCGCCCGCAACAACAGTATCAGATTCAGCCACCGTCATACTGGGCTTTTTCGCGGTTACACCATTTACCACAACCAAACCACCACGAATTGCCGCCACGGCACGCGCCCGCGTTGAATAAAGACCACGACTAACCAATGCGACATCTAATCTCATACACAAAATAATAAATAAAATTTTTAATAAAATCAATCACCATAACCAACAGTCGCCAACATACATTGCCACGTTCTGGAACCGTAGCGATCAGTACCTGTATCGCCGCCTCTTTTTGACAAATACGACGCACAGCTAGCCGCACAATTTTCCGAACATTTGTTGCCGTATATATGAAAATAAATCCACCCCGATTCGAACGGGTGTGTCATTTTACACCAACAATATTCACCATCATTACGTCCATAAAAATTATCGTTCACATCACCATTTGATGCAGCGGTTTGCCCCCAAAACCCAGATATATAATTTGGTCCCGCACAACTGTGCAATGGCAAATTCGTTGTATCCGGCTTTAACGTACTGCACGACACAACGCCACTGACCGTACCAAAACCATCAATATTTATGCGCCAATCAAAACCACTGCCCACATATCCAGTTGAGATTGAATTATTATAATCTGTACCCAATACAACCTTGTCCGATTTGGCGCAAAATGTCACACCATACGTAATCAGTGGACACAACGCAACATATAAAACAACCAACATCCTTCTTAACATTATCACCACCTTTGTTGTTACCATACGGCCTCGAACAATTTATCACGAAATACATAACTGCCCACGACACCGTCGGCACACAGGCGCGCACACCCTGATACACACGCGTCAACACTGTCATATGAACGCAAATACATAAAATAAGATGTCGCAGGGCGCCGCAACGCACACCAACAATGTGCCCCCGTATCATCAGCCGGCACGACCTGATTTCCGGTTACAACCGTATATTGCGCCCCCACAGAAAAATCACTGCACGACACAACACCACGTAAAAAACGAAACGTTCCGTTCATTGATGACATTGTGTCGTAATCAACGTCAACCCGCCAATTCATACCATCAATCTGGGGCGCGCCATACTTAACAGAATTATCCGTATCCTTGTCCATCGTAATCACGACCGAAAAATCGGTCTGACACATTGTCGCGCCCGCCGTATAAGACATCAAATTCAACATAAATACATATAATATAAATTTACAAAACTTCATATCTTATTTCTCTTTATTTTACGACGTGAAAATATTCATTATCACGCATTATATTTATTGTTCCCATTACACGTTCTGGTAACAGGTTGACATAACAATGACGATTACCAGACTTAAAATTCAGTGACGGTGTTGTTAATTTTTTTGCATATATCGGAAAAACCAAACCGTTCCCTGTACACAAATAACGCATACTGACCCCTGTATTAGACACAGCGCATAATGCGACACAATCGCCGGCATAATTCATATCTTGACCACCGGGACATAAACGTACCGACAACTTGGTATCTGGGACCGTTTCGTACGGATAAGACCACACAGATACCATTTTATTATCCGGCACAGACCCATCGTATGGCGAAACAGAGCGCGTCCCCGACGGACAATCAAGACCATTGGCCACAACACGCAGCGACGTATTTGCAATAACCTTGTTATATCCATCTGGACAATTTTCTGTATCAGGCGCATAGGGCACACAGCCAGCACCATCAAAATAACCATTATCACACAGTGTTGCGGGCATATTATGTGCCATAAAACCCCCACGTATACGAATACGATACATACCATTTGGACAATTGCCTTCCATATCAGTAGCGCCAGCCCCCAGCACTTCATACGATAAAAACGTATCAGGGCAGGTCTTTGCAACATATTTATTACACGAATATTCTGCTGTTTTAGTTGTCGTTTCTGTATCTGGGTCCGTGGTTTCTGTAACCGTCATCACAGGATATCCACCATCACACAGCATCATATCGGGCAGGGCACCAAACGCCCCAAACGGTAATAAACAGCTTAATAAAACAAACTCCCCACCACGCAATTCGCATACCCTCAATTTTACACAAACAATAAAACCACCAAAAACATACATTTTGGGTGGTTGGAGTTAGCAAACAATAGTAAGAATTGCGTGCTTATTCAATATATTCACACACTCCAACCAACGGTTGGAATACGTTTTTATGTCTTGCACATGACACTTACTATCAGGTTGCTAGCCTCATCAATGGAACACCCACCGACAACCACAGTATAGCAATAATAAAAAAAACAAGTCAAGCCCCAGAACGACAAAAAAAAGAAGAGAAAAGGGGGGCAGAGAAGGGAAGAAATAGGCACAATCCCCCTTATATATTCATATTTTAATAAACTTCATTTTCTTAAAACTATACTTTCCCCCTTGTGTCATCTTGGGGCTTAACCCAAAGTCCCCAGCCAATACACTGCCACAGCACCAAAGAAACGCTACACCCCGCAGAAATCCGGCGTTTTTACAAAAAAAACACGCCAAAAACCGCAGAAATCCGCCATTTTTTCATTTTTACAGCAAAGCAGGGCACAAAATATGTTTTTATCATACATACACCACATATTTAAGATAATTAACCACCTGTACCACCAATATAATATACAAACATATATAATATACAAACATATTATGTATTTTCTATCACGCACCAGCTTATGAATACAGATGCGTAAATAAAAACAAGTAAAATGCAGTTTGAATTAAAGCGCATACAAATATAAAAACATTTATTTTTATATCGCACCAGCACGACAAAACCATAAGTCATATTATGAATACAGATGCGTAAATAAAAACAAGTAAAATGCAGTTTAAATTAAAGCGCATAGAAATATAAAAACATTTATTTTTATACCATAAACTATACATAATATTATGTTATACGCCTTTGCAGATTAACTTAAAGCAAAGGAGGAGACTATGGCATTTCGTCGTGGAAGATTGCGCAGATTGCGCCGTCGTTTGCGGATGCGTACTGGCGCACGTCGTTTGTATCGTAATCGTCGTTCTTACAAGTATTAATGTACTGTACGAACCCCAATTATATTGGTGGTGTTGGTTTCATACCTTGCAGGAAATGCAAAGCGTGTGAAATTGCCAAGAAAAAAGAATGGGCTGACCGGTTGATTATTGAGAGTACTTACTGGCCTTTTAGCTATTTTGTATCGCTCACTTATGATCCGGAACATATGCCAGAGGATTTATCGTTGAGGCCTAAGGATATGGTTGATTGGAAAAAGCGACTTGGTTATTACGTTGGTAGAGTTCCCCAGTTGTATTACTGTGGTGAATATGGTGATAAAGGAGATTTGCCACATTATCACGCGATAATTTTTTGTGATTCTGATCAATTTCATAACATTTTAAAATCTTGGGATTTTGGACGTATATCTGTTGAATATTGCACCCCTGAGAGATGCAGTTATACCGCAGGTTATACGACAGAAAAACTTGATAAACCTGAACGGTCTGATGGTCGTCATCCTGAATTTCATGGAGCTTCACGAAAACCACCGCTTGGTTATCGTTTGCTATTTGATATTTTGGAAAAATTAGCGACTGATGAGGGATTTCGCGAGCGCATGCTGCGTCGTCCTTATCCTCCTTATTCTGTGAGTATTGGCGGAAAAAATATCCGCTTGCCACCGTATATCAGAAATAAACTATCACCGTTTTGGAGAGAATATAATGCAGAGAAACAAGAAGCCTTTAAGCATCAAAAAAATATTGAAGCGCAACTTATACTTAGCCAGATTAAGAAAAATCTGCAAAAGCTGCATTTATTAGAACAAGACGAAACTATATGGTTTCACCAAAAAGACGGAACATTAGATTCTTATACATCTACACCTCGTCTTAATTGGAAAAAATTCAAATTTGCGTCTCGAGAGATACGCGACAATTTAGAAGCAAGAAACCGTAAAGCATACAATTTAAAACATAGGAGATTGTAATGAATTCTACATCTTGGACAATTGCCATTTGTACGGCATTATCAACGTTTTTTACTTATATTTTGAAAGCTATAGGAGCTTAAAATGGATAAAGACGTTTTAAAGACTATTGCAGAAATGTGTGATAATATAGAGGCCTTGATTCGTACAAACAAATCAAAAAAGCCAAATTATTATCAACAGAAAGTTATTCTTGATCTGTATATGTCTGTCTTAAACTATCAATATTACTTTGCACAAAATATAGGATATTAAAATGGGAATGAAAAGATATAAACACGACTTATCAAATACACGTTTAACGTCATTTGATATGGGAAAAATTATTGTAACTCGAGCAGAACCGGTTATTGCTGGTACATCCGTTATTGGCGGTATTGGAGCGGGTTTGCAATTAGCACCAATGATGCATCAATCGCTGACACAAATTCGCGTTGATACTTTTGCTATTGCTTGTCCTGACCGTTTGATTTGGGATGATGCTGAAGCTTTTTATACTGGCGGTTCTGACGGTAATAGCCGTCCAGAGGTACCTTATGTTGTAGCCCCTGAAGGAGGTTGGTTACCAGGTTCCACTATGGATCATATTGGCGCACCAACTGGTGTTTCCGGATTGAAATTTGATGCACGTCCTTTGCGTGCTTTGATAAAATGGTATAATGAAAACTGTCTAGATTTGACAATTCAAGAACCTTTGCCTTTATCAACAGCTTCTGGTCGTGATGATAAAACTTATACCGGAGAATTACGTATAAATTGGCCTAAGGATCGTTTCACAACAGCTCGCAAAGAAAAACAACTTGGTGATGAGGTTGTTATTCCAATTGTTGGTTCTGCGCCTGTTGATATTACAGATTCTGGTAGCTTGCAAATTTCTAATTGGGATCATTCTAAAGGTGCAGATGTTTGGACTGCTACTGCAAATGCAGCACAACCTGGTGCATTAGGCGTAACAGGCGAAGGCTTGACAGGTTTACCAAATGTAAGATATCATTCTGGTTTAGCAGCAACTGCAAATCTGTCAGCTTCTACAGGTGTATTGCCTGGCGAATTTAATTTTGCTATGGGTCAAGCACGTTGGAAAATGCGTCGTAATCTGTTCGGTACAGAATACCGTGACTTATTGGCGTTCTTTGGTATTCGTTATTCTGACCGTCGTTTACAATATGCACAAACCTTGGCACACGGTCGTCAGATGATTGACATTTCAGCTGTTTTGCAGACCGCCCCCGGCACGAATTCTGCCGTTGGTCAGGTAGCTGGTCGTGGTACTGGATTTGCTGCTTGTTCTTATCGTCAATATTTTGAAGAACATACTCAAGTATTGCATTTAATCGTTGTCCGTCCGGCACCGGTATATGTCAATATGTATCCTGAAAAGTATGATATTGAAGTACGAGAAGATGTTTATACACCTGAATTTGCTCATGCGGATTTGGTACCAATTAAGAAAAAAATATTATTCCCAACTGGTACTGATGCCGATAATGAGACTTGGGGTTATGCGAATCCATACGATTATAAACGTACGTCATACAATGATGTATCCGGTCGTATGAAAACAACAGAAATCACATATCATCAAGGTCGAGTGTTTGAAACCGCACCTCAGTTAAATGACGATTTCTTAAAGTGTCGTCCATCTGGACGTATATTCGCCATTACCGATGACTCTATTACGGATCACATAGAAGCTTGTGCTGTCCGCAATAAGTTCATTGAAAAATCGTTTGTTTCACCAAATGGTAATCCAAAATTCATAGGAGGTTAATATGAAAGTAGCGATTGTAGACCTGTTGAAAGGTCAAAGAAAAGCCGGTACACTTGCCAATGCTAAAAAAGTTTTGGCACAAGTTGCGATTGACGCAAAAGAACCAGACAAAGGCAAACCTATTAAAACGTTTGTTTTTAGCCTCACAGGAGGCGAAATCCATCGTGGCGAGTCAGTGGTGGACCACATATCTAAACCTGAAACCCTGCGTGAAAAAATCGCGCGTTTTGACCGTCTTAGTGCGAAAGTACGTCAGGACCGTCAATATTTGGCGATGATGGGCGGCGAAATGTTGTCCCCGGATGATGAAAATCCGGATGATTTTGACTTTGACGATGGTGAATACGTTGACGACTTTGGCGATATCGTAGTCACTCCAACTCAGCCGGTTGAACCTAAGGATGAACCAG
Organism: Candidatus Enterousia sp.; assembly: GCA_045629645.1. GTDB lineage: Bacteria > Pseudomonadota > Alphaproteobacteria > Rs-D84 > Rs-D84 > Enterousia. The sequence goes on along the minus strand of JAZQRR010000018.1, from coordinate 20,754 downwards.
AAACCGTTTCCGTTGCCGAGCAAACCGCCGACCTTGTGGAGGCGGACCAAACTTCGGTCTCGGAGGATGCTTAAAATCTAGAATCGTGCATTATTCCTATGTACCTTGTGGAATAATGCACGTAATGACAGGATTTTACTATGAGCAGGCGATATAGGAAAAGACGAGAAGAAAGAATCCTAAATTCGGAACTTATAACCGAATCCGCACCGCGTGGTTTGACACAACCACTCCCGCTCAAACCAGCGGGGCGCGTGCGGCCTGTGTACGACACACAACCGCTGGATAGACAATTCGGCGACTTGCCAAGAATAGACAGCGGGAAAATTATGCAAGACCTCAGGCGTTTGCATATACAAGCCGATTTAGACAAGGGTACACGTCCGAATTTTCATCGGTACGATTACCCGGTCGTAAAAATCGGTCGCGACGAAAAGGTTCTACTTCCGCCATCACATCCATATTGTCAAGAACGCGAGGAAAGGAGACAAATACTTTTCGCGCGAAAGAAGACAGGAAAAAAGGGTCAGAATGCGCCTATTTTACCTCGTCTTCTCGTAAAATGTGAAAGAAAACATAGGAGATAAAAAATGGATCCGATTACAGCTGCTGCTGCCATATCAGGCGGTGCACAATTAGTAGGCAGTTTTTATGGAGCGAATGTTTCTGCCAAAGAATCTTCTAAGAATCGTAAGGAAGCACGCCGTCAATTTAATATTCAAGACGAGTATAATAAGAATAGGTTGCAATATACCATTAATGACGCAATCAAAGCCGGTGTAAATCCAGTTGCAGCGATAAATTCTGGCTCTGCAAGTTATTCACCAACTGTTTCTGCTGGCGGAACATCTGGCGCTGGTGAAATGATTGCAGATGGTATAAGCAAAGCCGGTCGTTCTATATCAGACATGATATTAAACCGTCAAGCCCGTCAAGATAGGGCAATAGCCTTAGAGAGTGCGAATCTTGATTTGGAAACAAAACGCTTGCAAAATGATATTTTGCGTTCTAAACTTGCTGTAGAAAAACAACCTGGAATTGTTCCTAATGGTACTGTTGGCGACTTGTATAAGCCATGGAAAGATAGAAATGGAAATATTGTCTATCTTTTAAATCCTGACGCTATTGCTGACGCTGACTGGTCTAATTTAGAAGCTTTAAAAGCTTACGCTTCTAATTTAGGGAATGCAGTACAAACAGGCACTCGTCCTAATTGGTTTAGTCGTGCATGGTATAGAATATCTTCAAGATCTAATCCTTTGGCTGCTATTTATCCTAATAAAAAATGGAGGTAATTATGCCTGATTTATGTCCTGTTATCACTAGCTGTATTAGAGCTATAGACTGGATATTTTTAGCTTTATTAATTTTTCTTGTTTTTAAAACAAAAAAGTGATATAGTATCTTTAACAAAGGCATGTATAACAGTATCTTATGTTTATAGTTTCGAGACATAACTATACATAATACACATTATGCGCCTTATCTGTTTTACTGCCCCGCCATACAAAAAGACGGTTTAAAACCGCCTTTTAAAAACTAAATCAATTTATCAAATAACACGATTAATGCTTTGTTATTTTTTTGATTTTTTTAATTGAATCCGACGCGACGCCCGCGGCAACTTTCTTTAATCCTTTCAAAGATTTTTTCAAATCACTATCTTCAACTGCACCTGTTTCAACTGGTTCTATATCCGAACAACAAAACGGACATTTTACAGCAGAATTATTAATTGAAGACTTGCAATACGGACACGCATGTGTATTAGCCGGCTTTTTATCGCGCATTTTATTCATCGTACGCACAAACAAGAATATAGCAAACATCGTGATAAAAAAGCTGACCACTGAATTCAAAAACAGTCCCAGATTCAAAGTAGTAGCGCCTGCTGCCTGCGCCTGAGCAATAGTTTCATAAACCGCCCCTGCTTCACCGCCGCCCAACACAAAGAACCATTGCGAAAAATCAACACCACCAACCAACAATCCAATTGGCGGCATAATAACATCTTTTACCAGCGAATTAACAACACCTGTCATAACACTACCTACAATGATACCGACAGCCATATCTATTGCATTTCCGCGTTGAACAAAAGTACTAAATTCTTTAAATATATTGTTCTTTTTAGCCATTTTTTACCCCTTTATGTTATTTGTTAGAATACTCCTCGATTGCACGCAAAACCTTACCCAAAGTTTTACGCAAATTCTCATCATTCGTCTCGACCGTTATGTCTGCCATAGAATAAATTTCGTAACGTTCATCTATCAGTTGTTTTAAAATCTTGCGACTGTCCGTATTCAATAATTGCGGCCGTGTATCACGCGCCCCAGTTCGTTTTACCAACAAATCCAAATCCGCACGCAACCAAACCGACAATGCACGTTCCAGAACCATCTCGCGTATTGCAGGCGTAATAAAAGCCCCCTCGCCCGTAGAAATAACTTTTAATGCAGGCGGCGTATCCAACAAACGTTCAATAACACGTTTTTCTACACGCCTAAACTCTTCTTCGCCATACATTGAAAAAATATCAACAACACTGCAACCGGCCGCCGCTTCAATCTCTTTATCCGAGTCAACAAACGGTATTCCCAAACGACGTGCCAACGCACGACCAACACTGGTTTTACCCGCCCCCATCAGACCAACCATCACAACCGGCCTATCAATAAAATCCTCGTGCTCTTTTTTCATAACACAGAACATATTATCAAAAATTGATATTTTTCACAATAAAATTATACAAAACTTCTAAATTAACATTTTTTATGATAGAATATAAAACATACAAACACACAGAGAGAAAAACAATGAAAAACACCTCAATATACCCTGCACTATTAATATTAACACTGTTTGCGCAATCGTCCGCAAACGCCAACACATCTCCAACCGCATACGCAAACCAAATAACAACCAACAACATCTATGCGCTACAACACTCTCTGATAAACAGCACATTCAATTCGTTTCACAACAAAAACACACACAGCACAACAATAAAAAACACATCCAACATGTACGGACACGCACCAATGTACGGAACAATGTCCCAATACGGCGAATACAACGACGACGGACGCAGTGGCGGCGACAAAGTTACACCGACACTCAATAATATTTTTGCCACATGGCAACATTTTAACAATAAAGTAAAATTCAACACACCTGCCCCAATAAAAACAAAATCCGACATAATAACACTTGGGCTTGGTGGTAACGAATACAACATCACATCCACTATAAAAAACACATGGGGCATATACACAGGATACATCGGATCAACACAAGAAAACAAAAACATCAACATCGATGAACAAGGCGGATATTTTGGTCTGTATAACAATTTTAACACAAACAAAATCAATATAAAAACTACATTAAACACAGGCGCAATGGACAACGCCATAAAAACATCAACCGACACAGACGACTTTACAAACTTTTGGATTGGTGGTGCCGCACGTCTTTCTTACGACCTGAAACTAGACAAAACATTAACATTTACACCGGAAATATTCGCTGGATACACATGGATAAAATCCAACAATTACACATCCACAACCGGAGAATACATTAAAAACAATTCTGCAAATTATTTTGAATTCACACCCGCCATAAACCTGATAAAAAATATCGGAAATAATTGGTTTGGTATACTAAGCGCAAAATACATAATCCACAACAACAGCAACCAAACTACCGTAAATAACATCAAACTAAACAATCTGGACACAGGAAATTACTTTGAATACACCCTGACCATAAACAAACAATTTGGTAATCTGGACCTTGGCATAAACATCGGCAGACACGACGGCGACAGGTACGGATGGTTGGGTGGCGCAAAAATTAAATACCTGTTCTAAAAACAACAAAAACAAAAAACAACCGCCGATTGGCGGATGTTTTTTATTTTTTTTACAAGGCAAATATACACTATTCCATATTCGCCAATTGTTCCAATTGATCCGCCGCAATCAAGGCATCTATCATTTCATCCAATCCTGCACCTCCTGCCAAAATATCATCCAGTTTATACAAAGTCAGTTTAATACGATGATCTGTTACGCGTTGTTCTGGAAAATTATACGTACGTATTTTCTCGCTGCGATCCCCAGAACCAACCATAGACTGACGCGATGCATTACTTGCATTTTCTTGTTCCATACGTCTTTTTTCATATATCTTAGAACGCAAGACAGACATTGCCGCAATTTTGTTTTGCAACTGACTGCGTTCATTTTGGCACGTAACAACAATTCCTGTTGGAAAATGTGTAATACGTATTGCACTATCCGTCTTATTAACGTGCTGACCACCTGCACCAGACGCACGGAATATATCAATACGTATATCCTTGTCGTCAATCACAACGTCAATTTCTTTGGCTTCTGGCATAACAGCAACAGACGCCGCACTGGTATGAATACGTCCACCTGCTTCGGTCTCGGGCACACGTTGCACACGATGTATCCCTGATTCAAATTTCATACGACCGTACGCGCCTGCCCCGTCTATCTTAAAGACTATTTCCTTATAGCCACGTAACGACGTTGCGTTTTCTTCAATAACCTCTACCTTCCAGCCTTGACGCAACGCATAAGATTTATATTGGTTATACAAATCGCCTGCAAACAAAGCCGACTCTTCACCACCAACACCAGCACGGATTTCCATAATCACACTATTATCGTCCGCTTCATCTCGTGGTAACAAGGCTATTTGCAAACTCTTTTCAATATCAGGCAGTCTATGATTTAACTCGTGCAGCTGTTCTGTTGCAATATCACGCAATTCTGCATCATGTTGCATTTCGCGTGCGTCGGCAATACCAGCAACAACCTGAAAATATTCTTTTATTAACGGAATAATTTCCGACAATCTGGAATATTCTTTCGATAATCTTGCCAGTTCATCACCAGCAACAACACCCGAATTCATTTGCGCTTCGATATCAGCAAATCTTGTTTGAATATCTTTTAATTTTTGTTCAACAATCATTATGTCGCCTTTATAGTTTTTACAGCATCCAACAAAGTAACTGCTTGTTGTTCCCCACTCTGCATATTTTTAATTGACACAAGCTGATTTTTTACTTCATCTTCGCCAATTATTATACTGAATCTAGAATTTATTTTGTTTGCGTATTCGATTTGATTTTTAAATTTCTTTTCCGCATCCAAATAGGCAACCGCAGCAATATTTTCATCACGCAAAGCATTTAAAACAGATGTCGCGTACGATAAATTTTCACCCCCCATACATAATACAGTTACATCGACAGGCACTTCAAATTGATTCAAATTAATCGCCCCAGATTCCATTAATGCAACAAATATACGCGAAAAACCGATCGCAGCACCAACACCAATTATCTTAGTTTTACTGAATTTTTCCGCCAAATTAGCATAACGCCCACCGCCTGCAATCGTACCTAAATCCGGATATTTCAAAGATTTAAATTCAAACACCAAACCAGTATAATACGCCAAACCGCGTGCAATAGACAAATCTATTTCTGCATTTTTTACACCAAATAAATCCAACGTTTTTATAAAATCTTGCAATTCAGAAATTGCAAAATCCAACTTATCAGATTTGTTTAAAAACACAGAATAACCGTTTGAAAACACAGACTTTATTTGATTTTCTTTTTCTGTGTTATTTAATGTATCTTTCAAGCCTTCTGCAAAATCATCGTCGCCCATTTTATCTTTCTTGTCAATCAAAACGAACACGTCTTTTTTCTGAGCATCCGTCATTTCCAAATAATCAAACAACGCATCCCAAAACGGTCTAGAACCAATACGTACAGCATTATTACCAATAAATTCAGACACAGAATTTAATGTACGCTGAATAACAGAAATAATTTCCGCATCATAATTCGTAGATAACGAATTAACCCCCATTATATCCATATCCATTTGATAAAACTCGCGATAACGACCACGCTGTGCACGTTCCCCACGATAGCGTTTTGAAAACTGACTGGCGCGAAACGGAAACACTAAATCATTTAAATGACCCGCAACATAGCGCGACAAACCAACAGTACCATCGTAACGCAGTCCCATTTTTGTATCACCCTTTTGAAACAAAAATATCTGAGTTTCAATTTCATCCCAATTATCTTTATCTGTTAACACTTCGGCACGTTCAATCGCCGGCAAATCCAGATGATTAAACCCAGACATTTTTAACACAGACAACATTTTCGCCACACAAAAGTCAAAACAACGCTGTTGCACCGGCGTTAATTCTATAAATCCCGACAAAGGCTTTGTTGGTTTTAAATCCATTTTTTATTCCTATGGTTTTTAAACAAGAAATTCTTCGACACTAATCGTGCCAACATTATATCATAAAAAATCACAATATGCTAATATCCACCCATATGGGCGTGATGAAAAATATAAAAAACACAATATTTATCAGTCATTATGTACAGTTTAGAATAAAAAATCGGGATTTCAAGACTTTTTATCATCAGGCGGGGCGTCGTTTGCCTGCACACAAATGACGAAAGAAAAGATTCTTGCTTTTTAACATCTGTGTCAACAATTTATTTTGACGCCCCATAAACTACACACACATAATATACAAACATTCGCGAATATTCCACAGGCACTTTTTCCTGATATTAAAAATAACAATGTAACTGCGCGCCATTACTTACCAACCAGCGTTTTGCACGTTCTACACCAAAACCATACAATTCTCGTACAGTCGCCCAAAATTCTGGTGAATGATCCATATGTTTAACATGCGCCAATTCATGCATTACAACATATCGCATAACATCAACTGGTGCCAATGCCAAACGCCACGAGAATGACATAGTCCCCGTTGAAGAACAACTGCCCCAACGTGATACAGTATCACGAATTACAATTTTCCTGGGCCAAAACTCCCTGGGTGCGGTTTTTATTATCGCCTTTACTTCTTTTAAAAATTCAGATTTGATAAAATCACGAACCCGTCGTTGAAACATATCTTCACCGCCACCAACGGTTAAAACACATCCTTGTGCATCAAAATGATTAGAACGCACCCCAGAATTATGTAAAACCAAAACCTCGCGTCCTAAAAAATTTATCTTATCCCCAGATTTTATAACGCTTTTTACTGGCATAGATTTAAAAACATTTTCTATCCAACGCTGTTTGGATTCCAAGAATTTTATTGCGGTCCCCGCAGATACCAACCATGGTTTTGAAATCACAATTTCCGGCTGCGGGACAACTTTCGGACGCAACGTAATATTTTTTAACCCACGCTTAGTATTTATAATCACAGGAATTTCTTTACCTGACGACAAAACAAAAACATAATCAGACATATATCACTTCGCCTGTTTTTTATTTCAACTTTGCCTTTATATCGCAAACAATCGTATCAACATCAAACCCCAGTTCTGAATACACCAATTCCCCTGCCCCAGACAATCCAAATCTGTCAATTCCAACAACCGCATCAGCAAATTCAAACCACGGTGCAGACGCAGACGCTTCTATTGCGACAACAAAGCCACGTAATATTTTTTGTTTAAAGACATCATCTTGCATTCTAAAATCAGCAACCGAAGGCATTGAAACGACCTGTACACCACCACCCAACTTCTTGGCCACTTCGACCGCCAAAGACACCTCTGAACCAGTTGCAATAATCGTGGCAACAACACGTTTTTTACTTGCGCTGTGAATAACATATGCGCCACGCGATAAATCCGTATGTTCTGGTGCAGATATTAAATCAATTTTTTGACGAGACAAAACAATACATGTCGGACGCGACACCTCGGTCAAGGCGGTTCGCCACGCATATATCACCTCTGCATCATTACATGGACGAAAAACATTTAAATTCGGAATTAATCGCAACGCAGGCAACTGTTCAATCGGTTGGTGCGTTGGCCCATCTTCTCCAACCGCAACACTATCATGTGTAAAGACATAAACAACAGGCAACCCAGACAACGCTGACAAACGAATACTTGGACGCATATAATCGCTAAAAACTAAAAACGTAGAACCAAACACACGCACCCCCATCGCAGACATACCGTTCATTATCGCCGCCATTGCATGTTCACGCACACCATAATTGATATAATTACCTGTAAAATCATTTGATTGAATTTCACGCACTTCTTTGTGTTTTACATTTGTACTGCCACCCAAATCAGCACTGCCACCAATCACATCTACACCATTTTCAATCAACGCTTTTAAATAATCCCCCGACAATTCACGCATAGAAGCCTCTGACTTACCCCACGCAAATTCAAAATCAGGTATTTTCTTTGCACCACGTACAGACACCACATCTGCAACCTTGGATGCGACATCCGCCCATAAGCGTTCCCCCGAAACAGACATATTTTTCTGAATCAATTCCATCAATTCCGAATCATACAACCCAAAACCATGTACACGACTGGACCCTGCCAAACTGGAACCTGCGCCAATTATTGTTTTACACTGAACAAACACTGGCTTATCCTGTTTTTGCGCACGTTGCAACGCACGATTTAACGCAATAAAATCACTGCCATCAACACTGATAACATACCAACCTGCCGCCGTCATACGCGCACACATATCAATATCTGTTTGGGCAACACCATCAATGCTTACACCATTATCGGCCCACAACAAGATTAAATTATTCAACTTATAAATTCCTGCAAATGCAACGGATTCCTGTGCAACACCTTCCATTAAATCGCCATCTGAACACAGGCAATAAATACGCGAATCGGTTTTATTTATTTTTTCTGCCATCGCCATACCAACAGCATTACCTATACCTTGTCCCAACGGCCCTGTTGTTGCATCAACACCGTCGATACCAAATTCAGGATGACCAGGCAACCCACCAATCTTACGAAAACCAGACAAATCCCCTACTTCATACCCCGACATTTTTAACACAGAATATAACAATGCGCTGCCATGTCCAGCAGACATAACAAATCTGTCACGACCACGACGTAAAAAATTAGCAAACACAGTTGTAATAATATCTGCTGCGCCCAAGACAATACCAACATGACCGCTACCTGCCATACGCACAGCATATAACGCCCATGCGCGTACTGCGTTCGCCATTTCTTTTAAATCTTTGGAATTATAGCTCATGTGTGATATTATATCATAAAAAGGATAAATATAAAATGCTAAAAATTTGGACAGATGGCAGTTGCCTTGGCAACCCTGGACCTGGTGGTTGGGGCTTTGTTGCAACAGACGGTACAAACACGGCTGAACGCAGTGGCGGCGAATCGAACACGACAAACAACCGTATGGAATTAATGGCCGTTATTCGCGCATTAACTGCGGCAAAAAATCATACAGAACTGGAAATACATACCGACAGCCAATATGTAAAAAATGGCATGCAATCTTGGCTGGCATCGTGGAAGCGTAATAATTGGCGCACATCGACAAAAAAACCGGTCAAAAACCAAGATTTATGGATGCAACTTGATGAACTGGCTGCAACAAAAACAATACATTGGTTTTGGGTACGCGGTCATAACGGCGACGAAATGAACGAACGTGTTGACTTGCTGGCACGCACCGCCGCAGAATCTTTAAAATAAAAATCCCCGTTATGGGGATTTTTTTATCAACATCACAGCATTGTATCATCATGCACCCAATAAGGAACACCTTTGTAATTAATACGCAGTTTACGTTCTGACTTATCGTTCATATTTGTTTCCTGTTTACTCATACTACCATAATACACAACACCATCAACACGAACACACAAGGATGGGACTGTACGTCTATCTTTACGCAGATACACCACGCTTTCATCGATATGCAAAATACGCCCACAGTCATCTTCTTCATCTGCACCTTTGCCGTATCCTGCTGTATGTAATCCATCTTTACACTGTGTACGTCCAACATATTGCAACGTCAACTGTTGCAACAAATCATTAGCATTTTTATCTAATTTTCCTTCTGCTGATGGCGACCAATAACCATCGCCAACCTGTGTACAAGTGTTTTCGATTGCATCTTGTGGACTGTTTGCAATATACATATTCTGTATCAAGTCATTAACATCCGTTGTATTTTGATTATAAGGCGACCAATATCCTGCACCACACATCAATGCAACACCGGTACAATTTTTATCATATAAACGTGTCACAGGGTTATAATCACAACTGACAAAGAACAATCCACGTTCATTTACTTTTTCATCATACCCCGCATCAACATTTGTATTATTAACAAAATCCAAGTACCAGCGTTCTGCATATTCAAACACGGCACGACATTGATCCACGGCAGAATGTGGCGTATGTTCCAACGCATCCAACAATTCAGCATTTGCTGCGCCATACTTATCGGTTATTTCTGGGCACTTTTCTAACCCTTGGATTTGACCATTATATTCCCAAGAACCACCCACACAATAAGAATCGTCTGGACAAGACTTGCAATCAGCGCCATCCAAATATTCACCTGCTGGGCACGAAATTGCGCTGGTTGACCACTGTGCAGTCAGCGTAATAACCGCATTATTTTCAACTGTGGCATTAATCAAAGATGCACCTGCTTGAATAATATTGCCATTGCAACTGCCACCGCTACACAACCAGCCTACAAAATTATGACCAATATTTACAAAAGCATTATCGGCTGCAACACAATTACCATCATAATTACAAACCATATCAGCCATATTACCATCCCCTAATCCCGCATCATATTTCACCGTAAATGTATTTGGCACACAATCGTTTACAGTCACCTGTGTACCATTATTATAATTATACCCTGTATCACAGACACATTTTGTCTGCCCCGTGGCACCATTGGTTGAAGAATTTGCTGGACATGCTGTTGAACCACCATACTCGCCATAATATATCTTGACACCACCAGAACAATAATAATTGGCAGAACATAGTGATTCCGTTCCTGATGATGGATAAAGAATCATTTTTCCCGCTTCAGTTATGATATAACACTGCTTATTACTTGATGCGCCTGCATCAGAATTGTTATAAATTGTTGGACAAGTGCTACGCCCTTGGATACCGGCGTTGTATGTATATGTATCCCCAGGACAATAATATCCAGACGTACAATCTTTACATTCTGTGCCATCTAAATATTTTCCAGCACCGCAAGTATAACTTTTTGCTGTCCACTGTGCGGTTAATGTGACCGTAGCACCATTTGTGTTAACCAAATTTTTAACGTCTTGTCCGCTGGTATAAATTTTACCATTATATGACCAGCCACCAAATGTATAACCTGTCTTGGTTGGAACAGTGGTTGTAACCGTACATGCAGAATCGTATGTACACGTTTTTTCCCTTACAACAGTACCATCTGAAACATGTTTTAACGTAAATGTATTTGCTGTCCATTGTGCGGTTAATGTAACCGCAGCACCGTTTGTGCTGGTCAGGTTTTGAACAGATTGTCCGCTGGTATATGATGTACTGCCATTCTTCCAGCCAGTAAATGTATAACCTGTTTTGGTTGGAACCGTGGTGGTAACCGTACACGCAGAACCGTATGTGCAGCTGGTGCTGGATACGGACGATCCACCCGCAGAATCATATTTGATTGTATATGCGTTTGCCTGACATGCACCGGATACAGACGCTGTTGTTGTACCGCCATTATAATTATATCCTGTATCACACGTACAAGAAATTTGTGCTGTTTTACCATTCGTAGATGAATTCGCCGGACAGGAATAACGTCCTTGGATACTTCCGTTATATGTATACGTTTTCGAACCATTTGGACAATAATACCCCGAAGTACAATCCGCACATTCTGTTACATTAAAGTACTGTCCCGCAGAACAAGTCTTTGAAATTGCAGTCCACTGTGCATACAAAAACAAAGTTGCACCACTAGTGGTTCTAGCATTTTTAACATTTTCACCATCTGAAAAAGTTTTGCTGTTGTCTCTATCTGCCCAGTTTTTAAATGTATATCCTGTTTTTGTATATGTATTCTTGGTGATATAGCAATCGGAATCATATGTACAGTTTGTATTATCCATCTGAGTGCCACTACCACCGTTGGCTACATATATGACTGTGAATGTAATCGGCTCCCATTGTGCATATATTGTCATATCTGTTGTTGTGAAATTTTTATTAATCAGCGCCCCAGATGCGTCTGTTATTTGTTTTCCACCGGATGCGGCACTATAATATCCTTTAAATTTATAACCTGTTCTGACTGGAATAGGAAGTGCTTCAATTATGTTGGAATTGCCAGTTTCGCATTTAAACTGCATTGTATCATAAACGTAATATGCTGAACTCTTACTATTGTTTATAGTACAACTTGTTGTTGGGGTATATCCTGCACCATTACCGTTTAATGTAATCAGGGGAGTTTTTGCCGTCCATTGCGCATACCAAGTCGCAGTACCATAAGCATTGCTGGCAGAAACCACACCTGCAGAAGTTATTGTTTGCGTTCCACCAGATGTAGCATCATAAAAGCCATTAAAAGTATAACCTGTTCTGGTTGGTTTCGACGGCAGCGTAGAAAAAGGGTCACCAATACCAGAAAGCGAAGTTGCCGGGGTTGTTGTTTTTTTTAAACTGCTGAACCAACCAACGTTTTGAACACGATATATCGCCGTTGTGCCGCCCGTACCGCCATTTGCATTTAATGCAACCTTGTACGCAGGTGCGTATGTGCCACCGGGACAATATTCTGCGGCACTTGGACATGTGGAACACGCATTTCCAGTTGTTGGGGTTGAATTCGCAGAACCATTAAGTGTCATATAAAAACCAGTCCCACAAGATGTATATTTGATTGAATCACAAACATAGCCAGCCGCACGTACATTTGTAACTGCGCCAAGAATCAACATAAATCCGAAAAAAAGCCCAAAAACACGCGCTTTCAAGACAAAACTTCCCTTCTATTATACTAAATACTAAAACATTTAGATATTTACGACAAGCGCTTTTTTTACCGAAAAATTAAATATTTTTTCTTTACAAAAAAAATAAAAGAAGCATAAAAATTATGCCCCTTTGAACCCCATTGCAACAATAAACATTTCAACACTATCTTTACGCGATGAAGGCGGTTTTATATGATGAACAGATTCAAACTTTTCTTTGATTTGCTTTAATAATTCATTTGTTGTACCGCCAGTAAATGATTTACAAACAAAAGTACCCCCAACCTTTAATGCGCGCAATGCAAAATCAAAAGCATATTCCAACAAAACCATCTGGCGAATATGGTCTGTTTTCTTATGTCCAACGGTATTTGGCGCCATATCAGAAACAATAACATCCGCAGTCCCAGCCCCGACTTCATCCGGCTGTAACCCCAATTTTTCTTCCAGCCAACGCAAGGCTTCATCCGAAGTAAAATCTCCCTGATAGGTATCAACCCCAACAATCGGCGATATTTCCAATAAATCCATTGCAAAAATTTTTGATTTTGGATACGTACGTGCAATATATTGGGACCAAGACCCAGGAGCTGCCCCTAAATCAACAACAACCTGACCATTTTTCAAAAACTTGAATTTTTCGTTCATCTCAATTAATTTGTATGCAGCACGCGCCCTGTAACCATCTTTTTGCGCGCGCGCGACATACGGGTCAGCGGCCTGACGCTGTAACCATGCAACCGAAGATTTTTTACTAGCAATTTTTTTGTTTATTATTTTCATAATCTTCCTCAACGATGACGTATCAACCTTTCTTTATTTTTAAAATAAATCATTGCGCAACGCCATGCGTTATCTTTACTGCAAGAACCGTATAATTCTTCATTGTTCTCAAATAACTTTGACTTTTTGCCACGATATTTATAAGACATATTTATCACATATCCATAAAGATACCGTTGACCATCAGCATTATCTGCGAATACAGGGGCTGGTCCAGAAACACTTATTGGAAAAAAATCAAACCATCTTCTAAGTTTCTGCACCACAATCCCCACAACGTCATCTGGTACATCTTTAACAACTTTTGTGTTTGATAGAGAACTACCTTTCATCATCAATCACATTTATTTTGCGCCACCAGACTGTTGTATTTTCCGCATAACAGCTTCCATTCCCCCCATACGTTGAATCATTGCCATTTGTTGTTTCATTTTTGTATATTGTTTAATAATATGTTCAACATCACGAACCGTACAACCCGCCGTTTCTGCAATACGAGCCTTGGCATTTGCGAATATTTTTTCTGGTTCTGCGCGTTCAGCAGGTGTCATTGCTTCTAATAATTTTATTTGCGCATCAACACTGCCATCTTTAATTTTTTCCTTCATCGCATTAACAGCACCACTCATCCCCGGCACCATTTTTAATAAGCCGCTAAAATTGCTCATTTTTTTAATCTGTTTCAATTGTGCCAACATATCGTTCATATTGAACTGACCCGACATCATACGTTGTGCAGTTTCCTTCATACCTGATGGAATTTTATCAGCACCTTTATCTGCACTGATTGTTGTTTCTGTATTTTCTAATTTTTTTTGTTCTTTCTTTTTACCAAAACCAAACATTTCTACTCCTTTTTCTATTATTGTTTTATTTTATTTATTTTTACGGTTTTGTCCAGATACTTATTTAAATATTTTCCTGTCTTTGATTCTGGTACCTTGACCACATCTTCTGGTGTACCTGCGGCAATCAAGCACCCACCACCAGCCCCACCTGTTGGTCCTAAATCTATAACCCAATCAGCTGTTTTTATAACTTCAAGATTATGTTCGATAACAATTACTGTATTACCTTGATCGACCAATTCATGCAATACGGACAACAGCATTTTTATATCTTCAAAATGCAATCCTGTTGTTGGTTCATCTAGTATATATATCGTCTCGCCGGTGCTGCGTGCGGCCAACTCTTTCGACAATTTAATACGTTGTGCTTCACCCCCGGACAAATCCAAAGAACTCTGTCCCAGTTTTATATAATCCATCCCCACACGCTTTAACAATTCTAACTTACGTGAAATCTTTGGCACATTAACAAAGAACCTATACGCTTCTTCTACCGTCATATTCAAGACATCTGCGATAGATTTACCTTTGTACTTCACGGCCAGCGTTTCTTCGTTATATCTTGCGCCATGGCAACAATCGCATTCAACATAAACATCTGCCAAGAAGTTCATTTCTATCTTTATTTGTCCATCACCTTGACACGCCTCGCAACGTCCACCTTTAACATTAAAAGAGAAACGCCCAGGTCCATATCCACGCGCCTTGGATTCTGGCAACGCAGCAAAGAAATCACGAATATCGCCGAATACGCCCGTATATGTTGCAGGATTACTGCGTGGACTGCGCCCAATTGGAGATTGATCTATATCAACAACCTTGTCAACATTTTCCATACCGGTAATTACGTCATGTCTGCCCGTTTCCAGCTTAGAATTATACATTGCGCGCATCAATGCAGGATACAACGTATCTAATAACAACGTAGATTTTCCAGAACCCGACACGCCTGTTAACGCGACAAACTTTCCCAACGGAAATTCTACATCGATATTTTTAAGATTGTTTTCACACGCCCCTTTTACAACAATAGATTTTCCATTACCCGAACGACGTGTTTTTGGTAATGCAATTTTACGCTTTCCGGACAAATATTGCCCAGTTATAGAATTTGTATTTTTTATAACCTGTGCTGGTGTACCTGCGGCAATAACATTACCGCCATTTATACCTGCGCCCCGCCCTATATCAATTAAATAATCTGCGGCACGCATTGCATCTTCGTCATGTTCAACGACCAACACAGTATTATCTTTATCGCGCAACATTTTCAATGTTTCCAGCAGTTTATCATTATCACTTTGATGCAATCCGATTGACGGTTCATCCAAAACATATAACACACCTGATAAACCGCTGCCAATTTGCGATGCCAAACGAATTCGTTGTGCTTCACCACCAGACAACGTCCCAGCCATACGAGACAAGGCCAAATATCCCAACCCAACATTTTGCAAGAATTGTAATCTTTCTGTAATTTCACGCAAAACGATGCGTCCGATTTCATTATCTTTCTGAGACAAATGCTGTGGCAAGTTTTGGAACCAAGCCAGACTGTCATCCACAGACATATCACAGACATCCATGATATCTGCACCATTTATACGAACACACAACGCCTGTATATTCAAGCGTTTGCCATGACATACCGGACATGGTTTTTCAGATTGATATTTCGACAACTCGTTACGCATTGCTTCTGATTCAGATTCACGCCAACGACGTTCAATATTAGGGATAACACCTTCATATGGCTTTTCATAAACAAAACCATTCCAATTAATTTTTATTGTCTGTTCTCCGCTGCCGTACAGCACCAAATCTTTTTGTTCTTGGGTCAAAGTATGCCATGGCTTTGACATTGGTATTTTGAACTTTTTATTCAGCGCATCTAACAAGTGTTCAAACTGGCTTAACATCCCCCCACGCGACCACGGTGCAATTGCGCCACCCAATATAGACTTTGTTGGATCAGGCACGACCAAATCTGGCGACATATTTAATTGCACACCCAGACCATCACAATTTTGACACGCCCCCATTGGTGCATTAAACGAAAACAAACGAGGTTCTATTTTTGGCACGGTAAAACCACTGACAGGACAGGCATAACTTTGTGAATATAAAGTATCTTCATTTGTATCCAATCTGCGGACCATTACCGCCCCAGGCACCAAACGCAACGCGCCTTCAAACGAAGAATACAATCGCGACCGAAATTCTTCTGTATTTGCATCAACCTTGGGCATTTGTAATCTGTCCACAACAACAAAAATATTATGTTTTTTGTTTTTATCCAATGTTGGTGTGACAGACAAATCCGTTAAATCACCATCAATTATTGCCCTTTGATATCCCTGTTTTACCAAAAAAGCCAATTCTTTTTTATATTCCCCTTTGCGTTCGCGCACCAGTGGTGCCAGAATAAAGATTCTGACATCTTGTGGAATTTTCATTGTCCAATCCACCATTTCTGCAACAGTCTGCGATTTTATTGGCAACCCTGTTACAGGCGAATGAGGCACCCCGATACGCGCCCATAATAATCGTAAATAATCGTATATTTCTGTTACGGTACCGACCGTAGAACGCGGATTTTTTGATGTTGTTTTTTGTTCGATTGAAATGGCTGGCGACAACCCTTCGATTGTATCGACATCTGGTTTTTTCTGCATATCCAGAAACTGTCGTGCATAACTGGACAAGGATTCAACATATCTGCGTTGTCCTTCGGCGTAAATTGTATTAAACGCCAACGAAGATTTTCCAGAACCGGACACACCAGTCAAGACCACCAATTTATTTTTTGGTATGTCCAAATCTATATTTTTAAGATTATTTTCGCGTGCACCACGAATTTTTATTACATTTGCCATGCATCTAATATAGATAAAATATCGTAAAAATCAATACAAAGGGCAAGGAAAATTCGCCCTTATGAAAACAAACTTATTTATCGGCCATCAGACTGGCAGGAGCCATTGAAATACCCGACTTTCTAGTATGATCTGGTCCGACATCTGGAATCAGTTTTCCATTTACCCAGACATCAATTCCACCGGCATTTCCGAACGTCGCCTTGTATTTATCACCTGCTGGCACATAATAGACATCCCCCGGCACCAAGACACGACTGAACACTGTATTACCGCGTCCATCTTCGATTTTCACCCAAGATTCTTGTTCGGCCTGCAATATTACATTTGCATTATCGCGATTTGCGGTACCGAACTTTTCGCGCACAGTATGTTTATATTTTGGTTCTACCAGACCGCTATCTGTTACAACAACAGGCGCAACATCTGCTGTTTTTGTATCAGCAGTACCAGACACCATCATCATTACGACAACGACGACCAAAATCAATCCCAACGCCCCAGCGAACCATTTCCAATTTTGATAAATGAATTGATAGGCCTTAACGAACCATATTTTCCACCAGCTTTCTTCTTTGATACTTGGCATTGCACACGCCGGCACATCTTCATCATCTGCGGCACAATCTGCCACCAGTCCCATTTCTTTTTTAATTTTTGCAACTACTTCATCAGGATTCAGTCCCAATTCCATTGCATAGTTACGTGCGAATCCCAAGATATAAACAACTTCTGGTATAACATTGTATTCGCCATTTTCCAGCGCTTCTAAAAATTCTTCACGGATACACAATTGTTTTGATATTGTTGGAATTTCACGTTTACGGCGTCCGGTTGTACGTGCATTACGCAGCATTTCTCCTGCTGTTAATTCTACGGCATTTTCTTGTGCAACAACTTCTTCGTTATTATTTTCCAGATTTTCTGTCATATAATATTCCCTTGTCATTATTGAATTAATTTCTTAGATAATACCCCAAAATTCTTGAATTGCAACAACTAAGGCGTCTTTGTTTGTTATTTGATTTACTTTTATACGGAATTCTGACGACTTTGGCATACCTGCGCTGTACCATGCGGCGTGTTTTCTGAACATTGGGATTGCGGTTTGTTCACCATAGTATTCGACCGCCAGTTCCAGATGTTTCAGCACAATTTCACCAACATTTTCAGGTGCGTTTCCGCCTGTCAGTTCAGCCATTATCCATGGTTTTCCCATCAGTCCCCGTCCAATCATTGCGCCACTGTATCCCATTTGTTCTGCGCGTTTTATATCATCGATTGATTTAATATCGCCATTTGCGATGATTGGGATTGGCATATTTTGAATTGCGGGCAGCGTTGCAGGTCCGACATACAACTGGGCGCGCGTACGTCCATGCAAAGTTGCAAATTTCACGCCACAATCTGCGGCAATTTTTATTAAATCCGCCCAATTTTGATGTTCTGCATCCCATCCCAATCTGGTTTTAATAGACACAGGGATATCGACAGCCTGCACAACTGCGCGCATAATTTTTTCTGCCAACAGGTGGTCCTGCATCAAGTGCGCCCCTGCGCCGGCGCGTGTTGCCACCTTGGGCACAGGACACCCCATATTAATATCAATCCAACGCGCCCCTGCATCGGCCAGTATTTTTGCAGCATCTGCCATTAATTCAGGATCTGCGCCAAAAATTTGTGCCCCGACATTACCTTCATCATCATATCTGTCAAAGTTTCGCAGACAGTTTTTATGTGCCCCGACCAGCGAATGACAAGAAATCATTTCAGTTACCATTGACACATCTGGCGCGAACATACGCACCATTTGCCTAAATGGTTTATCAGAAATTCCTGCCAAAGGTGCAGCAAAGATTTGCTTATTCATAAACATTTATGATATAATGCCATTGATGAAAGGAAAAATCAAAAAATTATTTACATTTCTAAAACGTGCATGGTGTGGCGGCATTTACGGCAAATGCGGCGTTATACTGACATTGTTTTCTGGCTTTATGTTTATTGGTATGTTTTGTGGCGACGTTAATATTCAGCGTTTTGGCATGAACATATGGCACATACACAACGCCCAGGAACAATTAAGCGCGGAACGTGCGACGCTGGACACGATACAGCATCACATTGAATTATTACAGAATTACAGCCCCGATTACGTATCCGAACTGGGGCTGAAGTATTTAAATATTGGCGACCCTGGGGTCAAGATTTTAAAGATTTAATTCAAGAACAAAATTGTTCCGTTCAGGTATAAAGCAAAGCACATCCATATAACGTATGGCCAAACCAGATAAGATGCTGTTTTGCTGACATGCTTGAACGCGCGCAACATCCACACAGAAATCGCAATCAGCACAACCAGGCACAGCAACGCCGCCCCAACCAAATGCAAACCAAAGAACAAATAAGTCCATGCTGCATTTAAAATCATCTGCACAACGAACAGCACATAAGATTTAGTTTTCTTTACGCGTGTTTTTTCGTTATTCATAATCAAGAACAACGCGACACCCAACAGCGCATACAATATTGTCCACGCGACACCGAACACCCAACCATCTGGGGTCAGCACAGAATTATTCAACGCATTATACCATGCGTCGTTACTGTGGCTGGGCGTAAAGATTACACCAAAAATCCCTGGCAAGAACGCGATAATCATCGCCAAAACAAATTTAAAAAATTTTTTCATTTTTTCCTCCTTGGCGTATATGATTATATCACCCACCCGCACAGTAATACACAGGAACGATTCCCCACAACAGACACACTCAGAAATTAAGAACTGTTTTTATTCGTTTAAACCCCTACTTCCTTGTCATCCTGGGGCTTGACCCCAGGAACCAGGTTATTCCATAAATAAAAATTAAGAACTGTTTTTATTCGTTTAAATTCCTACTTCCTTGTCATCCTGGGGCTTGACCCCAGGAACCAGGTTATGTATCATATAAAACATGTACGGTTATCAAAAATATTATTATGTTTATATAATGGCAAGCCAGAAAAACGGCACATTGTACATTGGTGTTACAAGTAATTTACCACAAAGAATTTTTGAACATAAAAACCATTTGTTACCAGGATTTACAAGCCGATATAATGTTGAAAAACTGGTGTATTTTGAACGCTTTTCTGATGTACACGAAGCCATCAAACATGAAAAAAGATTAAAATACTGGAAACGCAACTGGAAAAAAGATTTGATAGAACGCACTAATCCTGGGTGGCGCGATTTATACGAAGATTTAAATAATTTATTATAAGGAACACACTACCTGGGTCCTGGGGTCAAGCCCCAGGATGACAAAGTTTTTTTT
>JAZQRR010000017.1:0-13823 GCA_045629645.1 Candidatus Enterousia sp. | reverse complement strand
GCTATATTAACTGCACGTAAAAATTCTATGCCAAATGATAATATTAAACGTGCAATCGAAAAGGCATCTGGGGCGAATACTGAAAATTACGAAGCAGTTAGATACGAAGGTTATGGCCCAGGTGCGGTGCCTGTTATTGTCGAAGCGTTGACTGATAATCCACGTCGTACTGTGCCAGAAATTCGTAATATCTTTGGTAAAAATGGCGGTAATATGGGCGAAGAGGGTTCTGTTGTGTTCATGTTCACACGTGCAGGTCAGATTATGTATCCTGCATCAATCGGCAAAACCGAAGATGAAATGATGGAAATTATTATGGAAGCAAATGCGGATAATCTGGAAACATCCGAAGAAGGTTTTATCATCACAACAAAACCAGAAGATTTTGTAAATGCACAAAAATATTTGGCAGATGTTTTGGGTGAACCAGAACAGGCGGAACTGACTTGGTTGCCAAATATGCCAATGGATTTGGATGACGAAACGTATGCAAAACTGGAAAAATTGGTTGATGCGTTGGATGCAAATGATGATGTGCAGAAGGTGTTCACAGCAGCAGCCTAGTCTAAATAAATTATAATAATTTATCTACGGTCGGTCCCGATGGCTCATGTAACTTCTGTACACTACGCCTTCGGGCCCGTTCCGTATCTAAATCATTCTAATTCATTTATAATAAGGCATATCTAAAAGCGGTGCCGGCAACGTAGTGTACAAAAGTTACATGAGTTGCCGGCACTGTTTATGTATGGATTATTATAATATCTGAAAATGAATTTATGATAATTTGCACTTTTATTTTTTTGTGGTAGAATACCACCCGCATGGCAAGAGAGAATTATATTTCAGTTGGTGATAAAGTAAGTGGTTTTTCGTTTGCAAAATTAGGCTTGTTTACGGGCTTTGCAGACGGTATTTATAATGCTGTTTATTCTTTGGTGATATTAGAGATATTTCGTAATAGTGCGACTGTCGGTGTTTATGCAGCGCTGTATTCTGTTTTTTGCTTTTGTGTCGGTTTATTCGCAAATGAAATTTTAAGGCAATTTTCCAAGGTTCGTGTATTTTACTTTGTTATGATTATGGTGGCATTGTGTTATATGATGATGAGTTTTTCTATCTTGCCACGAACATTTATAATTTTAGATTATACAACTGGGATTGCTACAACATTAATTACGGTTTTAATTCCATTGTTTATGGCGGATTTTTCCCGAAATATTGGTATGGCACGTTTGAATTCCAGATATCATTTATGGATGAATGTTGGTGCCTTGTTTGCGCCGATGGTTGCGGTTGCAATTGCTGGTTATTTTGATAACAGGGCGGCATTTTTTGCGTCGGGTGTTATTTATTTGTTGGGTTGGGGAATGTTTAAATTATTTAAAATTGTCCAACAAGATAAAAATATTACCCCAATAAATCCGCGCAGAACAGTTGTTTCTTTGTGGAAAAATGCGGCTTTGTTTTTCAAGACAGATGGTATGTTGCAGGCTTATCTGATAAATTTTGGATATTATGCGTTGCGTGCGTTACGTATTTTGTATGTGCCGATATTAATCATAGAAAATGGTTTTTCAAAGGATGTGTTGGGTGTGGTATTAACTGTGGGAATTATTCCTTATTTGTTCCTTAGTGATTTTATTGGCAGAAAGTTACAAAAAACAGGAAAAACGTTATGGATGGCAATGGGGTTTGCTTCGTTTGCAGTATTGGCGGCGGCGGCGTTGTTTGTTGATGGAATTTGGTTGTTGCTGGTGTTTATTGCGTGGCAATTTTCTGGGGCGTTTATGGAACCTGTGCATGATTTGTTATTCTTTGATAATGTGACCAAGGCACAACAATCGCGTTTTTATGGAGTGTTTAGAACAAGTGTGAATTTACCAAATGTTATTGTGCCTTCGTTGGCGGCAATAGTTATTGTTTTGTTTGGGGCGACTGCTGCTGTGTGGACGATAAGTGTGTTTGTTGCTGCGTTCAGTTTGTTGGTTTTAGTCAGTAAAAGAAAATAAACTATTTTTGTTGATTTTTATCGGTGTTCTTTGTATCATTTTCCTAAGAAAAAAGGGGAAATAGATGGCAAAAAAAGATGCTGTAAAAGATACCGGTGTGTCTGTAAAAAATCCGGCGTTAGAATCTGCGTTGGCACAAATTCAAAAGCAATTTGGTAAAGAAGCAATTATGAAAATGGGGGATGGTTCGCAACAGAATATAGAGGCGATATCTTCTGGTTCTTTGGGGTTAGATATTGCGTTGGGGGTTGGCGGTTATCCAAAGGGCAGAATTGTTGAAATTTATGGTCCGGAATCGTCTGGTAAGACAACATTGGCATTGCATGCGGTTGCTGAATCTCAGAAAAAAGGTGGAACTTGTGCGTATATTGATGCAGAAAATGCGCTGGACCCAAGTTATGCAAAAAAGTTGGGTGTTGATGTTTCTAATTTGATTATTTCACAACCAGATTCTGGGGAACAGGCACTGGAAATTGCAGATACTTTGATTAAATCTGGGGCGGTTGACGTTGTTGTAATTGACAGTGTTGCTGCATTAGTGCCCAAGGCTGAACTGGAAGGAAATATCGGTGATTCTTTTGTCGGTACGACGGCACGTTTGATGTCGCAGTCTTTAAAGAAGCTGGCGGGGTCTGTGTCGCGCAGTAATACTTTGTTAATCTTTATTAATCAAATTCGTATGAAAATTGGTGTTATGTTCGGAAATCCAGAAACAACATCAGGTGGTAATGCATTGAAGTTCTATGCGTCTGTACGTCTTGATATCCGCCGTACAGGACAAATCAAAGACAAAGAAAATATTGTCGGTAATGAAACAAGGGTCAAAGTTGTAAAGAACAAGGTTGCACCACCTTTCCGTACAGTTGATTTCAAAATTATGTATGGCGAAGGAATTTCTAGAATTAGTGAAATTTTGGATATGGGTGTGAAATACGACTTGATTGAAAAGGCGGGCAGTTTCTATTCTTATAACAGTGAACGTATGGGACAGGGTGAAGCCAATGCACGTCAATGGTTGAAAGATCATCCAGAAGTGCAGGAAGTTTTGTTGGAAAAAATTATGGCAAAGTCGTCTGGTATTGCCGAAGAAATGACAACCGGACCAATCGATGATGATGATACTGTCGCTGGGATTGAAGAATAAAGAAAGGTGGCAATGATGTTAATGAAAAATGATAGCGAAGATTAATATTTTCGTTGCCCCGACTTGCTGTTGCAGGTTGGGGTGTTTGCTTGATAGTATATAAAAAAAGGATGTTGTAATGAATCTTGACAGGATGTGGGCGTTAACAAAAATATTTTTCTTGTCTCATGTTTTTAATTGGCCGTGGCGTTCGCGTGATCGCCGACGCGAGGTCAGGACAAACGTTTTGTCGCGTGTGGCGCCTGCGTATTTTAAACGCTATTTGCCGGCGGTAAAAAATGTGGTTGATGGTCCTGTTATCAAAGATGATAAAAATGAAAAAATATTTACAATCTGGCAACAAGGGGAAGAAAACGCGCCAGAGTTGGTAAAGTCTTGTTTTCGCAGCATCAGAAAACATTGTAAACAAGAATTGATTGTGTTGGATGATAAAACAATTTTTGATTATATTACATTGCCTGATGTTATTGTAAAAAAGTACAAGGAAGGTAAAATTCGTCGCGCACATTTTGCCGATATCTGCCGTGTAGAATTACTGTATCAATATGGTGGCTTGTGGATGGATTCAACGGATTTTGCAGTTGGACCAGTTCCAAAATGGATTATAGATGAAGATTTCTTTATGTTCTTGGTTGGCGACAAAGTGGGGCAGAAATATATGTTCTGTCAGAACTGTTTTATTCGTGGACGCAAGGGATCTTATTTGCTGGGGGCGTGGCGTGCAATGATTTTGGAATACTGGAAAAATGAAAACAAAAGCTTTGATTATTTTATGCATCAAATGCTGTTCCAGACATTGGTTCAAAATGATGAATTGGCAAAACAGTATTTTGATAAAATGCCTCATGTTGACCAGTTCCCAACGCATACGTTGTGGCATGACTATAAATTTCAGCCATTTAATCAACAGTTGTTTGATGAATTGACGGCGGATGCGTTCTTTCAAAAAACGTCGTATAATGACGCACCACGTAATGGTACTTTTTCAGAAGCAATTTGTAATATGAACAAATAAACAAAGGTGTTTGTATGCCAAAAATTTCAATAATTATTCCAATGTATGGTGTTGAAAAGTATCTGCGCAGATGTTTGGATAGTGTGCAAAATCAGACTTTTACAGATTGGCAGGCAATATGTGTTGATGATGGCAGTCCAGATATGTCTGGGGAAATTGCAGAAGAATATGCAAAAAAAGATAGACGATTTGTTGTCGTGCATAAGGAAAATGGCGGGCTGTCTGATGCGCGAAATGCCGGTATGCCGTATGTTAAAGGGGACTATGTTTTGTATGTTGACAGTGATGACTTTATTCATCCGCAAACATTGGAATTAACATATTCTATGGCGGTACGCGATGGATCTGATATGGTGGCATTTACTTATGACAGATTTTATCGTCCGCAACTGATGGTGCGGCATAAGTTGGGGCTAGATACTGATAGTGTTGTTCCATATGGAATCAAGAAAAAATATGATTTAAATAAAATAAAAACCAAGGTTACGGATGATATTTATGAATATGCGACAGAACGTACGCACAATAAATTTAATCCTAAACGTAAATGGTTGATTAAGCATTGTCAGGTTTGGAAAAATCTGTACAAGCGCGAATTGATAGAAGATATTCCATTTATCAAGGGGATTTTGTTTGAAGACTTCCCATGGTGGAGCAGGGTTATGTTACGTAACCCACGTGTTACAATTGCGCAGTTGCCATTGTATTATTATATCCCTAATTTTGGTGGTATTGTGTTAAGTGCAAAACAGTTGCGTATTATGCAAAGTCTGTGTACAGGGATTTCTGATGCTTTCAAGTTCTATAAAGAAAACGCAACAGATTATCAGATGACGCAATGGAACAAGAATTTTAAATGGTATTTTATAAAATGGGCGTTCAGAAAAATAAAATATTTGAAGTCTGATGATGATTTTGCCGCAGCACGCGCGTGCTTTATTAATTTGAATAATATTGGTGCGCTGGAAAATCCACCGTATAAATGGGCGCAAAAAACATATGATGAAATTATGCAATTTATTAAATAAAAAAAGACGCGTTTGCGTCTTTTTTAAACACCTGTTTTTTTAAATCGTTCAGGGATTTTTACAACCCGTTTTATACCCATCATATTTGGTTTGTTTATGGAATATGGTGCATGAAAATATGTTTGGATTAAACGGGCAATTTTTAGCCATGTTTCACCATGCGCAGGACGATTTGTTACATCGTTTATTGTGCCGTTTCCACGACGGCGCAGGTGATTTACCCAGTCTGGACCGCGTTTTTCAGCCTTGGATATTAACATGTTCATGTCAACAGCGCCAAAATGTAATAGGTACAGATTTTTATCAATGTGAAAATTGTGGCCCTTTATACGGTGAAATCCAGACCCCCAACGTACAGGACGATTAATTACAACAGGCTTGGTATAGCGTGTTGAAAGCAGGGCGTATGAGCGCTGTGATAAAAATGGTTTGCTGGTGTCCAGTGTTTTTTCATTTTTCATATGTTGACCAACATCTAATCCCAGACCAGATAATGTTGTGTTAATTTTTTTTGTTGATAGATATTCTGCCAAATTCATACCTGTGTTTGGGTCGACAACTAAAAATTCGTCGCAGTCACAACCAATTATAATATCATATTCGGATAACAATTTGTTTGCCAAATCAGATATTAAACCAATGCGATATTTGTCGCCCGCGCTGCGTGACATATCAGTGTGTGGTAATTTTGTAATATGTGCCTTGCCCGTATTTTCAGGGATTTCTTGGTCAGTGCCATCCAGATATATATACAGATTTTCTGTCCCGAATAAGTCGCCATAATATTTAATCCAACGGTTCAGAAAAAACGTGTCGTTTCTGGCCATCGTTATAACAGCTATATTTTTAAGATTTTTTTTTGTTATCATATGCCCTCGATAAAAAGTTTGCAAAGTGCATGTTTTATGTTTCTGTATGTGATTTTTATTCGATTCTTTGTAAGCAACCATTTTATTTGCTGATTGCCATACTGTGCGCATGCAGACCGTAAAATTATATCGGATAATTTTTGGTCGATGCTGTTTAATACGTATAAAACCTGACGCCCCAGACCACCATGATTACGAATAAAAGCGACCTTTTTCATAAAGGGCATACCAGAATCGTACAGTTTTTTTATTTTGTTATAAACACCACGATTTACAACAGAATACAGACAATCCCATGTGTAACCGTGTTCGTTTACCAATCTGGTAAATCCATTTTCGTATTTGTCAGTGATTTGCCCCTTGTCCGCAAGTTTTGTAATGCTGCGCATAAAGTTATCAAACCAATCAGATGTAAATATAACAGGGGTTGTTCCGATAAACCAAGATTGAATATGTGCGTTATGACCGACTTTCTTGACCATGCCAAATGCGTTGTGTCCCATAGTTTCCATTGCAAAGAAATATCTGGTCAGGTCATATAATGGACCATATACAGAATCATTAACAATATATATAAAATCATAGTCGGTCAGTTTTAAATTCTGGGTTGCCCAGATGTATGCGCGTTTGTATGAACCAAAATCATATTCGCCATGTCGCCCGACCAGTGTGTGCTTGGTGTATTTTTTTAACTTGGCAGTTTCTGATGTACCGCAATCAGAATCCATACATAATACGATGTCACCAAATTTTGATAATGACCGTACATAATAAACCAGTGCGTCGTCAATAATGCCTGATTTATTATAACCTGCAAACAAGAATAAACGTTTTGTCATGGATTTATATTTTCCTGTGTTGTATAATTTACATTATTTATAAACTTTTTGCAACAAGGGGTTTTGTCATGTCTGATTGTATTGTTTATTCTGGGCAATCTTATAAGAGGTATTTAAAGGGGGATTTAAAGAAACAATATATGCGTGATGTTGCAGTTGAACATATTGAACGCGGTATCATCGTTAATGAACATTTTCATGGTTTTGGTGTTTTTACACAGGATTTTAAATTCGTAAAATCGTCGTTGCAGGTGCGTAAAAATAACGGACAATTTACACCAAAATTTAATCATAATAATATACCGTATATCAATCAGGATGTTGTCTTTATCGGCAATGTGTATCCCCAGTTTGGACACTTTTTATTAGAACATTTGAACAGGGCGTGGGCATTGTTAGATGAAAAATACAGAAATATGCATGTCGTGTTGATAAACAATCAAGATGTAAATCCTGTGCCAGAATATATGTTTGTGTTCTTGGAATTGATGGGTGTGGCGCGTGAAAAAATTATTATTTTAAACCAGACAACACAGTTTAAAAATGTTTATGTCCCGTATCAGGGGTATAATTTACCGGTTTATTCGTGCCCAGAATTTGGCAAGACTTTTGATTTTATGGCGCAAAACGTGTCAGATTGCGACCAGTCTTTTGACAAGATTTATCTGTCGCGTGATGCAATGAAGGAACGCAGAACGCGCGGTGAAAAATTTGTTTCCAAGATTTTTGAAGACAATGGTTTTAAGGTTGTTTATCCAGAAACGTTGCCATTGGTTCAACAAATTGCCTTGGTAAAAAATGCCAAGGTGTTGGCAGGATGTGCGGGAACTGCGTTGCATTTGGCGGTGTTTATGAAACCAGGCGGAACAGTTATTCAGATAAAAAGAAACAAGAAAAATAAAGATAACGCATCTGCGCAATATTTGATTAATAAGACCAAGGGGTTAAATAGTGTCTTTATTAATGGGGCCATAGAAAAACGTGCAACTAGTCATTTCGGTTTTTGTCCACAAATAATTGGATTGAATAAATATTTGCGTGAATTCTTGGACGATAGTGGTTTTGTTTATGATAAAAATTTGCCGGAAATAGATGATGATGCGTGGCAAGAATATTTGTCTGCGGTTCAAGAATACGAAAGTGAAAACGGTGGGCAATTTGCATATTCGTGCAAGGCAAAGTTTGTCAGAATTTCTTCTTGTTTTATCCCAGGACGTGAGAATAGGGGAAGATACAGAAGATGGATAAAGTCCAAGTTAGGAATCAAATAAAAAACCGCCATTTGGCGGTCTTTTTATTCTTCGACATGCTTTTTTAATTTTTTGCGTGTGTTGCTGTCCAATTCTTTCTTGCGCAGACGAATTGTATCAGGTGTGATTTCAACCAATTCGTCATCCAAGATGTATGACAGTGCTTCTTCCAGAGATATCTTGCGAGGAGGTGCCAAGAACAACTTTTCATCCGCAGTAACAGAACGCATATTTGTCAGTTCTTTTCCTTTGATTGGATTTACTTCCAAATCGTTTTCTTTGCTGTGTTCGCCGATAATCATACCAGAATAGACTTCTGTCTGTGGTTCGATAAACAATGTGCCACGTGGTTGCAAATTAAATAATGCGTATGTTGCAGCGCTGCCTTTTTCCATAGATACCAATACGCCTGGGCGATATTGTTGAATCGGACCACGATACAGGTCATATTTATCAAATACACGGTTCATAATGCCTGTGCCACGTGTGTCTGTACGGAATTCAGATAAATATCCAATCAGGCCACGTGAAGGGGCGGAAAATACAATGCGTGTTTTCCCACCACCAGATGCCTTCATTTCTGTAATTGTTGCCTTGCGCTTGGTCATTTTTTCAATGACAACACCGCTGAATTCATCGTCAACATCAATAACGACATCTTCGATTGGTTCCAGTTTTTCGCCATTTTCATTTGTCTGCATAACAACGCGTGGACGTGAAACAGATAATTCAAAACCTTCGCGACGCATTGTTTCAATTAAGATGCCCAGTTGTAATTCGCCACGACCAGATACTTCAAACGCTTCGTTGTTTTCGCTTTGTTCAACGCGCAATGCGATGTTTGTTTCTGCTTCTTTGAATAAGCGTTCGCCAATCATGCGCGATGTTAATTTCTTGCCGGATTTTCCAGCCAATGGCGATGTGTTAACAAAGAAAGTCATTGTCAGCGTTGGTGGATCAATTGGCATCGCAGGAATTGGTTCGGTTACACTTGGGTCGCACAGTGTATCTGCCACAGTTGCTTTGGAAAAACCAGCCACAACAACAATGTCGCCTGCGGATGCGGTGTCGCGTGAAATTTTTTCAACACCACGGTGTTCAATAATTTTTGTAATTTTTGCGTTTTCTATGAATTCTCCGCGCATATTTATTGCCTTGACCGACTGACCAACACGAACAGTGCCAGATTCTATTTTACCTGTTAAAATACGACCAACATAAGGGTCTGCTTCCAGTGTAGTTGCCAGCATTGTAAATGGTGCGTCCAGTTGACAGCGACTGCCGTTACAATCAGGGGCAGGTACATGGTCAACAATCAGTTGGAATAATGGTGTCAGGTCTTTCTTTTCGTCGTTCAAATCGCGTACCGCCCAACCGTCGCGTCCAACAGAATACAAATATGGAAAGTCCAATTGCGAGTCTGTTGCGCCCAGTTTGTCGAATAAATCAAATGTTTCTGTTAAAACCTCATCAGGGCGTGCGTCGTTACGGTCAATTTTATTAATGCAAACAATCGGACGCAGTCCCAGTTTTAATGCCTTGGATAATACAAATTTTGTTTGGGGCAGGGGGCCTTCGGCACTGTCAACCAACAGTACAACCCCGTCAACCATCGACAGAATACGTTCTACTTCGCCACCAAAATCGGCGTGCCCAGGTGTGTCAACGATATTAATCTTGTATTCGCCCCACTGGATAGATGTTGGTTTTGCGGATATTGTAATTCCGCGTTCGCGTTCAATATCGCCACTGTCCATGACGCGATCTTCGACTTTTTCGTTTTCGCGAAATGTGCCGGCTTGTTTTAACATATTGTCAACCAAAGTTGTTTTGCCATGGTCAACGTGTGCGATAATTGCAATATTGCGAATTTTCATATTTTTGCCCCATTTTTTTGATTTTCAGTACAGATTATACCTAAAAATATGATTTTTCAAGAATTTATACAAAAAAATTGTATTGTTGAATTGACTTTGTGTTATTTTTGTCTATACTTGTATGCATAAACGATTATATAATCAAGGAGTTTAAAAAAATGGATAACAAAATTTATACAGAACAGCAAGTTCGCGGTATTGTAAAAGAAGGTTTTTGGGATTTAAGATGTATAATACGTCAAAATGTGAAAAAGCAATGGAAAAAGATGACAAAGTCTGAACAATATGCTGCGGCGCGTTCATTGGCGTTGTTGAATCATGTTGCAAAAAAACCAGAAATGTATTTTGCGCCTGAATATACAAGTGCACAATGGGAAGCGCGTGCCAAAGAATATGCAAAGAAAGAAGGATGGCAAGACTGGGTGTTGGCGTATTATATTGTTGAAGACCCAACAGGTATTGTTTATGGCGATGTCTTGAAAGGGGTGTCTGGGGATGCTTCTGATTTGAATTTGTTGTATAATTTTTCTGGTGATGTACAAGCATGGGAATACAGTCGTGCGTTTTCTGGCCAAAATGCCAGTGCTAACGAAAAACGTAATGCAAAGAAAGTTATTGAATTTAGAAATCAGATAAAAGCAACATTGGCTGAACGTGAACGCAAATTCTTGTTCAGATAATATATTGGAAAAACGGTTATGTTGTCGGAAAAAAAGCTGTCAGAAAAAGTTGTCTATGATGCGATTTCGGATTCGTTGATGTCTTTGCGTTTGTTTGCACGAATTTTGTTGAAACATCGCTGGGGAAAAATGACCAGCACAGAAAAGTTTGAAGCAGGTCGTGCATTGGCAGTATTGAATATCGTTTCTGCGAATCCAAAACAATACTTTTCTTCTTGTCATGAAGATGTTGTTGTGCGTAAAAACGCCGCGCAGAATGTGGACAATAATACGGCAAAAAATGATTTTTTGGCAAAATTTGCACAAGAAGATTCGGCGATGACATTGTTTGGACAGATTGTGCCGTTGTATTTTTTTAATAAAAACTTTGCAGACACGTGTCGTAACGTTTGTTTGCGTATTTATATGTGGGAAAAATACAGATTTAGTGCAGAACCAAAGGATAGAGATGTTGCGGATATGTATGCAAGAAATATTGTGAATTTTTCGCAGGTTTTAAAACAGGCGGCACATAAACACGCTTCTTATCCGTTTATGGATAGGCTAAGAAAGTTTGTCTATAATTTGTTTCAAAAATAAACACGCCCGGTTGGGCGTTTTTTTATGCCAGGTGTTTGCCACCAATTTTTGTGCGTCCGCCCATCAGTGGTTGCAGACATTTTGGGATGTTTACAGAACCGTCTGGGTTTTGATGGTTTTCAATAATTGGTACAATTGCGCGTGGCAGGGCGATGCCCGTGTTGTTTAATGTCGCACAGAATTGCATATTGCCGTTCTTGTCGCGATAGCGTGTGTTTGTGCGGCGGGCTTGGAATTGTCCAATCGATGAGCAAGAGCCCAATTCACGATATGTGTTTTCACTGGGGAACCATGCTTCTACGTCGTGCATTTTTACTTTGTTAAATCCCATGTCGCCAGTACATGCCGCGATGACGCGGTATGGTAATTCAAAGTCTGCCATAATTTCACACAGGTTATTTAATAAATGTTCGTGCATTTCATCCGATTGTTCAGGTGTGCAATATATATATTGTTCGACCTTGTTAAATTGGTGTATGCGTACGATTCCGCGGGTGTCACGACCCGCAGCGCCCGCTTCTTTGCGAAAACATGGTGAAAAACCGGCGTATTTAATAGGTAAATCTTTTTCGTTTAAAACTTCATCACTGTGCAGCGAATTTAAAATGATTTCCGCAGTACCTGCCAAACAGCGGTCTGTGTCTGTCAGCATAAATACGTCGTTTGCCATAACAGATTGGTCAGTACCCATAAAATGACCGGCATTAAATATTGTTTGTGGTTTTGTGATAGAAGGGCAGTTTACAAATGTGAAGCCTTTGCTGATTAGTTTTTGTAGTACATATGTTTGTACCGCCAGTTCCAGTTCTGCCGCTTCGCCAAACAGCGCGTATGTGCGTGTCCCGCAAATAGATGCGATTTTTTCTGGTTTCCACCAGCCGTTCATTTCCAACAGTTCCCATTGTGGACGTGGTGTGAAATCGAATTCGCGTGGCGTACCAACACGTTTGACTTCGACGTTGTCAGAATCGTCATGACCAAAAGGCGTATCCGCAGATGGTATTTGTGGTACCTGATGTAATAATTCATTTAATTCACATTCTGTTTTTGCCAGTTCTGCCAAATCAGCCGCGATTTCATTGTTTATTTCTTTGGATTTTGCAATCAAAGGCGCCTTGTCCGTGGCAGTTGGAATTTCGCGTGTGATTTTATTTTTTTCAGCTGTTTTGCTTTGAGTTATTGTTTTCAGTTCGCGAACACGGGCGTCCAGTTCCAAGATTTTATCTGTGTTGTCTGTGATACCTTTGACTGTGCAGGCGTTTTTTACAATATCTGGGTTTTCACGAATAAATTTGATGTCCAACATATTATTATTCCTTTTTGATGTGTTTTTTTCGTATATATGTTATTACAGTGCGAAGTAAATCGCAATTACTAAATTTATTAAAAAAGTGCAAAAAAAACTATTCCCCAACAGGGGATGAAGAAGAACTAAAAAATACAAAATTCAAAGTCATATCGCAAGATATTATAGTCGTTTTTTATTTTGTGTGCAATAGTTATTTTTTAGACGGCTTTTTTGGTTGTGTATGATTGGGCGCTGTGTTATATTACTGCATAAGGAAAAAAAGGAAATGCTATATGTATGATATTATTATTTTAGGTTCTGGACCGGCTGGTTTGACTGCGGCGTTATATGCGGCGCGTGCGAATAAAAAAACAATCGTTTTGGGTGGTGACCGGTTGGGGGGGCAGATGGCTGGTATTGCACAATTGGAAAATTACCCAGGATTTACAGGCAGTGGAACAGAGTTGGCAGAATTTATGAAAAATCAGGCAGAAGCCTTTGGTGCGACTGTGGAATTTGTTAGTGCAGCATCTGTCTCTGGTGATGCAGAAAATGGATTTGATGTCAAGACTGTTTGTGGAAAAACGTATCACGGTCGTGTTGTGATTTGTGCAACAGGTGCGTCTCCGCGTAAACTGGATATCGAAGGTGTGCGTGAATTGATGGGACGTGGTGTTTCGTATTGTGCAACATGTGACGGGTTCTTTTATTCGGGGCGTCGTGTTATTGTTTTGGGTGGTGGAAACAGTGCTTTGAACGATGCGTTGTATTTGGCGGACTTGGCCCAAGAAGTAACAATAGTTTATCGTAAATCTGCATTTACTCGTGCCGAGGCTGTTTTGCGTGAACGTGTTGCGGCACGTGAAAATATCAAATGTATGTTTGATACAGATTTGGCGCGTGTTGCACCAAAGCCAGATTCAACAGATGGTGAATTGATTGTTACAACAACCGCCGGTCAGGAATTGGTTGTAGATGGTTTGTTTGTCGCCATTGGACACGAAGCAAACACAGATTATTTGTCAGAGGATATTGCGCGTGATTCTGTTGGGCGTTTGGCGCCATCGGCGTTGCCATCTGGTTTGTTTGTTGCAGGTGATGTTCACAGTGATATTCAAATGCAGGTTGCAACTGCGGTTGGGACAGGGTGTAGTGCCGCCATGTCAGCAATCGCATACCTAAATAAATTATAATAATTTATCTACAAGCGGTGCCGGCAACTCATGTAACATTTGTACACTA
>JAZQRR010000016.1:0-21345 GCA_045629645.1 Candidatus Enterousia sp. | reverse complement strand
CAAGACAAGTTTTTAACGAGGTTTAATATGTAAACCTACTACCTGTCTAGGATATGCACTTTTGACTTAGTCAAAGTTTGGATATTCCAAATTCAACTGTCTGCACATCCCTTCTTGAATTTTTGATGAGCTGCTTTTATTAACAATGTTGCGATTTCGTCAGACCGTTTATATTTTCTGCGAACCGCGGAATTTCAGGGGTTGAGTGTCTTTTTTGTTTTGTTGTCTCAACTTGAAAGCCCGCTTAGTATGCGCTTAAACTTTCGAAAAGTCAAGCGTAATTTCAAAAAAAATTAAAAAAAAATTTCACTACATAAAAAAACGCACTAAAATCCGCCACTTCTGCATATAATTTTTTTTGTTTTTTATTTTAAATACATCAAAAAATGATTCGGATAATTTTCTTTTTCTGCCTTTTTAGATCTTTTCAGTTCGTTTTTTTAAGCGACGAATCGAAAAAACATATCAAAAACTGTACACAAACCCCATTTTTAACATCGGATATATACGAATTTTCGAAAAATCATCGTTTGCATCTTGCTCGGCACGGGCAACATCCCTGTCCAAAGCCGGTATCGTTATTGGTGACCAAGAATCACTGTCCTTGTTATATATATATAATTGCTGATGTGGGATATCCAAATTCATACGCGCAGGTCGATTTACAAGCACTGCCCCTATATCTATATATAATGCAAAGCCACAAAATATATTTATATCAACCCCTGTACCAAAGTACGGACCATGATATTTCCAATTGATACTTGCATGACCATCAAAATCGTTTCCGTCATAAAAATAATGGTCGCCGGATAAATAAAAGTAAAAACGACTGGACGGCGCATCAGAAACCACACCAAAAATATCTGACATCAAATCTGCCCCGCCCCACGTATAACCGCCTGATATACGCCACACATCACCAAAAGGGTAATAATCCAACATAAAAGAAGTATGCCACGCATCTAAACTGCCGTTATCAATAAAAACATCATCTGCGACTTTACGTCCGTCACGCATATACGATTCGATTAACGAATCGATTTCTGACTTTAATGGGTCCGTTGACGCAAAATCAAAACGCACCCCAAAATAACGCCGCCACCAGACGTCCGCAAACGAATCGTGATACGCAAACCCCCCATTAAGACCGCTGGTACCAGAAACACCAAAGCCAATACTGACACCATACGGTTGCGAATCAGGTAAAGAGGCACCCGAATCGAAACACAAACCAAATAAAATCAATAAAGCACTTAATAATCGTTTCATACTTATAAAAATAAACAAATACACAAAAACACTCAACGAGCATATATTCCGTATCTCCATATAAAAACCTGTTTAATTCAAGGTCTTTTTATGATATAATGATAGGCATGAAAACCAAAATATACATATTATCTGCACTGTTGGGCTTAACAGGCGCAACCGCAGTACGCGCATCAGAGTGCGATGGAACCGATTGTAATATCGGGCAGATTGAATACACAGAAATAGAAGAAAACCATTTCTTGCAGCCTGCGGCACAAGAGCCTGTGCAGAATTTGCAGCTTGTTACCGTTAAATCTGTTGAATACGACAATCGTGCACCATTATGGGACGGTTCCAACGAAAAGAAACCGGTACATAACGCCGACAAAACAGTCGATTGGCGCGACGGTGTGCCAATTTGGGACGATTCGATTTCCAGTTATAGATATAAAGATTTCAGCAATTGGCTGTCTGATGCTGCTCCTGTATTTCCAACACAAGAAATCATAGTGGAAGAAACGGTCAGCCAGCAAAAAAGCGTTGTTGATGCCGTTGAAGAATTACTGCAACCAAAAAAACCAAGTAAAAACCTGTGGTTTGCAAGCGCCCCACGCGCCGAATTCATTGCACAAGATATGACCGTCATTATTAACAATACTTTTGGAGATAACGAAGACGGTTGTCCTTTTGAAACAGAAAAGGAATGCGAGATATGGCGTAGAAAACCAATCGTTCGCGAAACAGTGGTCCCACGCAGCAAAAAATTGCGTGATATTAATATGGCGGAATTTGTTGGCGCGGCTGCATGTAACACAGAAATTGACGCATCGCATCCTGCGGCAGCACCGCTGTTGGACAGATACAAATTATTAATGCGCAGCGCACAGGCATGCTGTACAGATGGTATGATGTATTCATTACGTCAAGCAGGGGCCAGCGATGGACTGATATACAAATTCCTGTCTGATGACGCAAACTTTTACGGTCTGGGGTCCAGATGTCTGATGATGACCGACCATGATTTGGACACACAATATCCAAACACAGCAACCGCAGTTGTCGCCGCAGATGTCAGAAACGGCTGTCTGTGCCGTGGACGTCAATGGTTCAGCGCAATGCTGGCACCGTTTGAACAGGCGTATGCAGCAGTTCCTGAATTCAAAGATGCAAGATTTTACTATACATATACAGACGGTTTAAAACGTGAAGTTACAGTATCAATAAACAATGATGTTCAAAACGTTTTAAAACAACTGGAACAATGCCCATAAAAAAATCCCCATATCGGGGATTTTTTATGCGTTTTCAAGAATATATTTTAATTCAACCATATCTGCCGGCATACGCGCCTTGAAATGCATATCCGCACCTGTTACAGGATGTTTGAAATCCAAAACTTCGGCATGCAACATTTGACCGTCATGAGTTTTTAAAAATTCCAGTAAATCTGCATCTTTGACACTGCCCAATTTCGCAGAGCCACGACCATACAACGGATCACACAATACAGGAAAACCATGCGCAGACAAATGAACACGTATTTGATGTGTACGACCTGTAAACAATGTACAACGCATCTGAGAAACTTGAACACGTGGCCATGCGTTTATTACCGTAACTTCGGTATGAGATGACTTGCCACCTGTTTTAACCATTGTCATCTTTTGACGATTACGCGAAGAACGTGCGATATTGCCAGTAATATCTGCAACCTCCCAATTTGGGATTCCCCAAACAAATGCAACATATTTACGTGTTAAATCATGT
Source organism: Candidatus Enterousia sp. (assembly GCA_045629645.1). Classification (GTDB taxonomy): domain Bacteria; phylum Pseudomonadota; class Alphaproteobacteria; order Rs-D84; family Rs-D84; genus Enterousia. The sequence goes on along the minus strand of JAZQRR010000016.1, from coordinate 18,324 downwards.
GCAGAAAATGTTTTTACTAATTCACGATATGCCACATCAGACTTTGCAAAAACCATAACACCACTGGTATCTTTATCCAAACGATGAACAACACCAGGACGCGTATCACCACCCAAAACTGACAAATGTGTATGCGATAAAATATTCTGAACCAATGTACCAGTCTTGTTCCCCGCAGAAGGATACATAACAACACCACGCGGTTTATTTATGACAATAATATCGTTATCTTCGTATAAAATATCCAAATCAAAATCAGATGATATATTATCTGTTGCAACATCTGTCTGACGTTCTGGAATATTTACAACAAAAACATCACCAACACGAATTTTCTCTGAAAATTTGACCACAGAACCATTCAAACGACGCACATCAAAACGCTGAATTTCACTGCGCGAAAATTCAGGCATTTGATTTGATAAAAACTTATCAATACGAACAATTTCGTCTGTATCAGAAACAGTAAATTCTCGGATATCTGTCATACTTGTTAACCTATTTATATTCATCCCAATCAGGTCCGACTGTACAATCTGATAAATCAATTGTCAAATCACGCCCGTAATCCGACACATTACATGTCAATAATCCCTGGGTTGTTGCATCGTCTGCATCACGCGAAACATGACTGTATGCAAACTGAATTTGCTTTGGCGCCGCAACACAGGCAATACGTAAATGATGATCTTCTTTGCCATTTGGACCAATCCATACACGTACACCATCACCCAAACCATAACAAGGAAAACCATCCAGATAATACAAAACCAAACCACGACCAACCAAACGTGTATCAGATATAATCTTGCCACGGTATTCTGCCAGGTTAAGTCCGGTTACACCCTCCCAGTCGGTGCTGGTTGAAAAAATACTGACACGTGGTGCAGGCGCAGGTTTATCATTCGCAAAAGATGCGCCACTTAATATAACAGACAGTAATAAAAACAATACTTTTCGCATTATCTTTTTCCTTTGTTTTCAGAATCAAATCCTATTAATTTTGCCGATATCTTTTTAACCCCAGCAGGCTGAGCAGACAAAACATGACTGAAATTAACACTGGTGCCCGCATCCAATAATGTTGCAGACGGCATAAACTTTTGACGCGCCAAAACACGACCATTGTCATCACTGGATATAATCAACAAATCAGGAACGCCATATATCGAATCTGACACGTTTTCAATACTGCCACTGACGACCACACGCACAGCACCACTGTCATCAGTTGTTGTACGAACGTCAGATACACTGGCAATTAATGGACCACGCTGGGCACGCGCAGACTGATGATGCGCAATAACCGCAACTGTAAAAATAATCGCCGACAATAACGCACATGTCGCAGCAATAAACATTAAAAAAGAATTCTTGCGCGGGGAAACAGCAACATTCCACACGTTACCACATATCGCACAACGAACAGTCGGATTTGACAAGTTGTCGATATTATATTCTGTTTTACAAATTTCACATTTTATCTTCATACGAACACCTATACCACAAATTATTCCAAATTCAACATTTGATATTTTTCCCTGACGCGATTTTGTATATCAGACAACGCATGCATAAAATCAGAAACTGTTGCATTTTTGTTTGCAGAAACAGAACCGAATATTTGACCAGACTGGGTATTTTTATCACCTTCGTAACGTACCGCTAATTCCGCCATACGATTTAATTCTGCAAATATTGCGTCTGAAAAATTCACCGTACCAGATTGCACATCCCAATAGTATTCTGAATTACTGGAATCTGCAATTTTGTCATAAACATACAGACGTGGCGTAATAGATCCTGCATGTCCAACAGTTACATATATCGCATCAATACGACCAGATGTCATATCCAAAGACTGATTTACTTTTAATATCGCAGCACGTCCATCAGATTCAACACTTAAACCACCCAAAGATAAATTATTTACCCACAAGTCATTTGTTGTAACAGAAGAAAACTTTCCTTTGTCAGACAATGAAAAAGTTCCTGCAATATCCATATTCTTGGAATCAGAAGACAACATACCAGACACAACTGCATTTGATACAGTAAATGCAGAATCTATGGTTGTACGATTTTGAAACACAATATCACGCGCAACCAATGTTTGAATAGATAATTTTTCAAATAACTCTAAACGCAACGAATTAAAAAATTTGGTATTGATAATATCATGTCCCCCCAGACTTAATGCCGACAACATTTTTGCATCATCTGGTACATCCGATGGAACACGCCACAAATATTTTTCTGCCCCTTGGTTAACACTTGTTGTTTCAATAATTCCATTTTTTATATCCACCCCCAAATCAACTGCATCTGTATGCCACGCGCCAAACGTGCCATATACATGTTTGCCATCAATAAACCCCATACTGCCATCAGACAATCTGATAATTTCACGTGTACGCATCGGAGATATATCATCAGAAACGCGCACGACAATGCCTTGAAGGACAGCACCATGGACAGAATCAGCGGATTTTATTACACGTATTTGATAAACATCATCGCCCGCATTAACAACCGCATCTGGAACACCGTACGGAATCAAGTCTTCTATGGAAACACGCGTTATGTTGCGCCCAACTGTTGTTAACAAGTCCGAACGCTTGGCAACAATATAGCGTTCCAGCGCAGATTGAACAGACGCCATTTGTTCTGTTATCGCGATATTTTCTGCGCGACGAATTGCATCCTGATGATACCGAAAAATAAAAGGAATAATTAACGCTGCCAATGCAATACTTAACAACAGCTCTATCAACATATTACCGCAAGAGCTTTTTTTGTCAGAAAACAAACCTGTATTTATCTTCATTAGTTACCACCTGTTGTTACGGGTTGCACATATTGCCAACCATCCCCAAATATTGCGTCAAATTCCCCCTTGGACGGCATCCGCGGACGTGTCCCACGCGACAGATTAAACGCATTAAGTTTTGGTGGTTTTAACGATGGAAAGTTCCAGCCCCCAATACGCAATGGTGCAGTTGTTGACATTAATAATTCACCAGATATTGTTAAACCAAAATTATCATAAAATCGTATTTCTTGGGCAGATAAAAATGGCGCATAAACACTGTTAACAGAAACACCTGTAAAACCACTGATTGTGCGCGAAGAACCAGATTTTAACACCATATCTTTGGCAACATTAACCGATTCTAAAACCGTGGCACGGTCTGTAATAATACTGCCATTAACAGAATAACCAGAACTGTTTAAATTTTTTGCATAAATATTTTTAAAGCCATACGTATCACCAGAAACACGTAAATTGTTTATATTAACATCTTTGCCGTCCAAATTTGCACCCGCAGAAAAATATACTGTCTGGGCATCCGCCGTTTGGGCATCCAGAAAATTTGTGCTGACGTTGCGAACATTTATTGATTCCGCATTAAAACTGGCAACGTCATAAATATGATGGCGTCCCATATTTAAATCACGCAACATAACATTTAAATCATCTTGACCAGATGTTGCGCGATGTAAATATCTGGATGTATCTTCGCCTGCAATATCGCGTGAAATACGGTATATTAAATCCCCAGCTTTGAAATCAGGCGCAGCAACCGCCCATGTATTACCATAAGCAACCCCATCAATATCAACAACAGCCGCATCTGTACCAATATGTCGCGCAATCTGTTTGGCACGCATTTGTGTTTTCTTGGTATCAAATGCCAGATATACATCCGTTATCGTCGCCCCCGATACAGTATATTTATCTATAAAACCATACAACGCATCATCTGAAATTTCAGATAATTCCGAACCATCTAATCTAATTTGCGCAACTGATGGCCATTTATCCTGATTAATTCGAACGAAATTTAAAACGTTATCACGAACAGAAATTATTTGTTTTGCGTATGATATATCACGCAACGTTTCATTTGCACGCGATATTTGACTGTACACAAACGGCGCAGCGATTGACACAATCGCCATAGATAACAGCACCTCCATAACACTGGCACCGCGATTTTGATTGCAAAAATTATTTATCTTAAAAACAGTCACTGCGCCCCGCCATTAAACATTGTTTGATATCAATTCTTTTTTCCAAACGCTGCCAATAAACATACTGACAAATTAAATTCTGCGCCAAAGACTGTTTATTATACACACCATCCAACGCAGATATTATATCTTTGCAATTTTCAGTATCGCCACCAGCAGACGCAGCGTCTTTAATAATAGAAAATGCGTCATTATTAACATCAGCAACATAAACATCTGGCAACAAAGACGCACCAGCCGGTCTGATATCCAAAATAACCGCAGCACTAGTTCCTGTGTTCAACACACTGGAAATCTGATCGCGCACAGTAATATTAGACACATACATTGTTCCCACTTCGATACCCGACTTGGTACTGTATTCCAAACTTTCTTCGTCAATATACACATCTTGTCCACGCGTTGTTTCCAAATAAGATGCAATATCTAAACGTTCTGTGCTGAAAGAAATATTATTAGTAACAACAGAACCACGTATATTCCACTTTGCAGGACCAGTGAACGAAACACGCCCAGCAGTCATTGTAAAATCGTTCACAGAAATACCAAACGCTGTAAAATTACCAGAGTCCCCAAATTGAGATACTGTACGCGTCTGAAAAGATTTGGCAAACAAAGTGCCACGGGTCAAAGACAAAGCGGCTTCGCCTGTTTTTGTTTGAAACACCGCTTTGTCCGCAGCCATATCTGCAATATTGTTACGTTCTTTTTTTCCTGATTCTGTGCCAATAACAGACACGGTATCTATCTGCGCACTTTCTATTTCGCCAATATTTGCAAATAAATTCCCCACATTATCCAGTGAAAAACCACCCATATCTAAATCTGTTAAAAACGCACTGTTTTCTGTAACTGGCTCGTCACGGCGAACAATATCAGAATAAATATCTTGCAATTCAATACCGACATTTATCGCACCATCAGAATCCAATGCATAAAATCCAATTCTGCGAATTAATTCCGCGCGTTCTAAATCACTTAAATCCCCACCCGTAACTTCTAAATATGCAGACACGGACGCCGGCGAACGAAACATAACCAATGCAATGTCTTGCCCCAGCGCAGTTCGTGGAACATACCCTAATGGCAGACCATACGGTTCTAGTAAATCAGAAAACTTATTGCCTGCGACAACTGTTGTATCAAATGGAATATTAGACGCATTTTCACGAATAAAAATACGCGCCGCAGTTTGTGCCAATTCTATCTGACGAACTGACGAATGCATACGACTATCAATGTTACGAGATGCAATTTGCTGAGACAAAAAAGGAACAAACGCAAAAATCAATGCGAGCACAAGTAAAGCCTGAACTAAAAAATTTCCACGTTGTTGACGCAAAACTAAAATCCCCCCTTTGTTAATATACAGAATAGCAACAGAAAAAAAATATTGCAATCGCTTTTAAGATACTTTAATATCTTTGTTGCTAAGGACGACAGACACCATGATAAAAGGACGTGCTGTTAAGATTATTTCCTGATTAAAAAAAGAAAAAATATGCAAAATAAAAAAAATCAATCATCAGTTGGACAAATGATTCAACGTTGCCACAAGTGGCGCCAAAAAAGAAAACAATATATCGACCAAGCCAGACAAACTGCCGATGAAATTGAACGCGAACGTCTGTTGCAAACCGCAGAACATTATGGTCGTATTGTTAACGAAGAACAAGGCAAGATTGACTCTTCTCGTGATCCAAAAGATAAAAACAACAACACCGAAGCAGAAACAACAGCAGAAGTAAGTGAAAATAACGAAGAAGAAGAAACAATATTCCCCGACTTTATAACAAATTTAACCTAGGTTTTAACGCGCCAAATGGCGCGTTTTATTTGTTGAATTTTAACACCGTTCTGCTATGCTGGGACACAAAGGAAGTTAAAAACAATGGAAAACAATTACACTGTGCTGGCCCGCAAATATCGCAGCCAAGATTTTAAGTCATTAATCGGACAAGAAGTACTGGTAAAAACACTGACAACAGCAATCGAAACATCACGCATTGCACATGCCTATATTTTTACCGGAATCCGCGGAACAGGAAAAACAAGTACGGCACGTATTTTCGCCAAGGCATTGAATTGCACCGCATCAGACCGCGCAACATCTCAACCATGTGGTCAATGCGAAAACTGTAAAACGATTGCAGCAGGACAACATATTGACGTTATGGAAATTGACGCGGCGTCTCATACCGGCGTTGATAATATGCGCGATATCTTGGACGCAGCACAATACAGACCAACAAACGGCAGATACAAGGTTTATATCATCGACGAAGTTCACATGCTGTCCACATCTGCATTTAACGCATTGTTAAAAACACTGGAAGAACCACCTGCACACGTGATATTTATTCTGGCAACAACTGAAATCCGCAAGGTACCTGTAACAATTCTGTCCAGATGTCAACGATTCGATTTGGCACGCGTGTCAATTGAAACACTGAAAAAACACTTTGCATGGATCGCATCACAAGAAAACATTGAATTGACCGACGGTGCAAATGAACTGCTGGCACGTGCCGCCGATGGTTCTGTGCGCGACGGATTATCTTTGTTAGATCAGTCGATTGCGCAAACCGGTGGACATGTTAACGAAACAGCCGTGCTAGATATGTTAAAGCGCGCTGACCGTGGTGTCATAATGGACTTTATGAAAACATTGCTGTCTGGGGATGTTGCAACAACTTTGAACAAAGTAGATTCTATTTACAACAACGGCGCAGACCTGTCTATGTTCCTGACAGATATGATGGAATGGATTCATTGGGCAACACGTATGCATCCTGCATTGCATGCGGGTGAAATATTAAATTCACCATATACCGCAGATCAGCGTGAACAAATACACACTATGAATTCGCGCACTTCTATTAATACCTTGTCCCGCATATGGCAAGTATTGGTGGCCGCAGTACCAGAAATGCAGGCCGCAGGAAATCAAAAACAGTGTTTTGATATGCTGATTATTAGATGTATGCATATTGCAGATATGCCTTCGATACCAGAAATGATAAAACAAGAAGAATCTGCAAATCGTGTTCGTGATGTCAAAAATATATTAGCCGACCGTATGGCACAGTCTGCACCACAACCAACACAAACAAACAACAATACAAACAATGAAAATAACACACGCAGTATTAATACAGCCAACGATTTAACAAACGCGCTGCAAGAAACAAAAGAAATTTTACTGTATTCTTATTTCAGCAGCAATATTGAAATTGCAGAATTTGAAAATGGTAAAATAAAGTATTTTGACCGCAAAGGCGACGGCGACTTTGTTCATAAACTGTCTGTATGGTTGATGAACAATACTGGCAAACAATGGATTTTGACACGCATGGAACAGTCTGCAAACACACAAACTGTATCCGAACAAAAACACGAAGAACTGATTTCAGACCCACTGGTTGCCAGTGCAATGAATTTGTTCGAAGACGCAGAAATAGTCGGGGTAAAATAATGAAAACAGAAAGCGGAAGATCTCTTATCGAAGTTATTGGAATAATGGCAATTACTGGTGTTATGACAGTAACTGCATTGGGTGTATATAACACAATAAGAAAAAATCAAATCAGAAACATCGCAAATGCAGAATTAAAACAAATTGTCGAAAATACAAAAATCTTGATGGAAGCTCGCGATTCGTACGAAGGACTGTCTGTAGATTATTTAATAAAAGCAGGTGCATTAAAAACAAAATCTGCACCAATCGGAAACGACAGTTGGACAATATCTGCATCAACAGACGGTAATACTTTTTCAATCAACCTGTATGGACTGGATAACGGCGATTGCAATTTCTTTGCAACAACAAAACCAAAATGGGCGAAAACAATCTTAATAAACGGATTCGAAGTGCGGGACACAGATAACTGTTTTAAATCAGAAACCAATCAGATATCTTTTGTCGCAGAATAATAAAAATATGAAAATTAAAAACGCTTTTTTTATTTGCTTGTTCTTATCTGTATGTGTCGGTTGTACACAATACACCAGCCCAGACAGAACAAGCTGGAAAAACTATCTGAACGGCGCCAGCTTTTCTGATATGACAGAAATGTCCCGCGTTGCAAAAAGACCTGTATATTTGGGCGCAGGTGGAAAATTAATTTCTGGTGAAATTGAAAAAAACGCCCATATGGAATACGGCGACAAAATTACAAATGATAATATCGCCGCCAGACAATATATGGTAGAACTGGAATTCAAATTGTATGACGCATTGCGCAAACCTGGGATATCTGTTCAGCGTGCAGGAACAGATGTTGTTATTATTCTGGTACGCGATGCAATAATGGAAATGGATGTTGCAAATATATCTCAAACCGGCAACGACACTTTACGCATTATTGAAAAAATACTAAATCAATATGACGCAACATTTATTGAAATCGCAGGATATACTGATGCGATGCGTGATACAAACGCTGCAAACGCACTGTCAATGGATATGGCACAACGCGTTGCCGTTCATATGACACAACATAAAATTAACCCAACCAGACTGTTCATTGTTGGACGCGGGGCGGCACGACCAATCGCAGCACAGGACAATATTGGCAGACTGACGAATCGACGCATTGAAATAAGACTGGCACCGGCAAGATAACTTTCCCTTGCCATTTTTATTTTTTTGTTGTTATAGTGTTTTATATAAATAAAAAAAGGATGGAAAACATGGCAAAACAAAATAACGAAAAAAAAGAAGTAAAAAGCTATAAAAATGCCGGAATTATCGCGGCAGTCGTCATCGTGATTGCTGCACTGGGCGCATTGGCAATGGGCGCAATTAAGTCCAACAATGTCGCACCTGTTACAGAAGCAATAGAAGAAGTTTCTGAAAACGCTGCAAACGGCGCAAACTTGCGCATAGCAGTTATCCGTATGGACGCAATCCAAACAGATGCAAAAGTATTACAAGACTTGAAGAAACAAAAAGAATCATTTGAAAATAAATTGCGCGAAGAATTAACACGCGACCAGAAAAAATTAGAAAAAGAAAAAGCAGAAATCGAAAAATCACAAGATGTTTTATCTCGCGAGGCTTTGCAACGCCGCGTAGTAGATTATCAAAACAAAGTAGCAAAATTACAACGTGATTTGACAGAACGCGCACAAAGCGTTGAAATGGCATACCAAAAGGCTTTGAACGAAATCCAAACAAAACATTTAGACCCAATTATCGAAGGTATTATTGATAAAAAACAATTATCTTTGGTTATCGATGGACGTATGGCCCGCACAGGCGCAAATGTGGAAAATCTGGATATAACAAACGATGTTGTCAAAGCATTAGATAAAAAAGTATCAAAAATAAAAATGACAACACCACAAGGTTTCTAAACCTATGAAAACCGCCGTATGGCGGTTTTTTATTTGCGCAAAACAAATATTTTTAATACAATTTTACTGTAATAAAAAAAGGAAACATTATGTCCGAAAAAGAAATTGAAATATTAGTCGATACAATAGGCGCAATAAAAGATAACAACAATAAAATTACTTGCGAGACAACAGACGCCATGTTTTATCCTGACAGCGACACATGGCACGCATACAAGTTTCCAACAGTAAAATCTTATATACCACCACGCTTTGTCGATATAACCAAACAAGGCAACTTGGAACATATAAAATCTTTTACAATCGGCAACAATATCAGCATAAAACGCACACAGGGCAACAGATATATTTTCCGCACACCAAAAGGTATTGCTTCGTTCAAGGTACCAAACATCAATTTAACATTTGTTATGTTTTTATTGTTTGATAAATATTCTGGTATAAAAAATACAGTACTATACAACCTAAAAATTAATAACAAACTGATATCCGCTGCACAATTACCGGACCGTAAAAAACAAGAATTATCAAACAAAGAAGTATCCATAAAACGTTTAGAAAAGTTGGGCATACCAACACACGGATTACAACAAAGAATACGTAATAATATACGATAAAAAAATGCCCAATCGGGCATTTTTTTATTTGTTTGGAATAATTTTGATTTCAACACGTCTGTTTTGGGCACGTCCCGCCGCAGTTGCGTTGGATGCAATCGGATTAGAATATCCCAATCCCAAAACTTCGAATCGCGCAGATGAAACACCCTGCCCCTGTAAATAGGCAGCAACAGACGCCGCACGTTCTTGGGACAGTTTCAAATTATATTCTGCGCTGCCCGTATTGTCAGTATGTCCAGAAACCAAAATTGTTGAATTGTTGTACTTATTCAAAACCTTGGCCACAGAATTCAACACAGGATAAAACGAAGAACTGATATCATCCGAATCTGTCTTGAATGTAATATTACCTGGCATAATCAAACGAATACTATCTTTATCTTCAATTACTTGGACACCAGTTGACACCAATTCTGCACGCAACTCAGCGGCCTGGGCGTCCAGATAATAACCAACACCGCCACCAACCGCAGCACCAGCCAACCCCGCAACTAATGCGGCTTCGCTGCTGTTACGACTGCCCAATAGTGCACCAGCAGTTGCGCCAATCGCAGTTCCCCAAGTTGCTTTTGATGTCTGGGTCTGACCAGTATAAGGATTTACCGTTGTACAACCTGCAACCAATACACCAATCATAAACAAAGGTATTATTTTTTTCATATTTTCTCCTTTTTTAAACATACGGTTATTTTATAACAGATATTAAAAAAAATCAAAAAAACACCCTGTTCTTTTACAGGGCTTATCGAATGTTTTGCGACAAACTGTCCACTTGTTGTTTTATCGTATCCTTTATGACTTCTATTTTTTCAAGTTTGGTATTTTTATTTCTTGCAAAAACATTATTGCCCAGTTGTTCATTTAACTGCATTACAACAACGGTCAAAACCACCGCCAAAACAATATATTCACAACCTGTTTTTATTTTTTTATACACAATTTTACCCTTTGTTAAAATATAACATGGGCGCAATTATTATACCGAACATACGAAAATTCAAGAATTTTTTGTAAAAAAAATTCCGCCATGCGGCGGCTAATTTTTTGGTGGGTGTTGAGGGACTCAAACCCCCGACCCTCTCGGTGTAAACGAGATGCTCTAATCAACTGAGCTAAACACCCGATTGCTGTGACAGCGGATGAATATTATAATATTTTTTTTCGTTTGTCCAGTATTTTTTATTATTTTTTTTGATGCACTATTTTAACGTTTTTTTAATCCAGTAACGAACCATCACGAACATCAAAACGTTGCTTTCCAACAACAACAATACCATCCGCATAATCTGGGGCAACTTGCTTATCAACAGATGCGCGCCAGAATATCGACCCAGACACAATAGATACGGCATATAAATTATTATCCGCAGATACAACAAACGCATAATTTCCTGCAATAATAAATGGAACAGCAACACTGATATCCAAGCACCATGATTTTATACCTGTTGATGCAGAAACTTTACAAAACGCGTCACCCAATCCGCCCGCATAAACATATTTACCATAAGGAACAATCGGTGCAACAATATCAACCATAGATGCACCACCTGTTAAATTACTGGCACGATATATGTCTGCAATCCAAACAATCTGGCGATTTGATGGTTTTATTTTTATCAATTCTCCCGTTGTTAATCCTGCGTATAAATATGAACCACTGCATACAGGTTGCTGATTGCAAGACACGGAATTAGGCGTTGCAAAACCACTGAATATCTTGCGCGAACCATCCCAGATAATATTTTCTGAATCTTGGGTATATTTACAATCAACATTGTCTGTAACAACAACTGTTTCTGGAACATCTGTGATTACACGATTCTGAACTTCAACACTGGCACCACCAAATATCGGAGTACGAACCCCCGGCAATATCGGATCATGTTTATCACACGCCGCCAATGTTAGTGCACAAATCGCTGCAATTACAAAATTACGCATTTATTTATCCCTTAGATTTAAGATTTAATATTAACGCAATGTCTGCGCTGTTACAGAAATAACAGCAGGCGCATTTTTGTCATTAATAATCTTGTCCAACCATTTATTCGCCTGTTGAACATCACCGTCTGATAAATACTTCTGGGCAATCGTCAAAGACGCTGTGTAATAAAACGGAGAACTTTTTGTGTCTAAATCAGACAAATAATCTTCTACTTCGGACGAAGTCATTTTATCACCACGCAATGAAACAATATGCAATTTTGCTAAATCACGAAAATCACGTGATACACCTTCGTTTGCCAAACGTTCTAACTTTGCAATATCTTTATCCAGCAAGTACGCCTGAAACAAAGCCAAATCACCCATTGGATTTGATGTGTCTTTTGATAAATTCGCCAATGCATTTATATCAACCGATTCGATTGCTGTTTCATATGCGTTCGCAACCGCAATTTTATTTGCATACTGGGCACGCAATGCAATCTGGACACCAGACGCAACCAACAACACAGCAATTACAATACCGATGATGTATTTATAATATTTCTTAACAAATTGCAGTGTTTTTTCATTGTTAACTTCTTCCCAAACCTCGCGATATAATGCGTCTTCTGCGTGGTCCTGACGAGTCTTTTTTGGTGCCGTTACTTTTTTATTTCTTTCCAAAATTGTTGCCATGATATAATACTCCTGTGCTTGATAATTATTAATTTATGATATACTATAAAGGTTATGAAAAAACAAATCAAGAACGCTTTGCCTGTAAAATCAGATATCAGCATCGTTGCTGCACGTGGTGCTAATGACGAAAACGGTTTGGCACAATACATAAAAACAGTACAAAGCATCCCTGTGCTTAGCGCACAACAAGAATATGAATACGCAACACAATGGACACAAAAACACGACCAAAACGCGGCTGAAAAACTGGTCGCCAGCCATTTACGATTGGTCGTGTCCGTGGCATACGATTATAAAAACTATGGAATTCCCGTGGGCGATTTGATCGCAAGTGGCAATATGGGACTTATGCAGGCGTTACAAAAATTTGACCCAGAAAAAGGATTTAGATTCTCGACATATGCAATGTTCTGGATCAAGGCCGAGATATACGAAACAATTTTAAATAATTGGTCCATCGTACGTATTGGAACATCTGCAAACCAAAAACGCGTATTCTTTAATTTGGCGCGCGCAAAACGTGCACTGGGAATAATGGACAACAACCTTAGCGAAGAACAAACAAAACAAATCGCACAATATCTGGACGTACCAGAAAAAGATGTATCACGTATGGCAACACGCGTCAGCGCACGCGATTTGTCGTTGAATGCACCAATAAATTCCGAAGACGCAGGCACAGATATTTTGTCCAACATGACCGACAATTCCGATTCTATTGAAGACACGCTGGAAAAAATTGAATTTAGACGACGCGGGTATGCGCTGTTAAAAAAACACTTGGCAAATATGAAGGAACGCGACCGCGAAATACTGATTGCACGAAAACTGCGCCAGCCTGTGGCAACATTAGAATCTTTGTCGCAAAAATATAATATTTCCCGCGAACGCGTCAGACAAATTGAAGAACGCGCATACAACAAACTGCGCGATGCAATCTTAAAAGAAAGCGAAGGCTGATTATGTTAAAGAAATCCGCAATCTGCACAATTATGTGTCTGGCAATAATGACAGACGCAAATGCGCTACAATATAACACCGAAAATTTATCCTTTAAAGTTTCTGGATACGGAACAGTTGGTATGTTGGAACCAAAACTGGAAAGTGCCTTGTTCATTGGTGACTGGCGCGTGCGCGGACAGATTATGTACAACGATAATATTGGCGCAGTTTACGCCATAGATCAAAGCGCACTGGACAAGGGTGATTTTGGACGCGAAGCCTTTATCTTTACGCAAAATAAAAATTTCGGACGAATCGAATTGGGCTTTACTGATTCTGTCGCCAGAAAACTGGGGCTGGGGCTACCAGATGTCGGGGGACTAAGAATAAATGACAAACCGTTATACAATGAAAAAATTGTACCAAGCGGTTCCGTTATTGCAGACACCTTGTTAACATCAGGACGAACGAATTCTTTGCGTGTTAATTATGCGTCAAACCAAACAAACGGAACACAATACGGATTATCCGTATCTGGTATCACCGATAAATATGACTGGGCGGTTGATACAGGATTAAAAATAAAGCGTTCTTCTGGAAAAATTAAAACTGCATATTATGCTGGCGCATCCTTTATGTCAAAACCTGATAACTTTGACAACGAAGTGTATTCTGCCGGCGTTACTGCTGATTGGCGTGCGCAAATGTCGCTGGGTACAAACGTTCAATACAACAGTTGGATTTTCGGCTTAACAGGACGTGTCATATATGACGAAAACCCAGTTGGCGACACTTCTGATGGTTTTGCCGTTGGCGCAGGCATCAGTTACGATTTGTTAAAGTACACGGTATCTGCAACATACATTCTGTCTGATACTGGTGTATGGCACAAAGACACAGAAAACTTTATAGACCACACTGCGATTGCATCTTTCAGATACAAATACAGCGAATATGTAGATGGATGGATTTCTGGTGGATTGACATCAGAAACACCGTTTATTTCCGCCGGAATGAGAATAACTTTTTAATATCCTATTGCACGAGAGAGAAGTATTATGAATCAGAAATTTAAATCATTGCTGATGTCAATGCGACCAAAACAGGCGCGCACAATCGCCATTGCAAACGCAATAGATGCAAATGCATTACAATCTGTACTTATTGCAAAACAAATGGGATTTGCAACGGCAATCTTATGCGGCCCCAAGACAAAAATTCAAAAAATCGCACAAGAAAACAATATAGATATTTCTGATTTTGAAATAATAAACTGCGACACAGAACTAGATGCCGCCAAGACTGCTGTTTCGCTGGCACGGGAAAATCGCGCAGATATCGTAATGAAAGGATTAATTCATACCGCAGATGTATTGCGCGCTGCACTTAATCGCGAAACAGGCATTCGCAAAGAAAAAATTCTGTCGCACACATCTGTTATGTATTCTCCAAAACAAAATCGCACATTATTTCTGACAGATATGGCGATGGTTACATATCCTGATTTAGAAACAAAAATCCAGATGGTAAAAAATACTGTAAAACTTGCGCGTGCAATGGGTGTTGAAACACCACGTGTTGCGCCAGTATGCGCAGTTGAAACAATTAACCCTGCAATGCAACCAACACTGGATGCCGAAGAATTACGAAAAATGAACGAAAACCATCAAATCACAGGCTGTTTAATTTCAGGCCCAATGGGACTGGATGTTGCAATTTCCGAACAAGCCGCAAAAATAAAAGGAATTACCGGTCCTGTTACAGGAAACGCCGATGTTTTACTGTTCGCAAATATCGAAGCAGGAAACAATACTGTAAAATCAATGGTGCATTTCGGAGACTGGATTTTTGGTGGTGTCGTCATCGGCGCCAAGGTACCAATTATCATAAATTCGCGATCCGATGACGAGATATCAAAATTATTTTCCATCGCATGTGCATGTATGGTATAAAAAAACAGAAAAATCCATAAAATTTGTGGATTTTTTTCTTGCTTTTCTGGCGTTCTTGCCCCACAATCCCAAAGCATAAAAATCCAAAGGAGAAACCATGAGTAATAAATGGGTATATACTTTCGGTAACGGTCAGGCCGAAGGTCAGGCAGATATGAAAAATCTGCTGGGTGGCAAAGGTGCAAATTTGGCCGAAATGAACTTGGTTGGCTTGCCTGTTCCAGCAGGTTTCACAGTTACAACTGATGTTTGTACATACTACTATGCGAACAATCAAACTTATCCATCAGATTTAATGGACCAAGTACGTGCTGGTATCGCACACGTAGAATCAATTATGGGCAAAAAATTCGCTGATTTAGAAAACCCATTGTTGGTATCTGTTCGTTCTGGCGCACGTGTATCTATGCCAGGTATGATGGACACAGTTTTGAACTTGGGTCTGAATGACGACACAGTAAAAGCGTTGGCAAAAATTTCTGGTAACGAACGTTTTGCATACGATTCATATCGCCGCTTTATCATGATGTTCAGCGAAGTTGTTATGGGCGCAGATATTGACTTGTTCGAACATACTTTGGAACGTATGAAAGACGATAAAGGTTACAAACTGGATACAGAATTGACAGCTGATGATTTGAAAGAACTGGTTGAAAAGTTCAAAGAAATCGGCAACAAAATCGGTAAAGTATTCCCACAAGACCCATGGAAACAGTTGGAAATGGGTATCGGCGCAGTGTTCGGTTCTTGGATGAGCAAAAAGGCCATCACATATCGTAAATTGAACAATATTTCCGCAGATTGGGGTACCGCAGTTAATGTTCAGGCAATGGTATTTGGTAACTCTGGCGAAGATTCTGCAACAGGCGTATGTTTCAGCCGTGACCCTGCAACAGGTGAAAATAAATACTATGGTGAATACTTGATTAACGCCCAAGGTGAAGACGTTGTGGCAGGTATCCGTACACCACAGCCAATGAGCAAAGATGATTCTGGTCGCTTGTCTTTGGAAGAAGCAATGCCAGAAGTTTATGCCGAATTGTGCGATGTTCGTGAAAAATTGGAAAAGCACTATAAAGACATGCAGGATATGGAATTCACAATCGAACACGGAAAATTGTGGATGCTGCAATGCCGTAACGGTAAACGCACAGCAGCGGCTGCTGTTCGTATGGCCGTCGAAATGGTCGAAGAAGGCTTGCTGACAAAAGAAGAAGCTATCTTGCGCGTTGGTGCAGATCAATTAGACCACTTGTTACACCCAATGTTGGATCCAAAGGCAGAAAAACGCGTTATCGCAACTGGTTTGCCTGCATCCCCAGGTGCCGCAGTTGGTCAGGCCGTATTTAATGCAGAAGATGCAGAAAAATGGGCAGCCGAAGGCAAAAAAGTTATGTTAATCCGTATCGAAACATCACCAGAAGATATCGCAGGTATGAACGCCGCCCAAGGTGTTATTACTGCACGCGGTGGTATGACATCACACGCAGCGGTGGTCGCACGCGGTATGGGAACACCATGCGTATCCGGTTCACCAGATATCAAAATTGATTATGAATCAAAAACATTGAAAACAACTTCTGGTGTCGTTATCAACGAAGGCGATTGGGTTTCTATCGACGGTGCCAAAGGTCAAATTATCGAAGGCAAAATCCCAACAGTATCTGTTGAATTAACAGGTAACTTTGGAACATTGATGAAATGGGTTGATGAAATCAAAACATTAACAGTCAAAGCAAACGCAGAAACACCAAAAGACGCAAAACAAGCACGCGACTTTGGTGCCGAAGGTATCGGTCTGGCACGTACAGAACATATGTTCTTTGACCCAAGCCGTATCCAAGATATGCGTGAAATGATTTTGGCCGAAGACGAAGCTGGTCGTCGTGCTGCGTTGGCAAAATTGCTGCCATATCAGAAAGCAGACTTTGTAGAACTGTTCAAAATTATGGACGGTCTGCCAGTAACAATTCGTTTGATTGACCCACCATTACATGAATTCTTGCCACACACAGATGCAGAAATCGAAGAATTGGCTGCACATATCGGCAAATCAGTTGAATTCATTAAACAACGCGCAGAACAACTGCACGAACAAAATCCAATGTTGGGACATCGTGGTTGCCGCTTGGCAATTACATACCCAGAAATCTGCGAAATGCAAACACGCGCTATTTTGTCTGCCGCACTGGAAGTCAAAAAAGCTGGCGTTCGCGTATTCCCAGAAATCGAAGTTCCATTGGTTGGTTCCAAGAAGGAAGTTGATATTGTTAAGGCTGTAATTGACGCAACAGCAAATTCATTGTTCGCAGAAACAGGCGAATCTGTTGAATATACTGTTGGTTCAATGATTGAATTGCCACGCGCAGCAGTTTTGGCAAACGAAATTGCAGAAAGTTGTGAATTCTTTGAATTCGGTACAAACGACTTGACCCAGACAACATTGGGTATGTCACGCGACGACACTGCAAAAATCTTGGACGAATATCGTGCACGCGGCGTATATGTTGCAGACCCATTTGCATCTGTTGATCAGTTGGGCGTTGGTCTGTTAATTAAAGACGCTGTTAAGAAAGCACGTGATACCAAGGGTGAACACATCCACTTGGGTGTATGTGGCGAACACGGTGGTGATCCAGAATCTATTGCATTCTTCCATCAGGTTGGATTCAATTCTGTATCTTGTTCACCATTCCGCGTGCCAATCGCACGTTTGGCAGCTGCACAGGCAGCGGTACGGTTCCCAAGAAAGAACTAAAAACAAAAAAATCCCCCATTTGGGGGATTTT
>JAZQRR010000015.1:0-17879 GCA_045629645.1 Candidatus Enterousia sp. | reverse complement strand
CCCCGCCCCACGAATGTGGGTGATGGGGAGTACAGTCCTATACGCTCCGCCAAAAATTTACCCACCGAAAGGTGGGTGTTTTTGTTTTTAGTGTTCTTCACCGATATGTTCAGGCTGGTATATTTCAACATCGCGTGTCATAGACAAGAACTTGTCCGCACGTTGCGCCGGTAATTCAGATGCCGGAATTTCTTGCAATTCTGTAATCTGTTTTGCCACCGCATTGGCCAACAGTTCCATTGTCGTTTGCCAATCTGTATGTGCGCCACCCGCCGGTTCTGGAATTATTTCATCGACAACATTCAGATTCGCCATATCACGGGCAGTCAACTTCATTGCCGCCGCCGCAGTTGCACGATATTTATTATCGCGCCACAGGATACTGGCACATGATTCAGGAGCAATTACTGAATAAATCGCATTTTCCATCATCAGAACACGGTCGCCTGTACCAATCGCAATCGCGCCACCTGAACCGCCCTGACCCACATTAACGGCAACATATGGTGTTGCAATAGACAATCCTGTTGAAATTGATGATGCAACCGCCTGAGACTGTCCACGCTCTTCACCTTCACGCCCCGCAAAGGCACCCGCCGTATCAAACAATGAAATCAAAGGTAATTCAAACTTTTCTGCCAGACGCATCATACGTATCGCCTTGCGATAACCGTCCGGATTCGCCATACCAAAGCGGTGTTTTTGACGTGTCTCGATTGTACGTCCCTGTTCTTGCCCAATGATAACAGCCGGTATGCCACGCCAGAACCCAATACCAGACCCCATCGCAGCGTCTTCGGCATATAATCTGTCGCCTGCAAGATATGTCCAACAATCAACAATGCCGTTTATATAATCCAAAAAATGTGGACGAGTTTCATTGCGCGCCAGTAATACTTTGTCATAAGCCTCATTCTCGCCCATACCACGTATTTTCTTGGACGCATCGTGCACAGGTGTCGTTGCAACAATTTGTTTTGGTTCGCGTGGCTGTTTTGTTAGCACCTGAATAATATCAGCCAACTTATTATGCAGTTCACCACGTGCAACAACCATATCAACCATACCGTGTTCATATAAATAATCAGCAGTTTGGAAATTTGAAGGTAACTTTTCACGTATATTTTGTTCAATTACACGACGTCCCGCAAATCCGATACGTGCACCCTGCTCTGCAATATGAATATCACCCAGCATTGCAAAAGACGCCGTTACACCACCAAACGTTGGGTCAGTCAATAAAACAATATACGGTATCTTGTTTGCGTGCAATTTATTAACAGCAACCGTTGTACGCGCCATCTGCATCAAAGACAATATATTTTCTTGCATACGCGCACCACCACTGGATGTAACCATTACAAAAGGTCGCTTTTCCGCGATTGCATGTTCCATCGCAGCAACAATCGCATCGCCCGCAGCACGTCCCATTGACCCCATCATAAAATATCCGTTCAGCACGCATATCGTTGATGGTACACCACCAATCGTTCCATCCGCAGTAGTAATCGCATCGTACGCCCCTGTTTCTGAACGCGCATCTGCCAGACGGTCTTTATACGAAACCCTGTCTTCGAAATTTAATGGATCATCAGATATGGTCGGCGGATTCAAGCGCGTCCAAGAATTATCATCAAACAACAAATCAAAACGCTGTTTAGGACTCATAATAAAAGCACGACCACAACGTGGGCAAATATATTTGTTGTCTTTATAGTCTTTGTAATAAACCAAACGACCACAAGATTCACACTTTATCCACATTAATCTGCGAACACGATCATATCTGTCGCGATTTTTGTTTTTTATACCTGATTTGGCACCAAATAACATATTTTATCCGTTCATTTTCTTGGTTAATTCACGACTGGGCTTAAATAAAATCGTCGTACTGGCAGGCAATGGCATCGGTTTGCCTGTGCAAGGATTATATCCAATCTTGGTTGCACGGGCACGTGGCTGAAAAGTTCCAAAACCACGAACTTCTATTCTGTCACCATTTGCAATCGATTCAATCATATGATCAGAAACAGTGTCCAATATCGCAGACGCGTCTGATGCGCGCATATGTTTAAAACGAACCTGGATTGATCTGACTATGTCTGAGCGTTTCATTTTTTTCATCCTTTTTTCTTGCACTGTATTATTGATTGCTTTACAGATTTTATCAAGAACAAAGTTTAACAACTAAACGAATATCTTCCTGTGGGAAAAAAGGTTCCATTATAATATCATAAAACACACGTGATTCAAAAAAACAGGTCATTAATGAAAAAATTTATAAAAAATAATCAAATAACTGTTTCTTATTGGTTTAAAATACCAGCGGAAAATCGCGTATGTCCATTGCAACGCCGTCACGTTCCGGACTCCATTGAAACTGTTCCATAATTACTGTTTTTTCTGGCGTAAATTTTACCCCTTCGTCACACAGGGCGCGATATTGCGCATCGGGCATACCAGGGTTTAATACACCATTTTTGAACACCACACGATGCCATGGCAAATGCCAATATGCACGATTGTTGGACGCATATCCAACAAAGCGCGCACAACGCGGACGACCAATCATCTGGGCGATTTGACCAAAAGTCGCCACACGCCCGTACGGGATACGCGCAACAACGTCATAAACCATTTCATTAAATGTCTTTTGCATACAACATAGTGTATTTTGAGACATAGAAAATGTCAAATTTTTAGTCTTGCAAAATAATCCCAATATATTTATAATGCCCATCACGTGGAGACGTGGCAGAGCGGTTGAATGCGCGCGACTCGAAATCGTGTATACGGCAACCCCGTATCAAGGGTTCAAATCCCTTCGTCTCCGCCAGAAATTTACCCGCCATTTGGCGGGTTTGTTTTTACTGCACATCGTTATGATGCCCATATGATAAACCAGTTGCTTTGGCCGTGGCACTTACCGCATCGACCCATGCAGGAACCGTTTTTTGTACTGTTGGCACAACAGACACATCATCCGTCTTGTTCACAACCGCAGGTAACAGATTGTCCGTCTTGTTCACCACAGCTGGCAATAAATCATCCGTCTTGTTCACAATGTCAATCGGCCCATTATCAACACGCATTAAAGCATCGTATTCACTAATCAAATGCCCTTTGTCGCTGGGTAAAGTCCCCTTGTATCTGACGCCACCGTTTGGTAGTTCTATCTGACGAACGCCATATTTTGCTAGGTAATCATTTGCAGAAGTTGGAATTCTGTTTAACACTTGAATATCTGTCAACTTTTTACCCGTTGCAATATCAACATAACTTCCGTCAGACATATATTTTATACCAACTGTTGCCAAATCTTCTGGTGTGTATTTAACACCAATCGATGCCATATCTTCTGCCCATGTTGTCACTTTTTTTGCTTCGGCCGCAGCGTCTGCTGCAGCATTTGCAGCTCCAATTTTTCTAAATTCAAAGAAATTTTTTGAGCCACCCTCAATAATGCTGCCTTCCACTATTTCTATACCTTCCGTGCGCAGGCTTTCTCTTAATGTCTTCCATTCGTCCACAGACAACTTATTTTTTTCAACAAAAAATCCTTTGGAACTTCCATTTTTTACATTATCTATCAGTTCATCAAACCCACCACCTAATTTTTGGGTTATCGATGCCATTTTTTTGTTCGTATTGGCATTATTAAGAACTTTGCCCGCAGTACGAGATGCGTCTGCTGCCTTGTTGGCACCCATGGCGGCATCCGCAGTCGCATCGGCAGCTTTTCCTGCATTTGTGGCTGCGTCAGTCGCGGTGTTTGCAGCATTTTCCATATTTTTTATTATGGCTTTATATGTTTCATCAATATGGTTTAACGCTTCGTCCCCAGATATACGTTTAGTTTTATTTAAAGTATCAAAGTAACGATATTGCCCATTTTTATCTACTACCTCTTTTACACCAACCAACGCAAAATTTTCAGTATCAGACATTTTTCTTGATCTTGCTATTATCTCAGGCAGTTTTTCTATACGCTTCATCGCATTGTCTGCGGATATTGGTTTTGTTCCATTAAATTCATCAAAATAACGAACAGCCCCTCTTTTATCTAAAACCTCTCTGATACCAACAGCTTTCAACTTTTGGTCCCAAGTCATCTTTGATACACTCTTAATGATATCATCAGATATAGAGACACCATCAGTCGCGGCGTTTGTCGCACCAGATGCTGCGCCTGTTGCGGTATGCACAACATTTGTGGCCTTGCCGGCATCCGCAGTTGCATCGGCAGCTTTGGCTGGCAACGCAGGCAAAGCGCGCACCGCATTGTCTGTCGCGCTAGTGGCACCACGCGCAGTATCAGTCACAACGTTTGCTGTCTTGACTGCATCAGCACCACCTGTTGTCTTTTCAACAATTTTTGTAAATTTCAATACATCGCCACCGCAATCAGAACATTCAAAACCGTATTCTTTTGCTTTTTTCATCAAATCTTTTAGCGTTGCGGTTTGAATATCTCCCCTCTTAATTTGCACTAAATCATCGGCATTTTTAAACACGTCATCAGGAGTATTTCTGCTGAAATAAGCAGCATCATAAATAATATTCTGGACCTTTCCCGTTGTTTTTGTAGCATCTGCAGTCGCATCGGCAGCTTTGGTTGCATTTGTGGCAACATCGGCAGCTGTATCTGCTGTCTTTGCCGCATCAGTGGTTGTATCAGCCGCCTTGGCAGCATCATAAACAACAAGCGCTTTTGTTGCATCTGCCACATCATCAGCCGCGGCGGCAATGTTATCGGCAGAACTTAACAACGCCCTTAGTGCTGTTGGTGTTTTTCTTAACAGATTAACCGCAGATGTTCCCAATGATGCAAATTGTCCCAGAACACCGATACGCCCCATCCATACAAGTGCCGTACCAGTCCAATCGCTTGTTGCACCACCTGCGGCTGCAACCATTGTATTCCATTCACTGCCACTGACTTCTGATTGTAAATCCTCTGGTTTAAGCAAAGATATTAAACGTGCCAATTCTTCGTCGACATTTTTGATAGAATGTTCATCCAGCGCATCTTTTACACTGATAACCTTTGCACCCAATTGGCGTATAGTATTTTTCGCACAATCGCGTGCTTTACACACCGTTGATACGCGTAAAAATTCTTGGACACGATCCTGGATAAGAACTTTTGATGAAATATCAGCTGCCAAACTTGCTGCTTCTACTGCAAACATTACGCAACCAACATGTGTACCAACCATACAGTCAACAACAGCAATCGCAGATGTACCAACCTGAATCGCACCATCATAGAATGAAGCCTCTGATTGATCGATCAAAATACAAACCTGATTTTTTGCATCCCATTCTGTACCACTGGACCCCGGATTTATACGCTTCATAGTTTGGTCTGCCTTGGCGCACTGCGATGCAGATAAACCGTAACATTCTTTGCCTTCATATTTACCACCAGTTCCAAGACACGCAAATGCTGCTTCCCCTGCCTCATACTTATAGCTCCACGCTTCGCTAACATCGTCAAAAACGAAATCGATTGGTTGTTTATTTAAATAACAACGAATAATATCATCATCGTCTTCGTACCACGCCCCCTCTAATGCGGCAGGATTTGGGATGCACTCTAAGCTTTTGATTAAAAAACCTTTGGATTCGATATAATCATAAATATTGTTTTTACCTGTCTGTGCACCTTGAATTTGCAGTACTTCGCCCATAAAATATCTATTATCCAACCCATCTATTTTTGCCAGAGATTTATCTGCATCTGCCTTGGACACAACACGTTGTGACAATACGCATGAATTCCCTTTTGATGTTGACGACAAACCAAAATGAGCCGCCGCATTTCGCAGTTCGCTACTACATGGAGCATTACATGCAAAACCACCAAACATATTTCTCAACGTATCATTTTTTGACACATTAGATGAATATCCATATATTCCGCAAATACCATTTACTAAGCCTGCTTGAATATCAGCATCAACACTTTCTTTGACGTCATCAAATCTAAATGCATAATATTTATCATCATCAACACTGGCGCACATGATAAAATCATCCCAGCCTGCAAAATCAACCTTGGATTCTGTTGCATCAGCGCATTCAATAACATCATTATGATGTTTTTTTGCCCACAGTTTTGCCAATTCTGTTGCCTGCATACGTGTAACATTTGTTGTAGCAAAAACACTGTCCACACATATACCTTTGTTGCGTGATGCATTGTCACACGGATTAATATATCTTCTGTTTTGTCGTCTTACTTCATCACGCTTACGTTTATCTGCAATTTCTTGAACACTAGGATTACAAATACAAGTGTTTTTGTCTTTATCCCAAATTACTGCATCCCAATAACAATTCTTGCCACCATATTGATTTGTACAGAAATTTTTACACTTTTCAGATGTGTTATTATTTTGCGCACCTGCGGTTTGTATACGCGCACAATAGTTGCTAGCACTGGCGTTTATATCGTCCGGTTCTTGGGAAATAGTTACACAGTCGCCACGTTTACGAAAACGAAAACCACTATTGCATTGCATTGCTAAACAAGTACAACTGTATCCCTTTCTGAATACAACTTCGCCATAGGCAATGTTTGTACTGGAACACATATCACCGACACGTGTAGAATCCGTGATTGAACGCAAACCATTTACCTTGTCTCCACCCGCAGGACAACTTCCACTAAGTCCAACATCAACAGCAATTTCCGCATCTGTCAGCATTTGTACAACAAAACTTCTACATTTATCAAATCCTTCAATTCGATATGTATTTATACCACCTGTACGACAAACCTTGAACAGGCTGTCTATGGATATCTTTGCAGTCGTTGCATCCATCAGTTCCTGATATAAATTTGCCGCCTGCTGTTGCTTATTCTCTGGAAAGAAATCAATAATTGCACTTTTTACGATATCTACAGGAAAAAATAAATTATTTTCTGTACTAAGAAACGACGACGCAGGCGCAGCAATTACAGTCCCCGCAGAAAACAACATAAGAAACAGCGTTAAAAATACTCTCATTTCAATATCCCCGTACATTTTTCTGAAACAACTGCAACTTTTTTAATTGCTGCGATTTGAGTCGCATTAAATATTGTCGCACTCGCAGATGCGGCGGTTGCACCAATAGACAATACATTCGCAGCCATATTCATATCCTGTTCTTTTTTCTTGCCCGCAGCACTGTTGTCATTACGCACCTGTTCACTGTTTGCAACCCCTGATACAACCGTACCAGCCAAGCCAGTAGCAGCGCCAACAATAGAAGAAGCCATAGCGCCTGTGGCACGTTTATTTATCTTAGAGACATCAACAAATTCATAATCGCCACACGCATCTGCTATTGATTGTGCTTCGGTAATATCCGTACCTTCCATACGCGCCTGCATCATCGATTTACGTAAAGTATCAACCGCGGACACACATGATTTTATTTGTGCTTCTAAATCTTTATCTACCTTGTTAGTACCGGCAATTGCTGCACCTGCAATATTTGTTGCGGTATTTGCAGCCAGCAACCCTGTACGCCAGTTACCTAAATTCTTGGACTGTTTGGTCAACTGATCTATTTCTGTTTGAATTTCATTTGGATCAGCATTTGCCATATAACTGACCTTGGCATTATCAATATTTGATAACACATTGTTTTTCACGGGATTTATATGTGCAGAATTTATACCAGACTCTTCAATTCTGCGTAACTTTTCCATTTCTAATTTTTCAATTAGTTCGTCTTTATTCGCCTTTACAAAGCCAGTAACTGTCGCACCAATACCAGCAGCCGTTCCAACCGCGGTAACGGCCGTATTTATTCCAGCCATAGTCTTTAAATGTTGCATTTCATCATCAATACCGATACATGCCGTATATGTTGCACGCAATGCATCATCTAGCGGCAATATATCCGTTGCGGCATACGCGTACGAGATACAAGGAGCAAAAAACGCACTAAAAACAACAAGCAAACAAATATGAAGTTTCATATTATTCCCTCTAGCTGTTCTGAGTGTACAACAAATTAGGAATATAAAGCAAGGCTAAACTTCGAAATTATAGTTCTTTACAGATTTCACAATTGCGTTTACTAATTTATCTTGGTGCGATGCGGTTTTTAATAACTTTTCTTCGGATGCATTAGATAAATGCCCAAGTTCTAATAACGCCCCAGGCACAGTTGAACGCAGAACAGCAAATGGCGCATGACGAACATCAGGCCCAGGTTGTTGTTCAATCGACGATTTCTTGAACGATTTTGCACATCCGGTGGCGTATTCCTCGCTCATTTCCGCGACAGCGTGCTGTTGTAACGAAGATAATGCAATACGGATATTTTCTTCAAATTCAGTAAATCCCTCTACCCCGATTTTGTCAGCCGCATTTTCAGCCTCGGCCAGTTTTTTAGCCTCTTCGTCCGATGCCTTTTCTGACAATGTATATATTGAAAAACCTTTCATCTTGCGACTGGGGTTTGCATTGGCATGCAATGATATAAACAAGTCTGCCTTGCGTTTTTCGGCAATTGATGCGCGTTCGGCTAATTTTAAATATCTGTCGTCATTGCGCGTTAAATATGTCTTGAAGCCATTAACATCCAATTTTGATTTTAATTTTTTTGCAACAGACAACACAATGTCTTTTTCACGGGTTCCGCCCTTGCCAATACAGCCCGGATCTTTGCCACCATGCCCCGCGTCAATAACAACAACATATTTGCGCGCCGCGGTTATTGCAGTTGTTGGTGTTGTAGATGCAGTCGTATATTCAGACGCCTTGCCATATATGGATGTCGCAGACGCAGCAGACGCAGCGCCCGTGGTCGTGCCAGTCCCAGCAACAAAATCAAGCACCAAACGATAATCATTATCGCCATTTGGTTCCAGTAATAATATTTGATTTTTTTGAATTTGATTAATTGGCTTTTTTAAATTCGCAATTATTTGCAACGCATCCCCAGTTTGAACCTGAGACACCGAAGAAACCAATGCCCCCGACACCAAATTAGGCTTTATCCCCGTGTTTGCCGCAGTATTCGCCAGACGAACAACCAACTGATTTGTCGGATAAGACAGCGTATATGATGGACGCGCAGATGTTTCAACAACCAAGCGTGTTTTATCCCCAGGCTGAATTCCTGTACGAATTGAACGCACAGAATTACGCGCCGCAAACGCAACACGGGGCAAAAGCGCCGTTACAACAACCGAAAAACCGGTTAACTTTAAAACATTTCTTCTGCTGATTTTCATCCCAAGTTATTTTATCATTTTTTATAAACTTGTTCAAGGCCACAATACATTTGATTTATATTTTTTTAACCGACAAACACATAATAAAATAAAACTAAAAACCGCCAAACGGCGGTTTTTTTTATCTGCTGATACAGTGCGCAAACGACTGGGCGACCAACGAAGACTCTTGATCCGTCATTTGTTGAACCGGCACCATATAGCAACGCGCACTGTCACGAATAATAAAAACCTTGGTTCCACGCGCATATGCAGTACGCATATCATCCATCTGAGCACTGGTTAAAAACGCATTTGCAGTTGTTACAGGCTGAACAATTCCGGCGTTAACAACCTGTTTTGCATCTTCGTATGTATATAATTCAGAACGGGATGTAACCTCCATCCATATTGACCAATTTTCATATGGATTTTCAGCGGTTTTTGTTGTTGTTGGAAATTGTGCACCAATAGCCAACGCTGCAACTGTTTGTAATGACGTTGGGCCGGTATTTCCCGTTGGATGAGAAACCGTATTTAACTGCAAGTTATCACCACAAGCCAAATTCATACGATTTGTATAACCCGCCAAAACAGCATCAACCGCGGCCTGCCAATCTGCACCTTTGTTATTCATTTCTAAATTAATAATTTTTTCTGCCCAACCCCATACATCGGCACCAACATTACCCGCATTTGCAAAACGAGTAACCATTTCTGCACTGCCCCCAGGGACGCCAGCACCACAATAATCAATTAACTGGGTTGTTAACATACTGCTGGTTTCGTTACCATACGCCAACGCAACAGAATGACACGCCATCGCAGCTTCTAGTTCTTGACGACGTTGCAAACATAAATCAGAATGAGATTTAGACAACTGATCTGCCATATTCGCCATAGACAAATAAGACATCAATTCTTGCTGAACATACGAAGGACACAGACGCGCAGCCGTATTCATACCGCCACCGCCATGAATTGTATTTGCCGCATATTGTGGCAACAAAACCTGATTATCTTTCTGCAAACACAACAATGCATAATTATACAATTCACTTTCTGTCGCATACTGGCACTTTGACGCACGCTGACCAGGAACAACCATTGCGTCACCACAATAATCGGACAAGCATTTATATATTTTTTCACGACAGGCAGTATCAACATCGGGTTGCGTTACCATAAAATATGTATTTCTTTGGTTGGTTTTATAAGCGTTTGCCAACCCCGCGTTACCACGCAAACCATTGCTAGCCGTCGGGGTATAAACAGCAACCCCACGCGCCTTGTCCGACGCACTGACCGTTCCAGCAGACACAGCGTCAGCCGCACCACCCAGCAAAACCGCACCCAACAGCCCAAATATAGACAGAAAATTCTTCATTAAAATCCCTCTCGTTGTGTTGATTTTATCATATTCAAAAAAAAAAGGCAAACATTCATTTGATTTATATGAAATATTATTGTAGCATCTGGGACATGATTATAACAAACGAAGTTTTTTTACAAATTTTTGACGACATTTCTGCCGTCAGGGGGTTTCTTTGACCCTGAAAAAATAAAATCACAAATATCAGAACTGGAAACACAGGTTAATTCGCCTGATTTATGGGACAATCCCGATAACGCGCGCATAATATTGCAAAAAAAATCAAGTCTGGAAAAAACATTAGCAGAACTAACAAATCTGGAATCAGAATATAAAAATCTGCGCGATTTATTTGAAATCGCACCCGAAGACCCAGAAGTATTAAATGCCGTACAAGCATTGATTGAAAACGCACATCGCGCAAAATTCATTACATTATTTCGCGAACCGGCTGATAATAACGGTGCTTTTTTGTTTATCCAGGCAGGTGCCGGTGGAACCGAGGCACAAGATTGGGCACAAATGATGTCGCGTATGTACGCACGCTGGGCAGAACGTCATGGATTTACAGCCGAAGTTATTGAAGAACACGAAGGCGATACAGCCGGCATAAAAAACATCACTTACAGAATTTCTGGCGAACGTGCATACGGCTGGCTTAAAAATGAAATCGGAGTACACAGATTGGTTCGTATATCTCCTTTTAACGCCAATGGAAAGCGTCAAACCAGCTTTGCGTCTGTTGACGTATGGCCCGACATCGATGACACTATTGAAATAGAAATAAACGATAAAGATTTACGTATCGACACTTATCGTGCATCGGGCGCAGGCGGACAGCATGTTAACAAAACAGACAGCGCCGTACGTATTACACACATACCAACAAATACTGTTGTAACCTGCCAAAATGAACGCAGCCAAATTCAAAATCGCGAAATGGCAATGAAAATGTTACGCAGCAAATTGTACGAACTGGAAATGCAAAAGCGCGCCGAAGCAGAAGACGCTGCCAAAGCAGCACAAAAGAAAATTGAATGGGGCAGCCAAATTAGAAATTACGTTTTATACCCTTATCAACTGGTTAAAGACGTTCGTACAAACGTTGAAAAAACTGATTCAGACGCCGTTTTAGATGGCGATTTAGATGATTTTATGCTGGCTTCATTACAACAAAACTAAACCCCATCAAAATTATCATGAATAAACACAACAAACAAAACTATATCGACGCAATACAAAGCGTTTACCCAGAATCCTGGTTTATAAGACAGCCTGAAATTACAGGCTCTGTCGGCACAGTTTACTTAGCCGAAACACCAGAAGGCACAATCGTTTGCAAATTTAATAACAAAAAACAGATTGCAAGAAACCAATTAATCAGTCAGTTATTACAAACACATAACCTGCCCTTGCCACAAACACAGGAACATATTTTTTCCGATTTGTTTTTTGAATCTTACAAATATGATCCTGGCAAAACATTATACGAACATATGCAAAATGATATGACACCGGCGCAAATTTTTGACACGTATAAACAATCTATGGTTATACAATCAAAAATATCCTGCATCGACCCCAGAACAGCAGATACAAATTGGAAAGAATACGCATACGAAACATTTGCACACCGCAAGACAATCGAAAATATACATGTTAATTTTGCTATTTTTGATAAGATATATAAATTTTTATCAACGCACAGCAACTTAAAATTGCTTCATAACGATATCCAACCAAAAAATATAATATTAGATGACGATTTGAAATTAAGCAGTATTATTGACTTAGATACAGTCGCATTATGTAATGAAAATTTTTCTGTGTTACGCGCGCTGCGCAATTACCCATTGAACAACTATTCTGAATATATGGATTGTTATGAAGATACTGTAAAGCGCAAATTAAACCGCAACGCAATAATGCGAGGACTGAACATGGTACAACAATTACGCAATATAAGACATACTGTTCAGAAAAAGCGTTAAACCATATAATCCACCCTTGCATTTTATCTGCATTTCTTTATAATTCACGGTACGTGCCCATAGCACAACTGGATAATGCGTCGCCCTCCGAAGGCGAAGATTGTGGGTTCGAATCCCGCTGGGCACACCAACAAAAAAGATTCAAAAATATGCAGTTACGCTTGCTTTTTGCTTTACTGGTTTCCGTTTCTGTTACTGCTTGCAACAGATTGTATATAAAACCACAAACATTGGAACAAAATGCAACAATATACACAACGCGCGGTGGCTATTCTATGCGCGCCGCAACAAAAGCAATATTGGAAGAACGTGGATACGATATCAAAATTGGAAAAATAAAAAAGTCTGACGATATTACAGAAACTGAACTTTATGAATCAGAAACTTTTTACATACCAAACAACGCAAAGTATGTTTTAAAAATTTCAGAATCCAAAGATTTATTTAGACCAATATGGTGTGCATTTAATGGATTTTGGTGGTGGCGATACAATATATCTTTGGTTGACCAACAACAAGGAAAAGAATTGCTGATATGGACTGGGCGAAATTGCGCAAATACCGCCCAACGAAAACTTAACAAAATTTTAGATACGCTGGAAATAAAATAAACCCCCAAAAAAAACTGGGGATTTATTCTTAAAAAAAACAATTTGTTTCGATTAATCATCGATAACAGAATATTCGCAAAAACCTTCGTTGGTATCACAGCGCGCTGTTGTACCTTCGCTGATGAAATACCCTTGTTCGTGCAAACATGCCGGACATACGTTTGGAGCCTCGGTCCCGATGTGCCACATGCC
Organism: Candidatus Enterousia sp.; assembly: GCA_045629645.1. Classification (GTDB taxonomy): domain Bacteria; phylum Pseudomonadota; class Alphaproteobacteria; order Rs-D84; family Rs-D84; genus Enterousia. Next base: position 4,493 of record JAZQRR010000015.1, on the reverse strand, counting down.
ACAATTTGTGCAACGCCACATAACAATCTTGTCCTGTTTAAACAATGTACCTTCTTCAATCGCTTCGGCCAATGCACGGAATCTGGATTCGTGATAACGTTCCGCATAACCGATATTTTTCAGAATTTCTGCGATTGCAGGAAAACCTTCCTGGGCAGCAACTTGTGCAAATTTTGGATACATTTCTGTATTTTCTTCGTGTTCACCGTATGCAGCAGCCTGCAAATTTTCCAATGTCGTACCGATTTTGCCTGCAGGGAAAGACGCAGTTATTTCCAGTTCGCCACCTTCCAAGAATTTAAACAAGCGAGACGCATGTTCTTTCTCTTGATCAGCCGTTTCCAAGAATATTTTTGAAATTGCCTGAAAACCTTCCTTTTTAGCGACAGAAGCATACATTGTATAACGATTACGTGCCTGAGATTCGCCAGCAAACGCAATTAACAGATTCTTTTCTGTTTGTGTACCTTTTAACGATACCATTTTTTCTCCTTTGATTTTGTTCATGCGGAAATTTTAACAGAAAAATAGCAAATTGCAAAAAAATTATTTCTGATTTTTGTTCTGATTATCATTGCATAAATAATTATGTATCAAATCACAGTATTCATCGTAAAGTCTGATTCCCAAAAACGCACGTGCTTGTTCTATGCTGTTACCGTACGCATAACAAGTTTTCGTACTTGTTTTATATTTTGCAACAACAGAATTAACTTCGTTTTTGTTCGATGAAGTATATGGGCCATAACAATTATAAGAAACAGATTCCGCGACATAAAAATCAAACAAGTTTTTTTCTTGTCGTGGTAACTTTTTCAAGATAATAAAATCTTTATCACGAATACGTTCTATTTTATATGGAAAGTCAATCTGAACACGCCATAGTCCACCAATAAATTCAACCTGACTGACATCAATCGACGATAATAAAACCTTGTGTTTTGCATCAAAATAAGCACATTCTTCCTTTGAACAGGCAGCATAATAATCACGTAATTTGTCGTCAATATTTTTGTGCACCGCAAGCGGATTTTTATATATCATTTCCCAGCCCTAAGAACTTTTTTTCTATTGCGGATATCAGCACATCTATCCCCAAGCCCCCAGCAGCACTGATTGTTAAAATTTCAGGTTTCTTTTTACGTCCGAAAGACTTTTTAAACGCAGCCATTTTTTCTGCAAATTCGGTATCGTCAATCGCATCCATTTTATTAATCACAACCATTTCTGGTTTGGAAATTAAATCACCACCATAAGAATCTATTTCATGACGAATCGCAGCATAGCGTGCCGCCCAATCAGGTTCTGTACCGTCAATTACATGCAAAATCATCTTTGTGCGTTCTGCATGCCCCAAAAACTGATCGCCCAAACCAACACCGGTGTGCGCGCCTTCGATTAATCCAGGCAAGTCAACCAATACAAACTCACGATTATGCGCATACATTACGCCCAACTGGGGATTTAATGTTGTAAATGGATAGTTTGCAATCTTGGGACGCGCAGCCGTTACTGCAGACAATAATGTTGACTTGCCCGCATTCGGAAAACCAACCAAACCAATATCTGCAATCAATTTTAAACGTAAAACAACCGTACGTTCTTCACCCGGCAAACCGTCGTTCGCCTGTTTAGGTGCACGATTAGTCGGACTTTTAAAATGCAAATTTCCCCAACCACCGTTACCACCACGCGCCGCACGGTATTCCATACCATCCTGATTCAAGTCTGCATATTCAATTTCTTCGTTTTCAGACAATATGACCGTACCTGTTGGAACCGGCAGAACCAATGTTTCGCCAGATGCACCAGTACGCATTTTACCCATACCATTTTCACCACGCTGGGCAACATATTTTGTTTTATAACGATAATCAATTAATGTATTAACGTTTGGAACTGCAACAAATACAACGTCGCCACCACGACCACCATCACCACCATTTGGGCCGCCAAATTCGATATATTTTTCACGACGAAAACTGGCGCTGCCGTTACCACCATCACCCGCTTTGATATAAATTTTTGCCTTGTCTAAGAATTTCATATTTTTGCCTCTTGCACTGTATTATAACTAAAAAACTTGCAATTTCCAGTCTAAAAGACTATAATTGGTCTGCTGCGCATGCAGTGATGATTCTGAATTCGTTGTGAAATAGTCATATTGGACTGGGGGGCGGTACCCCACAGCTCCACCATTGCCTGATGTGATAAAATGTCATATTTGGAAATGGGGCTGACATAGATTCGACAGATGATGAAAGACAAATCGAGTGAATCCGACATGGCGTCGTAAAAAGCCGACTAAAAACTGAATGGCGATAGAATCGCTGCGAACGACAATGTTCGCTTTGCAATGGCTGCCTAAGATGGCGTTGAATACGGTTGGCGATTGTTGACTGTATTCGTTTTAGCAATTGCGGGGTCTGTTGGGTACCTGGCACCAGAAACCCGACACACAATTAATTACAGTAAAGTGAAAGGAAGATAAAATGTTTGGAAAAATTAAGAAAATATTCTTTACAGGCGTATTTGGTGCTTTATACATATCATTTATCGCACAATTGGTTTATGTATTAGGTTGGGTTTCCGGTATTGAAAATAAATTTGCGGCATTGGGCGTATTGTCATTGGAATGGTTGGTTTTGATTGCAGCACGTTATTTATCAAAACGTTCCAGCAACAGCGCACAACACAATGGATTTCGCCGTCGTTAAAAATTTAAATCCCCGTTCTGGGGATTTTTTTTAAAGTCCAACTGTCTTGAATAAACCGGAACGCAAATTATTATTATTGTTCTTCATAAAATTCGCACAGTCGTTAATGCAATTTGTTGGACATGCCCCGCTTGCACCATGAGAGCGCCCCAACACCCACAAGGACACAGCAGGATGTGTTAGACGACACCAGCATTGTTTACGTTCCGTACCTTCGTCATCAAAACCATTTAAACCAGCAATGGCCTGTATCGGTGTATTAGCATATTCATTTACACCATAATAAGCACCTGAATTTGTTTGCCCTAAACTTTCTTTGACAGACAAGCATGTTGACTCACCATACACACGACCATACGAAAAGTCCACCCACCATATATTCTCATCCCGATTTCCCCCTATGCCTTCACCGGTAACACCGCCATCCAACGACAACACCAAACTGCTGTCGCGAACACACATCGTTTGCGCACGCGCCGCCACAGAAAATAACATTAAAATAACAGATAAAAATCGCCTCATTTTCACCCCCCAAAAAAAACCTGTAAAAAAACCACCGTTTTCAAGGTGGTTGGAGGTTCGAAACTATTATCTAACGAATAGCGGGCTTATTCAATTTATTCACCACCCTCCAACCCAAAGAGTTGGAGCTGCTTTGTTAGATACAGGTTTCGACGCCTCGTCATCAGAACACCCGATGACATATAAATGTTATACTTTTTATAAACTGAAATCAATCACAAAAAACAATCCATAAAAACAATGATTTTATATCCCTTGAAATATTATAAAAAAGTTTTATATTTACCGTACTATGAGAAAATATATATTACCCTTTCGTGATGTGGTCGTATCACCTAATATGACCGTTCCTGCGTTGATTGACAATCAAGCATCAGTTAACTGTATAAAAACTGCCATTGCAAATGGAAATCCAACCATTGTGTTGGTACCACAACATTCTTGGAGTTATCCAACATCGGCAGATGATTTATATTCTGTTGGAACCGTTGGCGACATTATACAAGAATTAAAGATGCCTGACGGCGCAATCCATATCGTCGTCAGAACAACAGGCGTTGTCTCTTTGCGCGATATCGCGTTAAACGATGGCTTGTTTTCATGTGAAACAGACGACATTATTATTCAAGACGATCAAACAGACAATCAAACAATTATTTTACGTGATATCATTGCAGAAAACTTGCAATCGCTGGGAACAATTACACGTAAATTTAAAATGGATAAATTTAAAAACATAATCACTAATTATCCATTGCCGGCATTTGTCGATTCTGTAATTCAGACATTGGATATCGACACCGATACTGCGGTAAAAATTCTGTGTGCGCCCAGCTGGCAAGAAAAACTGACAATACTGTTAGAATCTGTAAAACTGATGATGGAATCTGTAAAAATCGAAGACGCAATCAACAGACGTATTCATCAACAAATGGAAAAAGGACGTCGCGAAGCAATTCTGCAAGAAAAAATGCGCGCAATTCAAAAAGAAATGGGCGAAGACGACGAAGAAACAGACACTGTTAATATACGCAAAAAAATTCAAAAATCTGCAATGCACGCCGACGCAAAAGAAAAAGCAATGTCCGAATGGAAACGTATGCGCTCTATGTCGCCGATGTCTAATGAAGGTGGACTGTTAAAGACATATTTGGATGAATTGCTGGCAATGCCATGGGACAAGTCTGACAAAACGCAAATAGATTTAATCAACGCAAGACAAGTTCTGGACGAAGAACACTCGGGCATGCAAGG
>JAZQRR010000014.1:0-18724 GCA_045629645.1 Candidatus Enterousia sp. | reverse complement strand
GATTATTGAGCGGGAGCCACCCTCTGTTCCATCCCGAACCAGACAGGGAAACCCCGTATCGCCGATGGTACTTTGGCTTAAGCCACGGAAGAGTAGGTCGTCGCCAGAATAAATCCAGTTATCGATATAGAAACCGAATTTAACCGCCCATGTGGCGGTTTTTTTGTTGTTTGCACATAGAAAATATTGCAAATATAAAAACTTATGTTAGTATAAAGGCTCTAAATAATTAAAAAAGGTTATCTTATGTCTAAAATGAAAAATAGTTCTGAATTTAAAAATGCACTTGTGTACGCGGGTAAGAGTTTGACTGTTATGTCTGGTATGGCCGGACTGGCAAGTTCGCCGGTGTTATTGGTGTCGGACAAGGCGTTTATAGGGGCGTTTTTTATCAGTACTGCTGTTATGGGGTTGGGTGCGATTGCGAATAATCATGGTTTTGATTCATATGTAAAAATCTTTGACAAGATGTTCGCAATAAAAGATAAGGGCAGATAATTTTTTATGAAAAAGTTTAATTCCGCATATTCTGGGTTCAGGGGCTGTCTGCCATATCAATTAAGGCAAAAGCTGGTTGGCAAGGATTTGTCGCGCGCCACACAAGATTTTGTATCGTGGGTAAATGATATTGCGGTTGATTTTCATTCTAAAATTAACCCATGGATGACGTTTTCTGATATTTCGCGTGTGCAATTATCTGCGCCAGATATATTTGGGCTGCCAGTAAATTTATCTTATATTGACAGCGGTATGTCAGGCAGTGTTTATAAAATAAATATTGGTGGGCATAATTTTGCATTAAAAATTAATCGTGTTCATCGTGTGTCAACGTGTGATTTGGAAAATATGCATCTGTATTCGCGCATGCGTAATTTTATTAACAGGCCGCATATTGGTGCTGTATTTAAAAATCATGGCGCAGAATATACTTGGATTTTGACTGATTATATAGATAAAGATATTAACAATGGGTTTGAATTGGCGCGGAACAAGGTGTTTTTTATGTCTTTGTTAAAAGGCATTACATGTGATGATTTTAGGGAATCAAATGTAAAAAATGGTAAATTAATAGATTTGGACGCTTTGTCGAAATTAAATCTGTTGTATAATTTATCTGCCGCAGATAAAGAGGTTTTACAACGGGTTGCCCTTTTTATGCGTCGTGGCCAGGATTTTAATTTGCATCAAACCTTGCGCATGGTTGCGTTACGGTATCCAAATGTCGTGTGTCACTTGTTCTTGTGTTTGAATATGGAAAATGTTCCTGTTGATTTTGGCCGATATAAAAATATATTAGCGGCGGTGATTCAAGAAAAGTATATAGAGAATATAGTCTTGAAGAGAAACTAGAATTTTCCAATTTTATACTTGACAACTTAGAAATTTGTGTTAGCCTTAGTCAGGCTAAATAAAAAAAGGATAAAAAAATATGCATAATATAGCAATGAACGAAATTATTTTGACATTAAATGCTTTGATCAGGGATTATGACAAGAGAGACTTTGTTGTGTCTGAAAATTCTGTTTCAACGGGTGTATTTTCTGTACACAAAGAAGGTGCAAAAAAATATTCCTTTGGTATTGTAAATGATAGATTTACCTTGCAAGAAATTGGTCAACGCAAAGCGGAACAATTGTATTTCTTGGCAAAATCAAGATGTCTAATACATTAATCAAAACGATTGATGTTTTGTAAAAAAAGCACCACAATTGTGGCGTTTTTTTTATTGATTTTTAAGAATAAAATCATTAATCTGAGGCACGAAAAGAAAAAGGACGGAAATCATGCCTTATTTATGCGAGCAAATGAAATATCCAGCGGGACGTGTTGATTTAATGGCGGGTGATTTTCATTGGTCAGTTGTTGTTAATAAAAAGACCCCATGTGGAAATTTTAATACATATGATTATGGATTGATGAGTCCTGATGTCGCCACTAATTTATATGAGCGTATCGGTCAAAATTTAAAACGTATGTCAGTTGATGCTGCGGACGAAGAAAGACAGTCTTGTGCTTTTTTTGCAGAAAAAATAACTATGTGTATGCCAGAAAAGTGTCCTTATGCAAAAATGTCAGGTGCCTGCTGGGAAGAAGTGAAACAATGTTGTCATTGTCGTGTCAGATAAATCGTTCTGCGATTTGACCAATAATAAAAGATGCGACAGATACGCAAGTACATATAATCAGCATTTCTGCGGCGTGACGCCAAAATGGGCGTCCATGCGCGCGACATATAAAAAAGTTACATCCTGCTATTATCAATATTGCAACAATAAAAGACGCGATCAATGCGTGGTGGGTGTTTGTGATTGCATAAAAGGGCAATATTAATAACGCACTGGTTGTTATATATGATGTTCCGGTTATTGCACCCATTTGTAATGCGTATGGATTTTCTGCGGTTTTTTCTGCCAGATAACAAGATGCCGACATTGATAATCCTGCGGCAATAGATGCGATAATCGCAGATATTATAATTGGCTGTCTGTCAGTAAAAGCAAAAGTTAAACCGGCAATCGTACCAGTCAGTGATACCAGTGCATCATGCATTCCCAATACAACCGCAGCCGAGAAAGAATGTTTTCGTGACATGCAGAACAGTATTCTTTGTTTTATAAGAAAAATCCATAGGAAAGTTTTTTTTGTGTAAATAATGTTTACAGATATTGTTTTTTTGTGTTATAATCAAACACAGAGAATGAAAAAACTGCTGACGTGTTTTTTTGCGTTATCAATTATTGCGCCGACTGCATTTGCGGTTGATGGCGCTATTTCGCGTGCAATTCCTGCAACAGGTACAGAAACAGGCGGTACACGTAACTTGTCTGGGCGTACTATTTCGCGTGCAGCGATTATTTCAAATACAGAAAAAAATCAAATATCAGACAAGGCAAATAATCAGGTTCGTACAACTGTTTCGCGTGTTTTTACAGGTGCCGATGACAAGAATATCAAAAAAAACGATAATACGACTGTTGCGCGCAGTAATGTGATTTCGCGTTCTGTTGCGTCTGGTAATACGGGTGTGCGTTCTGCGTTGGATGCGGTGGTGAATACGGTTGGGCGTAATGAACGTGTGTCTGCGGCCAGTATTAATAGTGATCCGGCGGTTCGTCGTGCGGGGTTGGTTTTGCGTCCCAGCGTGGCAGAGGTTGGCGGCCGTGCAATAATTGGTGATACAGGTATTCAAACAGGTTCTAATATTGATGAATCTTTGCGTCGTGTAAAAACGCGTGCGGCGTCTGTCGTTGCAACTGCGGAATCTATTGCCCAGGCCACAGACAGATTGGAAAAAACTGCAACATTAAACAAGTCTTGTCAGGAACAATATAACGAATGTATGGATCAATTCTGTGCGGTGATTGATGCAAATCAAAAGCGTTGTTCTTGTTCTGCAAATTTATCCCGTTATACCAAGGTAGAAACGGCGGTCAAGGATGCAAATACCCAGTTGAATGAGGTTGCACAACGTATCCGTTATGTTGGTTTGTCCGCAGATGAAATTCGTGCCATTATGACCGAGACCGAGGCTGAAGAAGCATTGTCTGGTGCCAATGATAATTCGGAAACACGCAATATGCTGGATGAAATCGAAGATTTGATTCGTGATCCCAGTGCTGGTTCTTCGTATGCGAACGATACGTCGGTTGGTTTTGACTTAGATTTGGATTTTTCTTCGGATGCGGCAGATTTGTTTAGTTTGGATTTTCTGAACGCAGACAATAATTCCAGTTTTTCAAATCTGCGCGGAACGGCATTGTACAATGCTGCCAAGAAGCGTTGTAATTCAGTATTGACCCAGTGTAAAGAAGCAGGTGCAACAACAACACAAATCACGGGCAATTATGATTTGGCGATTGACAAGGATTGTATTGCTTATGAACAGGGTTTGAACAAGATGAACGAAACATTGGTTTCGAATGTTCGCAGTGCAAATCGTATGCTGCAAAAGGCGCGTTTAAGTGTTTTGCAAAATAAAAATCAATACGATGCCAAGGGCTGTGTTGCCGCGTTGGATACTTGTATGACTGATGAAATGGTTTGTGGTTCGAACTACTTTAAATGTATTGATCCGACCAAACGTTATATTGATGAAAATGGCGAAGTTGTTCTGGGACAGAATATTTCTCAAATCACGGCGTTTATGGAAAGTTATAATAATGCATCCTTGAACAGTCAGGCGCTGTCGGCGGATTATAATGTTGTAATTAGCCCCGAAAATTGCAGTGGAGACAATAATGATGGTTCGTGTGTGGTAAAGTATTTATTGGGTAAAATCGGAACAAAACAAAAGGTTACAGACGAAGGTTTGTGTCGTGCTGTTCTGGATAAATGTCAGGCATATACATATGATTCCAAAAACAACTATATTTCATACAATGATGTTGTTGTGAATTATGTTCAGCGCGCCATGGTTAATATCCGTGCTGCCCAGCATAAAATTATTTCTGAATATGCATCAACATGTATGACAGACGTTGCAAACTGTTATAATCAACAGGTTTCTCAGGTTAATGCGTGGTCGTCCAACGCCAGCGTCAGCAATGTTTACAATGTTATGCGTGGTGCATGTCGCAATGTTGCATTGACATGTGGTTATGCGGTATTTGACGGAACGTCACAGTGTGATGAGCCAGAAGGGTGTATAAATGGCGTTTCAGAAATATTCTATCAATCATTGCTGTGTCCAGATAATTCGACATATCAGGAAACAAAGTGCAACCAGATTGGTAATGGAGAAGATTGTGTTAATACTAATTGCAGATGTAACAGTGGTTATGAGGCGTGGGGTGCTGCGTGTGTGATAAAATGTGACGACAACGAAGAACGTAATTCTTATGGTGTATGTACGAAAAAGTAGTCAGTAGTAAAACAAAAAACACCCAAACGGGTGTTTTTTTATTTGTTTATATGTTCCATAAATTTGTTGTGGTTTTCTAATTCTGCGGCATCAACTTCGTATTTTCTGTATGGGAAATCTGTGCCGATTTTTGGATGTTTTAACATTGCTTCGTGTTGTTTTGCAATTATATCTTGCACGTCAGGTGCCGGCGCAGTGTTTTCCAGTTCGATATAAACCTTGGCCAGAATTTCCGAGTCGATTAATGCCCCGTGTGCATCCGCACGTGCGGTCAGTGATATTCCGTACCATTTTGCCAACGCGTCCAAAGAATAACTTTTTGGACCAAATACACGATTGCGCGCAATAACGATTGAATCCAGCTGTTGTTCGCGTGGAATTTGTTTCAGATTTAATTTTGCCAGTTCATGATTAACAAATGGAAAGTCAAAGTCTAAACCATTATGCGCAACGATTGGGCTGTCGCCAATAAATTCCAAGAACTTTGGTGCGATTTCTGACATTTTTGGTTTGTCTTCCAAAAAAGCATTAGAAATTTTGTGAACCATATATGTATCTGGTGGAATTATTTTTCCTTCGGGATTGATGTATTCGTGAAAAGTGTTATCTGTGATTTTTCCGTCAACGATTTCTACTGCGCCGATTTCAATACATCTGTCGCCGCGCATATAATCAAAACCTGTGGTTTCAATGTCAAAGCAAATAATTCTTTTCATACTGTTATTTTCCGTTTGTTGATGTAAATGTTTGTGCTATTATAATAAACACATGAAATTAATGCTAGAAAATCTTAACACAGAACAATTAAAGGCAGTTCAAACAACAGATGGACCATTATTGGTGTTGTCTGGCGCTGGGACGGGCAAGACACGTGTTTTAACAACGCGTATTGCATATATTTTAAATCAGTCTTTGGCGCAACCGTGGCAGGTTTTGGCATTGACTTTTACGAACAAGGCTGCAAATGAAATGAAAAATCGTTTGGCGGATTTGTCGGATGGTTCGTGGTATTCTGGTGATGTGTGGTGTGGTACATTTCATTCTGTGTGTTTGCGTATATTGCGTTCTAATGCGGTGCGTGTTGGATTGCGTAATGATTTTATTGTGTATGGCGAAGATGACCAAAAATCAATTATAAAATCATTGTTGGGCGCATCAACAAAAACGCCGTCTGATTATGTCGAAGAATTTTCTGCAATCAAGGACAAAGGATTGTCTGCGTTGGGGCATACGAATAAATTATTTAATGCCTATAATGCAGAATTGGCGCGTTTAAATGCGGTTGATTTTGGTGATATTATTTTAAAAGTTTTGGAATTGTTTGATAAAAATCCGGACGTGTTGGCGCGTTATCAACGTCAGTTTAAATATATTCTGGTTGACGAGTTTCAAGATACAAACAATGCCCAGATGGAATTGTTGGGATTGTTGACACGTGGGATTGAAAACCCAAACATTTGTTGTGTTGGTGATGATGATCAGTCTATATATTCTTGGCGTGGTGCAGAAATAAAACATATATTAAATTTTGAAAAAACATTTTCTGGGACCAAGATTATTCGTCTGGAAACTAATTATCGCAGTACGGGTAATATATTGGGGGCTGCGAATTCGTTGGTTCGTCATAATCGTGGGCGCTTGGGCAAAGATTTACGTGTCTCAGATTCTTCTAATTCTGGTGAACCGGTATATGTTTTGACTGTGCCCAGCGATAGGGACGAAGCGCGAATTGTTTCTGATGCAATTTTGCATGATGGTGCCGATGACTTGTCGCGTTTTGCGGTTTTGATACGTGCGGGCAGTTTGTCGCGTGTTTTCGAAGAAGAATTTGCATCGCGTTCTATTGCGTATAAATTAATTGGCGCCACCAAGTTTTATGACCGTATGGAAATTCGTGATGTTATTGCGTATTTGCGTTTGTTGGTTTATCCGTTTGATGATGTTTCTTTCTTGCGCGTTATTGGCAAGCCCAGACGTGGTTTTGGTGACAAGGCGGTTGAAAAATTACGTTCGTGTGGTTCGAATTTAATGACTGCATTGCATATTGCTGATTTGTCGTCTAAACAGCGTGCGATTGCAAATGAATTTTTATCTGCGTTTGATTTTGATTGGTCTTCTATGGCGCCCCAAGACGCTGCAAAAAAATTATTGGATGCGTCGGGGTATATTCAGATGTGGAATCAGTCCAAAGATGTTGATGCGCCAGACAGATTGTTAAATATTCGTGAATTGATAACAACTGTTATTGCGAAATATGATTCCTTGCCTGAATTTTTAGAACAGGCAGCATTGATGATGACAGATGATGATGCAGATGCGTCTGAACAATCAAATAATTTTGTTCGTATTATGACGATACATGCGGCCAAGGGGTTGGAATTTGATACTGTGTTCTTGCCTGGTTGGGAAGAAGGTATTTTTCCAAATGAAAAATCTATTAACGAAGGTGCAATCGAAGAAGAACGCAGATTGGCGTATGTTGCGATAACACGTGCGCGTCGTCGTTGTGTAATTTCAAATGCAATGTCGCGTATGGTTTTTGGTTCGCGTCAATATAATTCGCCCAGTCGTTTTATTGCCGAGATGGATTCTTGTTATCTGGATTTCCAAGGTGGTACACCGCGTTCGTATCATGTGTCTATGACGCCCAGTTATGCGCCTCGTCCTGTACCGCGTCCGCGTGTAAATGTATCTTTGGTTGGAAAATTGGTTTCTCATCCAGAAATGGGGGCTGGTGTTGTTATTGAAGATTCTGGGGATATTTTGACGATTGCGTTTAAAACACGCGGTATCAAGAAAGTTGCCAGAAATTTTATAAAAATTGATGCTTAAAAAACTTTGTTGTGCATAAAATATGTGATATAATCAGCCTTATGAAACGTTCTTTGTGGTTTTGGTTATATTTTATATTTGCTATCGTTTTATCGGTATATTTTTGCGTGCGTGCATTTATGGTATTGTCTGGTCATGGTGCGTTGTCGCGTGTTCGTAATATATCAATCAGTGCAGACAGTTCAGATATGGATTTATCGGCGGTTGCCACGGCGGCGACATTGGCACCAAATACACGTGCATATTCTGTGAATTTAGACGATATAAATGTGCGTGTTGGTGCGGTTCCGGGGGTGCGTGAATCGGCGGTACGTCGTTTGCCAAATGGTAATTTGATTGTGCGTGTTTCTTTATATCGTGCGGTTGCATTGTGGACAGACGGTGAAAATTATTTTCCGTTGTCTGCGGATGGCACAATCGTTAATAGTCCGACACAAACACGTGATGCTTCGCACGTTGTTTTTCGTGGTGATGTTCCTGAAAATATCGCCGATATTACCAAGGCTGCCCATAACTTTATTGGTCGTTTAGATTATCTGGAATTTATCGAAGGACGTCGTTGGAATGTATATACTGTTGATGGTATAACGATTATGTTGCCCGAAGAAAATCCTGTTGATGCGATTGGTGCGCTGGTTATGCTGAATAACAAGCACGATATTTTAAGTAAAAAAATAACTGTCATTGATATGCGTGATACTGCACGCGTATTGGTAAAATAGAACAAGATGAACCTGTTTGATTCTTCTTTTTTGTGTTTAGATATTGGCACCAGTGGTGTACGTGGGATTGCACATCGTGTACGTGGTGCAAATATTGTAAAGTCTGCATTTTTTACAGTTGAAAATACAGATACTGTTTATGCGATAAATTCAGTTGTTGATGAACTAGAAAAACAACTGGGTGTTCATTTTGATTCTGCATATGTTACTGGTAATTTTGGTGCGTCTTATTTTGATCGTGTGTTAAAAAATACGGTTTGGTCTGGTGAACATAAAATATCAGCATCTGATATTCGTTCTCAAATTGCACAGATATCCAGTCCGGACGACTTTTTTCCGATACATATAATTCCATTGCGTTATTACAGTCCCAGTTCGCGTAATTTATCGATGCCTGTTGGTCATGTTGATACACAGTTAATATCTTTGTTTGGTGTTATATGTTATTCGCGTTCTGGTGTTGACAGTGTGTGTCAGATATTACGTGGTGCGCATGTTCAGCCTGATGCGTTTTTTGATCCCCAGTTTTTGCACAATGCGATATATCGTCCAGACAAGCAAACGGTAATGTTTATTGATTTTGGCGCAGAATATACCAGTGCGTCTATATGGACTGCGCGTGGTCCTGTGTGGCATACGAAAATAAAATCAGGCGGTTCAGATATAACAAATGTAATTGTAAATCAATTTGGTCTGGATTTTTTGGCGGCGGACCAGATAAAGCGTTCTGTTGCATCAATGATACCAAAAGAAATGGATCGTTTTACACCTGCGGATACATTGTATGATTTTTCGCGTTCTGATATAAATGATATCGTGGTGCCAATGTTGTTGAATATAATATCAGAATTAAAGAATCAATCGACGGACGCATTTGCGAAATTCAAACCTACTCAAATTTTTATCAGTGGCGGCGGTTCAGAAATCGAAGGTTTACGTGATTTGATTGAAAATTCTTTTGCGGTTATGACAACGATTATGCCATCGGACGCGTCTGTTCGTGTGTTATCTGATTATGTTTGGCATGCCGAAGAAGGTCATCGTAAATCCTATATTGCGCGTCATGAAAAGTGGCGTCGTCGCACAAACTGGTTTGGTTTTTTGTTTAATCGTCGTCCCAAGGTTCGTCAAACATTGATTCCAATTATGCCCAGCACATTGTGTTTTGATATGATGCGTTCTGATACATACACAATGTTCAAGTCCGGTGGGATTTCTGTGATACATGTTGATATTATGGACGGCTTTTATGTTGATAATGTTGCGGGCAGTATTGATATGTTGCGTGTTATTCGTGGTCATACCAAGGCGCATTTACACGTGCATTTAATGACAGAGAGTCCAAATGTTTGGGCGGCAGATGCTGTTGCGGCTGGGGCGGATACTGTTATTTTATCGCCAAATACATCAGGTGTTCGTGCGGCGATAAAAAACGTTCGTGCATCTGGTCGTCGTGTTGGTGTTGCATTGAATCCTGAAACGCCGGTTTCTGTTTTAAAACCTGTGTTGCGTGATTTAGACGAAGTTTTAATTATGTCTGTTGCACCTGGTGCGGCGGGTCAATCGTTCGAGCCGACATCATTGCATAAGATTTCTGTTTTGGCAGCAACGCGTAAAAAATATGGTCTGAAATTTATAATATCTGTTGATGGTGGCATAAACGATAAAACTGCCCAGTTATGTTGGGCGGCTGGGGCAGATATGTTGGTCAGTGGTTCTTATTTGGCGCGTGCATCAGATTTTCCATTGGCTGTACAAAGTTTGTTGCCGCGACCAGAATAAAAAAACACCATAAAATGGTGTTTTTTTTACATTGCATCCTAGGGATGTGGGGTCAAAGGGCTTTGTCTAGTCCATATTAAAATGCAATGTTTATGTTTGTATTGTACGTATGTTTTTATTTAAAATCTATTTGTATAAATTCCTTGGTGTATTAATATTTGCAAATGACTATTTTTTATCTTAAAATATCTGTCGTTATGAAATTCAAGAAAGTTTTACATGTTTTATTAAATATTTTTTTCTGGGCTTTTGTTGCTGGGATTGCGTCATTGGCGATATTGGTTTTTGTTTACGGTAATGATTTGCCTGATTATAAAAAATTGGCAACGTATGCGCCCCCTGTTGCGACGCGTTTATATGCGGCAGACGGTTCGTTATTGATAGAATATGCCGAAGAAAGACGTGTTTTTATTGACTATGCAGATATGCCACCAATGTTGGTTAATGCGTTTGTTGCTGCCGAAGATCAGAATTTCTGGACGCATCCTGGGATTGATGTTCAGGGGATTGTTCGTGCTGCTGCAAATAATACATTGCGTATGTTTGGGTATAATACAACGTTATCTGGTGCATCTACAATTACGCAACAGGTTGCCAAGAATTTCTTTTTAACGTCAGAACGGACTATTTCTCGTAAAATCAAAGAAGCGGTATTGGCATTACGTTTAGAGCGTACTTTTTCTAAAGAGCATATTTTAACATTATACTTAAATCAGATATTTTTGGGTGCGCGTGCGTACGGTGTTGGTTCTGCGGCATTAATGTATTTTAACAAGCCTGTTTCAGAATTAACATTGTCTGAATGTGCGTTTTTGGCATCTTTGCCCAAGGCGCCTAATAATCGTGATCGTGCGGTAGAACGCAGAAATTATGTTTTGCGCAGAATGGTTGAAGAGGGGTTTGTTTCACAATCTGCCGCAGATATTGCTGCGGCAGAAGAATTAAATATCAACAGTGGTTTTACTGCGCAAATGTCAGAAGAATTACAATATTTTGCCGAAGATGTCCGCCGTCAGTTGTTACATACATTGGGGCGTGAAAAATTATATAATGATGGCTTGTATATAAAAACAACGATTGTTCCAGAATTACAACGTGCCGCATCCGAAGCGTTAAACAAGGAACTGGATGCATTTAATGCTGGTCGCGAAGAAAAATTACAGGGTGCAATCATTGCAATGAATCCTCATACAGGTCGTGTTTTGGCGATGTCTGGTGGACGTTCTTTTGCGGACAGTTCGTTTAATCGTGCGACTCAGGCGTATCGTCAAATTGGTTCTACGATAAAGCCTTTTGTTTATTTGGCTGCGTTGGAACGTGGATATTCACCCCAGACGATGATTTTAGATGCACCGATTGTTGGTTGGCGCGAAGATGATACCATGTGGAAGCCTGAAAATTATGATAAAAAGTTTTTAGGTGATGTTCCTTTGCGTCTGTCTTTGGAAACGTCGCGCAATGTAACGACGGTTCGCTTGGTGGAACAGATTGGAACTAAAAATTCTATCGAAGTTGCCCAGCGTTTTGGTGTATATCCAGAAAATATGTCTAATATGAATTTATCTATGGCGTTGGGTTCTGGTGAAACAACATTGGAAAAATTAGTTTTGGGATATTCGGCGTTTATAAATGGTGGTCGTGCAATAAAATCCAAGATGGTTGACTATGTCGAAGATAGATATGGTCGTATTATTGATGGTTCGCCTTTGGACATTGTGTCTTGGTCTGCAGATTTATTACCACCAGAAAAAACAGATGTATCAGAACCATTGTCAGACCCGCAAAGTTTATATCAACTGGTTTCTATTTTACAGGGTGCTGTTGAACGTGGAACTGGAAAACAAGCGCGTGTATCGGGACATACGATTGCCGGCAAAACAGGGACAACAAACGATGTCAAAGATGTGTGGTTTATTGGTTTTACCAAGGATTTGATTGCGGGTGTTTATTTGGGGTACGATACACCAAAATCATTGGGCAAAGGTGCAGGTTCACATATGGCTGCGCGTGTTTTTGCAGATTTTATGCGTGTTGCATTGGCGGGCAAAAAAAATCAGCCTTTTGCGGTTCCAGATGGTATGACTTTTATGCGTGTGAATCGTCGCAGTGGCGCGGCGGCATCAGCTGACCCTGAAGGTACGATAATTATAGAGGCTTTTAAACCTGGTCAAAAACCTAATCCTGCACCGCAAAAACAGGCAACTCAGGCCAAGGCGGTCGTTGGGGGTGTTTTTTAGTAATATTACCATTTGTTTATTCTGTTATTTGTGATAAAATATCAACATAACAAGGGAAAAAGGATTTGTTTATGTTGACTGATTATATGTTGATGCATGGTTTTTCATTTTTTGGCAGTGGTTGGACGCAGTTTGCAGGCGGCTTTTTAACTGCTTTTTTAATTGTTTTGTTGTGTGGTCGTTCGTTTGTAAATTTTATGCGAAACTGGCAAAAAAAAGGTCAGCCAATCAGTGAAAATGTTCCGGTTGCTCATCAGAAAAAGGCGGGCACTCCGACTATGGGTGGTGTGTTGATTGTTTTTGCAACTTTGTTGGGCAGTGTTTTGTTTATGCCACTGTATAATCCAACGGGTTGGATTGCGTTGTCTGCATTGGTTATGTTTGCGGTGTTGGGTTTTTTTGATGATTATAAAAAGGTTACTTCGCAATCAAAAAAAGCGTCAAATGGATTGTCTCCGTTGACACGTTTGATTGTCGAAGGCGTTTTTGTTGTGGTTTTGGCGTATCTTATCAATAAAACAATGCCGCCTTATATTCCAGAATATTCATTGGCGATTGGTGCTGGTATAATTTTACCATTGGGTCTGTTTTATTATGTTTTTTCATATTTTGTTATTTGTGGCAGTGCGAATGCGACAAATATAACGGATGGTTTGGACGGTATGTTGTCTAAATTGTATATGCCTGTTTTGTTGGTTTTGATTGTTGCGTTGTATGGTGCGACACGTATTGGTTTTATGGATACGGTTGTGTTCTTGCCGATGGCCAGCGGGTTATATGCGGTATTGGGTGCGGCGTTTGGTGCAGTGTTAGGCTTTTTGTGGTATAATTCAAAGCCTGCATCTATATTTATGGGCGACGTTGGTTCGTTGGCATTGGGCGGTTTTATGGGTACTGTTGCCATGTTGTTAAAGTCTGAAATAATTATGGGTATTGCGGCAGGTATGATGGTTTTGATATTATTGTCGTCTTTTATCCAGACAATGTGCTTTAAAATAACCAGAAAGTTAACCGGTACGGGTAAGCGTGTGTTTTTGTGTGCACCCTTGCATCACCATTTTGAAGAATTGGGTTGGGCAGAAACAAAGATAGTGGAACGCTTTTTTATACTGTCTATTTTGTTCTCTGGTTTGGCGTTAGTTTTGTTGAAATTTGCATAAAGATATCAGGCCATGTTCAAAATAAAACGCAGCGAAGAAAGCAGATTAACCAGTTGGTATTTTGAAACAGACAGACGTTTGTTGGGTTGTATTCTGATAATGATGCTGTTGTCTGTTTTGTTTGCGTTGTCTGCGGGCTCCGTTGCGGCCGAGCGTATTGGTCAGGGGTGGCACTTTTATCTGGTCAAGGCGATACCTTTTTATTTGTTGGGGTTGGTGTTTTTATTTGGTGCCAGCTTTTTAAACAAAAGACAGGTTATAATTCTGGCAATAGTGAATCTTGCGTTTGGTCTGGGGTTGTTACCATTAACGGTTATTGCGCCGCATATGATTAATAATTCTGCGCGTTTTGTATCGTTTGGTTTTGTTAATGTTATGCCGGCAGACGTTATGAAACCTGGTTTTATAATAATGACAGCATATTTTCTGTCTAAGATGAAGGAAAAATATGGTGCAAACATATTCACAAACAAAGAAGCGTGGCATTTTGATTCTTGGTTAAGTTGGTGGTATTATCTTGCGTTGTTTTGTGTTGTTGTTGCCGTGATATTCCAACATCCTGACGTAGGTACGGCGATTTTATATACTGCGGTATTTTCTGCAATGGTTTTTATTGCAGGATTGCCGTTGTTGTGGATACCTGTGGTTGTTAGTGCGATTGGTATGATGTTGCTGATTGCGTTTTTTACATTGGGGCACGTTCATCGTCGAATGATTGCGTTCTTTACGGGCGATGGGGATACTTATCAGGTCGATAATTCTATTGATGCAATACGTCATGGTGGTCTGTTGGGGTCTGGTGACGATGCGTTTGTAAAGCAGTATTTACCTGATGTGCATACAGACTTTATATTTGCTGCGATTGCAGAAGATATTGGTGCAATATTGGCGTGTGGTTTGTTGGTATTGTTGTTCTATGTATTTCGTCGTCTGATAAAAAATGCGACTAGTGCGCGTGATTTATTCGTTTTGTATGCGACTGGTGGTGCTGCTGCTTTGTTTGGTACACAGGTTTGTTTTAATATGTTAACTACATTGAATTTGTTCGCGCCCAAGGGGATGACATTGCCATTTATTTCTTATGGTGGCAGTTCCTTGTTGGCATATTGTTTGTTGTTCGGAATGATATTGGCGTTACTGCGCGAAGATAAATGGAAATAATACAAGACAAGGGGTCGTTTGATGAAAGTATGGATTGCAACAGGTGGAACAGGTGGTCATGTTTTTCCAGCGCTAAGCGTTGCGTCAGAATTGGTTTCGCGTGGTCATCGTGTAACAATTTCTTGTGATGGTCGTGTACGTGCGATGGTTCGTCGCGATGCGCCTTGTGGTTCAAAAATTGTGCATGTTTGGGCATCAGGGGTTGGCGCAAAAAGTCGCTTAAAACAATTTTGTGCGTTATTTAAAATAGGTGTTTCTGCGCTTGCGTTGTCATTCAGGTTTATGTTTTTCAGACCGGACAGATTGGTTGCTTTTGGTGGGTATGCGTCTGTGCCGGCTGTTTTTGCGGCGCATCTGTGGCATGTGCCAACATTTTTACATGAACAAAATGCGGCAATTGGTCGTGCGAATAAATTTGCAATGCGCTGGGTAAAGACTTTGATGACCAGTTTTCCAAATGTTTCTGGTGTTTCGTCGGGTGCAACACGTGTTGTTTATACAGGGTTGCCGGTTCGTGCAGATTTTTTGCAGGCGGCAGGTGCGCCTTTGCGTGGTAAAATGCATATTTTAGTTACGGGTGGTTCATTAGGGGCGCAGATTTTAGATGATGTTGTTCCAGCTGCGATTACAGAATTAAAAAATAAAAAAATATTCGTTACGCATCAGACGCGTCCAGAAAACGTTTCTAAATTGCAACGTTTTTATGCAGATAATAAAATCCATGCAAATGTTTTATCGTTTATTCATGATATGGCGGGGGCTGTTTTGGATGCGGATTTGGTTATTGGGCGCAGTGGTGCCAGTACGGTTGTAGAATTACAAACAATTGGTCGTCCTGCGATATTGGTGCCGCTGGGGATTAATCCAGATCAGGCGGCGAATGCTGCCAGTTTTGCCAAGACGGGTGGTGGTTTTGCCATAGAACAACCAAAATTTACTAAACGTTGGTTGGTATCTACATTGTCTGATTTGTTTGAAAATCCATCCAGATTATCAAAGATGGCTGCCAAGGCATTATGTCCAAATAATGCGGTTCAAATGATTGCTGACGAAGTTACAAAATAAAAATATTGATATAATTTTGTTTTTTGTATTTTTCCACTTGCGTGCGATTCGTCATTTGTTCTATGATATGCATGGAAGGAAAGGAAAATGCATCGTATTACAATCTCTGTTTTGGCCGTGCTGGCGTTGTGTCCTGTCGCATCGTACGCGCGTATGCCGGTTGTTGATATTGCATCGGGCAGTGTGTCTGCACGCAGTGCGTTTGGTGCTGATGGGGAAAATAAATCTGTTGCGACGGCCGCTGCTGTCAGTGTTGCCCCCACGCGCAAGGTTGTTTCGCGCAGGGCAAAGACACGTGTGTCTGCGCCGATTTCTGCTGATTCTGGTGCGAATATTGTTGCGTCAAACGATGTGTTGGTTCCGCGTCGTCCCAGTGCGGATTTATGGGCCAGAAATGATGTTGCCTTGCGTATGCCCAGTGCCGGTGAATTTTCTGTAATTCGTAGCGATGATTTGCTGCCAGAAGAAAGTCTGGATAAGAAGATTGCAGTTGCAAAGCCGGTTTCAGAAACAGAAAGTTTAAAAACAGAAGTTAATAATCTGGATAATCAAATTGCACAATTAATTGATTTGCAAAAGCGTGCCACAGACAGTGTTCGTACCGTGCCTGCGGTGGCGTCTGTTGCGCAAAAAGAAGTTGCAAACGATGCACGTATTGCTGATGCAGATCAGACTGTGTCTTTGCGTCAAATGGTTGTGCCGATGAACGATGGGGCTGCGGACAAAGATGTTGTGATTCGTCGTGTTGATAATGCCAAGACTTCGCCAAAAATTGCGTCTGTTCGTAACGATATGACAAAGTTAAGTCCAACACAATTGCGTCAGGCGTTTCGTAAAACCTTTTTATCCGAAAATAAACATTTATCTACGTATTCCATAGATGATGCGTTTGATGTGTCCAGTGATATGTCTGCATCTATCGAAGGTTTTACCGCGAAACAAGATTTATCCGAAGGTACAGGAATTCGTCCACTGGAAATAAAAATCGGTTTTCGTGATGAAGATTCTGCATTGTCGCGTGCCAATTATACTTTGTTGACTGAATATGCGGGTATTGTTGTTAATAAGCCGACACGTGCGATTCAAATTGCGATTCCTGAATTTATGACGACTTCGTCAGATGCACGAAAATTGGCGGCGCGTCGTTTGGCGATTGTTGAACAGGTTTTAACAGATAATGGTGTTTCAAAACAGCGTATTGTCCCTGTTTTGTCCAAGCGTAATGAAACAGGATTTGTTTTGCGTATAATATCAAATGAACAATATGAAACATTGACCCAGCAAAAGCGCGATATTTTTGGCGATTCTGTTGGCAAGAAAACGTATAAAAGTATGTCGTGGTAGCATTTCTTAGAAAACTTGTTGATTTTGTATTTCCGCCGGCGTGTCCAATGTGTGATGCGCCGGTATCTTGTCATGGTCAGTTGTGTGCAAATTGTTGGGCGTCAATTGATTGGATTGGTAATCCGAAATGTGTAAAGTGTGGTTATCCTTTTCCGGCGGATTTAGATTTGGGTGGTGTCCCGTTGTGTCCAACATGCGCATCAGGTAATTGCGAATTAGATTGGATACGCAGTGCATGTACTTATTGTGATGCGTCGCGGTCGGCAGTGTTACCGTTTAAACATGCTGGGCGTATTTCTTATTCGCGTTTTATGTCGCGTGCGATGATTTCTGCGTTATCTGATGTTTGTGTTGATGCAGATATCGTAATGCCAATACCTTTGGCGTACCGTCGTTTATTTTGTCGTGGTTATAATCAGGCGACATTATTAGCGCGACCGATTGCAAAACATTTTGGTGTGCGTCTGGATTTTGATTCTGTTATTCGAAAATATCGTTCTGATATGGGGCATAAAAATGCCCGTCAGCGTGCAGAAAATGTTCGTGGTGTTTTTACAGTTGTTTGTCCTGATAAGATTCGTGGGCGTAAAATTTTGTTGGTTGACGATGTAATGACGACGGGTGCGACGTTTTCAGAAATGCGTCGTATATTGATGCGTGCTGGCGCAAGTGCTGTTTATGGTGTAACGTTTTGTCGTGTTGTGCGTGCGATTTAAATTCTTTTAATGGTTTTTTATTGATTTTGTTGTGTGTTTTTTTACAATAAGTCTTGTCCAATATTTTTTTAATCAAGGGATAATGTTATGAAATTAAAAGTGTTGTCTGTATTGTTGGGAATTTTTATTCCGTTGTCGGCGGGTATTGCTGCGCCATATGTTGGTTTGTATCAGACGATTGACGATGAAACGAATTTACCAAAATCTATTGTTGCGTTGTATGAATATACTGATGGCGATGATGTTGAATTGGCGGGTCGTATTGTTGCGTTGTATAATGCAGACGGTACGATATCTGAAACGATTGAAAATCCGGTTCGTATTGCGGACCAGGTTTCAGGTTCGCCAAAAATGGTTGGTCTGGATATTGTTTGGAATATGGAATGGGATGTGGACGATAATAAATACGAAGATGGAAAAATTATGGATCCAAAATCTGGCAAGGTTTATTCCAGTGTTATCTGGCAAGATACACCTGGCACATTAAATGTTCGTGGTAAAATCGGGCCGTTTGGTCGTACACAAAAATGGAATTTACTGGACGGTGCATCTGTGCCATCTGTGTTGCAAAATCTGGATACATCGGATTGGCGGCCGGTAATTGTTAAATAAAATAAAAAATCCGCCAAACGGCGGGTTTTTTCTTGATAGTTGAATTAAATCTGCTAGGATTAATTCTGTGGTAAAAATTTTTTTATAAACAGGAATAAAAGATGAATATTGAACTTGGTAAAAATATAAGTCCGCGTGAAATTGAAACCAGAATTCAGGAATTTTGGGATAATAATAATTTTTGGGCAAATGATGTCAATTCTGACAAGACGCCGTTTTGCATAATGATGCC
>JAZQRR010000013.1:0-17291 GCA_045629645.1 Candidatus Enterousia sp. | reverse complement strand
CAGCTTGTTCAATCCGCTGGGGATTTGTTGTCCGCGTTCAATTGTTGAAACTGGATTGCGCAAATTATCATACAGGGTGTTTTTTTCGGACATTTTATATCCTTATGGCTGGGGTTATAGAATCAGTATAGATTACAATATTTATGTTGTCAAAGTTTATGTATGCAAATACTCTAATCTGTTTTCTTTTAAGTCATCTTTAATCCTTTTAGTAAAAAAACACCCGCACGTGGCGGGTAATAAAAAAGACGACCAAATGCCGTCCGCTGAATGTACTTATTATATCATAAAACGCGCAGAAAATCAATAGAAAACCGTTGCTAATTGATGCTTGATGGGCTATTCTTGTATTGATATGACAAAGATATTCACAATTGGTTTCAGTGGTAAAAAGCCAGAAGTATTTCTGGAGGTTTTAGACGCTGCACGTATTCGTTGCGTATGGGATATTCGTCTGTGGCGGGTCAGCAAATATGTCCCGTATTACAGCGGTGATAACCTGGCATCAGTTCTTGGTGAAAGATATGAGTATCATCCAGAATTTGCACCGACATTTGAAATGTTGACATCGTTCAAAGACAAACATATGACATGGTCAGATGCCGAGCCGATTTATCGCAAAACGATTGCAGAACGCGGGCCATTGGCAAACGTATTGCCAAGCGACCTGGACCGCATATGTTTGTTATGTACAGAAAAGACCGCAGATATGTGTCATCGACGTCTGGCTGCTGAATACATTGCCGATATAATTCCAAACGTGGAAATTATTCACTTATAAGTTCGAACCTTTTTCTGGACAATAAAAATGCAAGTTTATCAATAAGATATCTCTTCATAGACATGGTCCAGAAGGGGCATCGTCAAATATGGGACCCCGAATTTGACACACCTCGAACCGAAAATGTGCAACAAGTGCTTGATTTAGGCCTGTTGTTGAACGAGACGTTGGCGGAAATTGAAACAGCAAGTTAGTACTTTACTTCATTTAATATTTTCCAAAATTCTGGGACGTTCTTTGGTGCCATTCCGTTCAGCAGTTGCACCGATGCGATTGAGCCAAATGGCGCATAAAAACCTTCGTCAAAATCATAGTATTTGCGGATACAGTTGTTTATTGCAATATCTAAATCCGCCATTGACATGTGTATCATCAAATCCCATACCCGTTCCAGTATCTCGTCATACTTGTAATCACTGAATCTGTAATTATCCCAAAAATAATACAATATTTGTTCTGCCTGTGCATAACTCAAATCTTTGATATGTTCTGGGAAATTAAAACGTGGATGCGCCGCCCGATACATATCCAGTTTTTCCTGATTTACGGCATATGCATTTACAAGTGCAGGGTTAGTTCTTTTATTAGCTGTTTCATATTCAATGATTTTATCAATCCAAGTGTCGATGGGATGCCCCCATGCAACCACAGG
This sequence comes from Candidatus Enterousia sp., assembly GCA_045629645.1. Taxonomy (GTDB): domain Bacteria; phylum Pseudomonadota; class Alphaproteobacteria; order Rs-D84; family Rs-D84; genus Enterousia. The sequence goes on along the minus strand of JAZQRR010000013.1, from coordinate 15,858 downwards.
GATCAATAAAGTCAATAAAATCACCATCTTTTTCATACTGGCATTATGACAAATCAGATAATAAAAAATCAATATCTATTTGTACGATTTGCCCAACCAACACCATATTTTTCCCAATCGGACAAGCCACGAAGATATTCGATTCTGTTTTCTTTTTGCGCATAAGGTTTAGTATATTGTTTGATAATTTGTTCATGTTTAATCCTTTTGGTAAAAAAACACTCGCACGTGGCGGGGGATAAAAAAAGACGACAAAATGTCGTCCGCTGAATGTGGGGATTATATCACAAAACACGAATTTTTTCAAGATAAAACGCCCCAGATGGGGTGTTTTTATTTTGTTTTTTGTGCAAGTTTTTCAACCGTTAATCTAAAACCATTTAATTCAACCGAACGCCCCGCCATATTTTGTAGGTTTAATCTGATTGTAACATCTTGATAGCGGCCCAACAAATCATGCAAAAAAGTATAATTGTCTATCATACGATGCAATTTGCCGTCGATTTCATGAGAAATATAGAAATCGTGTGTATAATTAATAGAAACAAGAACCCATGGTCCGACATAGCCATCATTAAACGCCACACGCGCCCAAAGATTTGCACCCTTTTCAGCGACAGGATTTCCAGTTTTATAGAATTCCCCCGTTGTTTTAGATGTCAAAAAACGCATTTCTTGAATATTTGGATACTGGTTTTGAATGTTTTGAAAATTTTTCTGTATAGATTCTAGGAAACCTATGGCTGTGCCACGATACGTTGTTGCCGGTTTGCCACCGACCAAAATCCCGTTCGTGTTTATTGTAATATACTCTGTATTCGAAATATCTGGCATTTATAACCCTTTTGCACCAGTATACAAACAACAGAAGCGTTTGCAATAAAAAAGCCCCCTTCACAGGGGGGAAATTAAATGGGGCGGATGACCGGACTCGAACCGGCGACATTTGGTACCACAAACCAACGCTCTAACCAACTGAGCTACATCCGCCATACTGTGGGTCTTTATACGACCTGCTTTTATTCTGGTCGGCAAAGCCGATAAGAATTACGCTTGGTGCTTGCCGTCCGCCTTTGCTATCGCTGCGGCGAGACACTCAATTTTCCTAATCGGCAAAGCCGATAAGTAAAATTGGTGGTGCTGATCAGACTCGAACTGACGACCCCTTGCATGCCATGCAAGTGCTCTACCAACTGAGCTACAACCCCATGCGCCGACATATTTTATATATAAAGATAACAAATGTCAAATCAATTTAAACATTTTTTATCTTTTATTGCCGTCTGGGTATTGCAATTCCCTGACAAACTGTTTGTATTTATTAACATTTAGGATATTTAAACGACTTGCTGCATCTGACATCTGGGCTAAACGTTCTTTGTCTGCACCACTTTGTTTACGTAAATCGTTATTTTCTGTTTGTAATGTTGAAATACTATTCTTTAAACCTAAATTTTCAGATTGTAAAATCTTGACGGATTCTTCCAGTTGATTTTTCTCTTTATTTGCCAATTCTAATTGTCGTCTTAGGCTTTGTATTTCTTCAAAATCTCTAGGGGTACGCGCAACATATTCTTTGCTCTGTAACGCAGTTATTTTATTAATATCAAATTCTGTCTTGATTCTATCCATCATATAATTGTAAACATTAGGTTCTTTGATAGATTCTGCAAAAACATTTAATCCACGAATATTATTTGTTATCTTTGAAAAATCAGGAACTGTTTTTGCCATTTCTTGTTCAATAATGCGGGACATAACGCCCATAACTTCGTCTGCCAATAATGCAATCTTGTCTGTCTGACAATATGACAGGAAATTAACAAAATCCCATGTTGTCGCCGCCGGATTGGATATACATATGGATATACAAGCCCGCTGAACATCTGGAACATTTACAAAAGAATTACCAATGACCGAATGTGAAAAACGATATTTAAAATCTTCATCGTCCATTTTACTTAAAATATTTATGAAATGTTTCAAGTATACAATATTTTCTTTACCTTTTAATACTTCTTGTACGCGCGCAATCAGACGACACATCTGAATAAATTCTGCATCCACGGTATTGTTGTTCAAAATACGAGTAATCAATACGTATTGTGCGGGCGCTTCTTTTTGTATTGTCTGGGAACGACTGTGCGTTTCATCGCACAATTCATGTACCATTTTGATTAATTCAAGACCTAGTTTATCGATTCCATCAAACAGGTTTTGCCAAGAACTATCTTTGTTGGGCACCTGCATAAAATTGGAATATTTTTCCATAATATCAAATGTTGACGATAATGATTTTGACTGATTTGTCATTATATTCCTCCGGCGACAGAAGCAGGATATTATCATATTTTTATCCACTTTACAAATATATTTATACTTGCCAAGTCTGGAATCAATTTGCTAACCTGAGAAAACACAAGGAGAACAAAATATGGATTATCAATTACTAAAAACAGAAGTAGAACAAAAAACAGCACAAACAATCGAAGTACTAAAAGGTGAATATGCTGGACTGCGTACAGGTCGTGCATCTGTTCATTTATTAGACGCAGTACGTGTTCCTGTGTACGGTTCTGAAATGCCAATTAATCAGGTCGCAACAGTTTCAACACCTGATAACCAGACTTTGTCTGTAACTGTGTGGGATATCACAAATGCGCCTGCGGTCGAAAAAGCCATACGTGATTCAGGTTTGGGATTAAACCCAATGACTGCCGGTGGGGTTATTCGTTTAAATATGCCTCCATTGACCGAAGAACGTCGTCGCGAACTGACAAAAGTTGCAGGTAAGTATGCCGAAGAAGCAAAAATTTCTATGCGAAACATCAGACAAGACGCAATGAATAAAATTAAACGCGCAGTAACAGATAAAGAAATCTCGGAAGACGATCAGCGTAAATACGAAGACGATTTACAAAAAGTCTTTGATAAACGTGGAACAGAAGTTGATGCATTGGCAAAAGAAAAAGAAGTTGACATCATGTCTGTGTAAAATGTCTTTATATCGGGATTGTGAAACATGTTTAAATTTTGTAAAAATAAAAATAAAAAAACGACAGCACTGACCAGTGTGCCACAACATATTGCTTTTATATGCGATGGAAATCGTAGATGGGCAGAAAAACGTGGTTTACCACCGCTGTTGGGACACCAGGCTGGAATCGCAAACTTTGAAACGCTGGTTGACTGGTATATGAAACGCGGCGTATCAACAATTACATTTTTTGTTTTTTCAACTGAAAATTGGAATAGATCCAAAGAAGAAATTAATTTCTTGATGGATTTGTTCTATACAGAAATGAAGAAAAATCTGAAAAATGCACTGGAAAAAAATCTGAGATACCGCGTAATCGGTTCACGCGATAAACTGCCAAAAAAATTGGCGAATATGTGCGATAAACTGGAACAAGATTCCGCAGAAAATACCGGCGGAACGGTTGTTTTTGCATTAAATTACGGTGGACAAGATGAAATTATTGACGCTGTTAATGCGGCCATCGATGCGGGCGAACATGTTTCACGCGAAACCTTTGAAACATTTTTAGACACTGGTGATTTGTTACCTGTGGATTTAATGGTTCGAACCAGTAATGAAAGCCGTATTTCTAACTATTTGTTATGGAAATTGGCGTATGCAGAGTTGCTGTTTATTCCACAACATTGGCCAGATATGGTAAAAAATGAAAAATTGTGGCAGTTTACACTGGACGAATTTGCAAAAAGAAATCGCAGATTTGGCGGGGGTAAAAAGGCAAATTACGCAGGTAAAAAATAAATAACAAAGGGAATGTACAATGTCTAATACAACAAAAAGAATTATCGCAGCAATAATGATGGCAATAGTCGCAGTCGCTGCTGGGGTGGCCCAATATTATGGAATTCCAGCGGTCAAATATCTGGGATGCTCAATCGTATTAGCAATGATTTTAGAATATATTTTATGTCTGCGCAAAACAGACAAGTCTGTTATTCGTCAGCATTTCTTGCCACTGGCTGGATTCTTGGCGTTATTGTGCATTATGTTGGCGTCTGTATATGTAGTAGGCGGTCGTCCTTGGATTATATTATTGTTGTTGTTAACAATCTGTGGCGCAGATATCGGCGCATGGTTTTTTGGAAAATTAATCGGCGGTGATAAAATGTGGGAAAGATTGTCTGCAAACAAAACTTGGGCAGGACAAATCGCTGGCATTGTATGTGGCACATTCGCATCCGTTATGTATGGTTTGTTGGGCGCAGATATCTTTATGCCACAACTGATGTGGATTGGTATCAGTGTTTCTTTGTTATCCCAATATGGCGATCTGACGGCCAGCTGGGTAAAACGTACTATTGGCATCAAGGACTTTGCAAATACAATTCCTGGTCATGGCGGATTGTTAGACAGATTTGACGGTTGGATTTATGCATTGCCGATTATTTGGTTGGTTATGTTATAAAAAATGTAATTTTGCGGTAAAGGAAAAGGGAAAAATATGCATATTTTGTTGACTATTTTTGCATTACTGGTTGTCTTGGGCGTAGTGGTATTTGTGCATGAACTGGGACATTTTCTGGCGGCGCGTTGGGCCGGCGTTCGGGTAGATGCGTTTTCAATAGGATTTGGACCCGCAATTATCAAGTGGTATGATAAACGTGGAACCTTGTGGAAAATCGCATGTCTGCCATTGGGTGGCTATGTTTCCATATATGGTCAAGAAGATATGTTTAACCGTAAAAAATTTGCGGAATTATCACCTGAAAAAAAACGTGGACATTATTTGTCTGTACCTGCATGGAAACAATTTATCATTATTGCCGCGGGTGTAACAATGAACTTTATTTTGGCGTGGGGTATTTATACTTCTTTGTTCATGTTCCAGCCACGTTTGGTTGCAAATTCTCAATTACCTGTTGTTGGTCAAGTAATTCAGGAAAGTGTTGCTTTTAACGCTGGGGTCAAGGCCGGTGATACAATCATCAGAATAGATGACGAAAAAATATCTAACTGGGGCGAAGTTGTTCTGGCAAAAGAATTGGCCGCAGGACACGATGCAAACGTAATTGTTGTACGTAATGAAAAATTGGTTAATTTAAAACTGGCACCTGCTGAAACGTGGGGGATGATTGCTGATGGCAGCAAACGTGCCGACCCACAAAAACAAAATTTGTTCCAAGCAATGTACAGCGGTGCACGTAAAACATATTACGAATCAAAAACCTTGTTGGTTGTGTTGAAACAAATCGTAACCGGGGAACGTTCTTCTAAGCAACTGGGGTCTTTTATCACAATCGCGCAATATTCTGGTGCAGCAATGGCCGCAGGATTCTTTACACTGTTAAGTTTGATTGCGCTGTTGTCTGTTAATCTGGGGATTTTAAATCTATTGCCATTACCTGTATTGGACGGCGGATATTTATTAATACTGACCATAGAAGCGATTACCAGACGTAAATTACAGGGACGTGGTATGGAAATCGCAATTATGTTTGGTTGGATTTTAATCTTGGGGTTATTTGTACTGACAATGTGGAACGATTTAGCACGTGTATTCGGACTGAATTAAATATAAAAGGATAAGAACATGAAAGTTTTAAAATTTGATACAGGTACAACTGTTATAAATGCGTTGACCCAGGCATGCAATACGGTGGCCCGTGAACGCAAAACTGTTTTGGCAGAAATAAATGATATAATGATACCTGTTGATAAAAATGCCAGACCCTTTATTTTGATGAAGGAATATACAAACAAATTGAATTTAAAGTATGAAATTGAACAAATAAAAGCACAAATACAAAAATGAAAAAAGTTTCAATATTTACAATTTTATCTGTTTTTATGGTTGCTAATGCGTATGCCGCAAATGTGTCTCGTATTGAAGTAACAGGAAATCAACGTATGGATGATGAGTCTGTACGTATATTGGCCGATGTAAAAATCGGCGAAAACGTTGGCACAATGCGAACAAATGAAATCGCAAAAAAATTACAGGAAAGTGGTTACTTTTCCAGGATTAATGTGAATATGACTGGTAACACATTAACAATCAACGTAACCGAAGCGCCTGTTGTTAATATGGTTACAGTCGAAGGAAATGATGAAATTGCAACAGATGACCTGAAAAAAGAAATAAAAACCAAAGAACGGTCTTCTTATAACGAGGCAACCATTGGCGCAGATGTGCAACGTATGCTGACAATTTACCAGCGTAAAGGATTCTTTGGCACAAAGATTGAGCCTAAGAAAATAGAAATGGATGATAATCGCGTAAATATTGTATATGAAATTACCGAAGGACATCCGACTTGGATAAAAAAGATATCGTTCGAAGGAAACAAAAAATTCCGCGATTCACAACTGCGTAATGAAATTTTGTCTCGCAGACACGCATGGTGGCTGTTGATGAATCAATTCGACACGTTTGACGAAGATAGAATTCAATACGATGGTCAAATGTTACGTCAATTTTATCTGCGCAATGGATACGTAGATTTTGCCGTAAAAGATATCAAGGGAACATTTACCCCATCACGTGAATATTATTCTGTGGTGTTCACTGTCGATGAAGGACCAAGATATAACTTTGGCAAAATAACCGTTGATAATCCGTTTGAAGATGTACCAACAGATGTACTGACAGATATTGTCGCCATGGATACTGGTGATATATATAATGTGGACGAAGTGGAAGAAACAATATCGAATATGCGCAGCAAAGTTGCAGAGTATGGATATGCGTTTATTAATATTGAACCAATCCCAACAAAAAATGACGCAGATAAAACAATTGATTTAAAATTTAAAATACAAAAAACAAATCGTATATATCTGAATACCATTAATATTTTAGGTAACGTCAGAACATTTGATTCTGTTATTGAGCAACTGATACCTATGCGTTCGGGCGATCCGTTCTCGTTGCAGACAATCGAAGAAGGACGTCAAAAGTTAATGCGCACACGTTATTTCAAAGATGTTCAAATGGTACCTACACGTGTTGCCGAAACAAATATGATGAATCTGGACATCAAGGTAGAAGAACAGCCGACAGGCGAATTGTCCGGTGGTTTTGGTTGGTCAAATATAAACGGTTTTATGGTTGATGCCGGAATTACTGAAAATAACTTTATGGGACGTGGTCAGGTTGTTCAAATACGCGGTTCAATTGCAGAATATCAAAAACAAGCTTTGTTCAGCTTTACAGAACCATACTTGTTTGGCCGTCAATTATCTGCTGGTTTTGATGTATCATATACAATGTATGATTATTCTTCGTTGGGCAGTTTGGGGTATGATCGCGACTCGCTGATGGTGGCGGGACGCTTGGGATGGCGACTGACTGATCACTGGACACAAAATGTCAGACTGTCTGCATCATTTGATCAGAATTATGATATCCAAGTACCTGGGGGATGGCAAAAGGCTAACCTTTATACATTGGGAACAAATTTCAGATATCATAATTTAGATACTAATTTTGAACAAAACACACATACCGGTGTGGTGGCGAATTTAGGTTTATCTTATACTGGTTTTGGTGGCACAGAAAGCTATATCCGATATAGTGGTGATATTATCGGTATGGTTAATTTCTGGAACGACAGGTGGCAGTTGCGTTCTTCGCTGGATTTTGGCTTTATCCAACCAATTGGAGAAGACTATGTTTCACGTGTTTATCGTTATTTCTTGGGTGGTGAAAGCTTGCGCGGTTTTGATGTCGCGGGTGTTGGTTCACGAAACTGGGCAAACCCAACATACGCACTGGGGGGGATGTGGAAAATTAATGGTTCTACACAGTTAAATTTCCCAATATTTATCCCTGATGAATACCAAATCAAAGGATTTGTATTTATGGATTATGGTGTACTGGGCAAACCACCAAAAGCAGAAGACACATTTACATATTATGGTCAAACAAGAAATAATTTGATTGATGATGATATCAGAACGTCTGCTGGTGTTGGTATTTATTGGAATACACCAATGGGACCAATGAATTTCAGTTGGGGTTGGCCATTAAAGATGACAGAATACGACCGTGAACAACGATTCTTGCTGTCATTTGAAACACAGTTTTAATCTTGACGGTGTATATGATTTTTTCTTATAATCTGTAAAAAGGAAGGAGTAAAAAGTGAAAAAATTTATTCTTGGATTTTTTGTTGCACTTTGTTTGGCCGGCTGTGGTCAGGTTTACGACCGCGAACCTGTTGGCGTCGGATATGATACAAACGAATTAAAGCTTAGCCCTTGTGCATGCATAATGGTTTATCAGGCATAACGACTGATAATGGGGGGATCTGTTGAAATACCCAGATGAATTTGAAACACCTGCATTTCCTGCGGGCAAACGCATCGCCGTTTCCCGTTCTGTGTCTATTGCGGTAATGGTGATTTTTTTAATAATTCTGGTTATCTGTGGTATGATTTTATGGACACAAAAGTCTGTACGTGTTCATCCGTTTTTGGTTTCTATTGATAGTATAACAGGTCAGTGGGAATTGGTCGGACATAAACATCAAGAATATCAGACAATGTCCACAGAACAAACACTGCAAGAATCTGTTATTACAAAGTTTATGCAAAATTGGTTCTGGGTTTCAAATGACGAAAAGTTAAATAATGCATTATGGTCGTCTTGTAACCGTGAAGCAGACTGTAAAATTGATGTAAAATCAACAAAACATATACATCAATGCGATATATATTGTGCAACAAATGAAGAAACTTTTAATGATTTTGTAAATAATGTGATTCCACAATATCAGGCAATGCTGGTCAGTGGTGTACAATATATGCTGGATATTAATTCTGTAAATATTACTAAAATTTCAGAATCCGCAGACACAGGTAATGTATGGCAGATAAATGCACAACTGTTATCTAATATGGGCGCGCCCGTTCAAATATTGGCATACGCAACCGTTATGAAAGATATTGAAAATTATCCAAAAACAATGGGGTATTATATCGCAAGCTTTAATACATATAAGATAAATTAATGAAAAAGTTTTGGTTATTTTTATCAGGTTTGTTATTGCTGTTACTGATGTTTACAGCACTGTTTTTCGCGGGCGCAATATTTGATGTTGGTCAAAAGATAAACATAGAAACTTATTTCTTTCAACCCGAAGAAAATTATATAAAACGACCGGGCACGCCATTATCACCACAAGATTTTGGTATGCAAAATATGCGTGATTTATTAATTCAGCGATATCTGACGGAATATTTTTATGTTATACCGAACACAGACGATATAACACAGCGTATCGAAGGACGTGGCGCATTGCCAAAACTGTCAACAGATGCTGTATTTGAAAAATGGGTGAAAGATATTGCACCACAAATTCAATCAATGGCAGAAAAAAATATGCTGCGAACAGTTGAAGTTCTGGGGGTAAATCAGGCGCCAAAATCACCAAACTATTTACAGGTTGAATACGAATTAAAAACATGGGGCAAGTCCAATGATTTTTCTGTTGCACCAGAAACAGAACGTGGGGTGGTATATATGCATATTCTGTTTAAACCAGAACAAAAGATGGAAATAAGTGGAAAAAGTGCAACAACTTTTTTAGAAAAAGGTGGTGATCCAATCGCAATATTTAACTTTGTTGTACTTGATTTGGGTATGTATTAAAAAACAGGTGGTATTATTATGAAAAAATTATGCGTCTTGGTTATCGGTTGTACATTTTGTTTAATGTCAGCGTTTGGAAATGACGACCCAATGGATTTTGACAACTTTGCAATTGTTGATAGCACCGATGCAGATGTTACAATGGACAGTGTAGAATTAAACAGCGACGCAAGTGTTGCAAATGTATCTGCATTTGATATCGCAGGAATTATGCTGGGGATGCCGTTCGAAGATGTACAAACATTGTTCTTTAAAACCAAAGGATTATATACACCACGAAAAAATAACAGCTTGATATATACAATCCATAAAGACTGGAAATATAATCTGGATTACGAATGCAGAAATCAAGGGATTGTTATACCTGCGGAATTGGAAAAATGTGTTAACAGCTTGGCACAAAATCGTGGTCTGATGTATGCATCTGAATTACATATGTTGCGTGAAAATACAGGTGAAACAATCGTTGTGTACTTTACCAGCAACGCAACAGATAACAAGGTGTGGCGCGTTGTATATAATAACGATGTGAACGAACAAGAAGGTGCACATGAAAAATTTGCAAAACAGCGTGAAAATAAAATTTTGGCGTTTTGGCAAAGTGTACTGGATAAATATGGTGCACCAAATTCTGGAACAGATACTTGGATTTCCAGTACAAATTCATACGATCCGATGATGATTGCATATTATGGCGCGCTGGACTTGGTTGACAATGGCAGTTTTGCCACAGATCAGGCACGTAATATTCAGGCTGCGCGCAAGAATTTCAAGGCAAAACCATATGCGTTCTAGTTATACCAAGGGATTGGGGGCGGAATTTATTGCGCGGATGTATCTGCGGTTGCATGGTTGTAAAATCATCTGTTCCAGATATATTACCGGCAAAAATACAAATCGTGCGGAAATAGACATTATCGCAAAAAGAAAAAATACTCTGATTTTCATAGAAGTAAAAAAACGCAAAAACATCCACACTGCTTGGGATGCAATAACACAAAATCAGGCACAAAGACTGCGTCGCAGTGCCGAGTCGTATATTACAAAAAAACGTTGGGTGGGGGATGCGCGTTTTGATGCGATTTTTGTGTGTGGTTGGAAAATACATTGGATAAAAAACATCATATAAATATTGAAAACATGCTTTTTTTCCTGTAAAATAAAAAGCGAGAACCAACAAAAAAAGGAGAAAACATGAAAAAATTCATCTTGGCATTGTTTGCTGTATTAACATTGGCTGCATGTGGCGGTTATTATAAATCAGGTAATTGTGAATATGAATTCTTGTTGCACAAAGATATTTCTGTTTCAAAAATCATCGGTAATATGACAGGTGGTTGTTAATAAAAAATCCCCAAATTGGGGATTTTTTATTACAACAGAACCAAAGATTGCACAAACCAATCATTATTTGATTTTTATTTTTCATATATTACAATGTGTGTATAACAGATAATAAAGGAATACAAATATGTGGACAACAATTGCAATAATCGCTGTATTGGTTTTATATTTTATCGCGGTATATAATGGACTGGTTGCGCGAAAAAACCAAGTACGCGAAGCATGGGCAACTGTTGATACACAACTGAAACGCAGATATGATTTGATTCCTAATTTAATTGAAACAGTACGTGGTGCCGCAAAACATGAAAAAGAAACATTGACTGAATTAACACGGGCACGCACAACCGCCATGAATACGGATGGACAAGACAGCGCAAATGCACAAAACAAAATCACACAAACATTAAAATCTTTGTTTGCGGTGGCAGAAAATTATCCTGAATTAAAAGCAAATCAGAATTTCTTGGAATTACAACAAGAATTGACCGATACGGAAACAAAAATTCAGGCTGCCAGACAGTTTTATAATACAGTCGTTATGGGACTGAACACACAAATAGAACAATTTCCTTCGAATATTGTTGCGAACATTTTTAATATTAAAACTGAAAAAATGTTTGAAATCGACGAAAGCGAAAAAACAACGCCAAAGGTTACTTTTTAATGAATCAAAATTTTACAATTCATACGCATACAACAATTTCTGATGGATACAATACTCCACAAGTAATGGCCGCAATAGCAGCCAAAAAAGGGTTTAAAACTATCGGTTTTTCTGATCATTTTATTGTAAACCCAAAATTTGAAAATACTGAATTGTATAAAAAACTAAAACAAAGCACGCATGCAAATATTTATAACACAGATTTCCAAAAAACTACTTCACACTTCTTGAAAGAACAACAAGAACTGGAACACATTGCCACACAATACAAGATAAATATTCTGCGCGGAATGGAAGTAGATATGTTTTCCGGTGATGATTGGAAGAAAAATTTTAGAAAAACACTGGATATATTAAAGCCAGATTATGTCATTGGGTCTGCACACTTTATTGAATATGATGGTAAAATTTACAATATGTATGACATTATGCGTGCAACACCAGAAATGGCTGATAACTTGATCAAGGCATACTGGAAACAAATTCAATATGTTGCAAAGTCTGGATTGTGCAACATTATTGCCCATTTAGACCTGCCAAGACGCAGAGATACAGGCACCGAAGAAAAATGGGCAGATTTAGAACGCGAAACAGTTGAAGTTATCGCAAAACAAAAGTTGCCCGTGGAAATAAATACGGCATTGTACAGCGAAGAACAACCTTTTCCGCACCCTGCCCCAAGAATTATGAAAATGTGCGCAGAAAATAAAATACCAATGTTTATATCCGATGATGCACACAGTGCAATACACCTGGCGCACAAGTTTGGTGCTGCACAAAACTATGCAAAACGTTTTGGTATAAATCTGGTTGGGTTGGAAAAAATTCTTTAATCTTGGGCACGCGGGTGCGCATGCGCATAAATATCACTGATTTGCGCCATATTTACCTTGGTGTACAGTTGTGTCGTAGATAATGATGAATGTCCCAACAATTCTTGCAGACTGCGCAAATCTGCACCACCTGCCAATAACGCGGTTGCAAATGTGTGGCGTAACGCATGGGGCGTTACATAATCAGGTAACTGTAAATAATTACGCAAGTTTTCAATAACCTTTTGCGCCATACGAGGCGACATCGGTAACCCACGAACACTGCGAAACAGTTCGTCATTAATATCACCACCAAACGGACGTGCAGAAACATACCGTTCAATCGCATCCCACACAACAGGTAATACCGGAACCAAACGAACCTTGCCACCTTTGCCAAGAATACGCAATGCATCAGGACGCCCAGATATATCACTGTTATGTAAAGACAACGCTTCGGATATACGCAGACCACAACCAAACAACAACAACACTAATGCCCAATCGCGCGCCGCCAACCACGGTTCTGTTGCATCAACGGCTTTGATTGCGCCATGCATATGTTCAACGTCAATCGGATCAATGGCCTTGGATAATTTTCGCGGTACCTTGGGCGAAGAAATTATGCCAATAGCATCATTTTTTATACCGTGATGACGTGCCAAAAATTTATAAAAACTGCGTAACGAAGACAACGCGCGCGCAGTTGATTTATGAGACAGACCACGACGCTGGCGATCCGCCAAATATGATCGAAAACATATCGTATCCGCGCGCGATAAATCAGACAATGATAACGCGGCACCAATAAAACCTTGATAAAAAGCAAAAAAGTCTTGGATATCAGAATCATAGGCCGTAACAGTATGCACAGAATACTGCTTTGTTTGCCCAAGATATGCCAAAAATTCCGCAACAAAATCGTTCATTTATTTCTATTTTATTTCAAACACTGCTGATACAGATACTGATACATCTGTGTCGCGCGATACAATTGCGCCATCCGCAACAGCAGACGCAGCGACCATCTTGGTACGCAACATTCCATTGGCTGGATATGCAATATCATTTGTATCTGAAACATAAGACACTGATAACATACGTCCGGCGCGCATATTATCGGCAGACGCCAAAACTGATGCACGTGTGCGCGCGTCTTGTACAGCAACCGCCATACAACGGTCCATTATTGGTTTTAACGTTTCTGGACTGGAATACATACGCAAATTTTCTGTGAACACATTTGATTGACCTGCAAAATGAGACAATACTGTTTCAATCGTATCTATTGAAGATGCAGAAACCTCTACGGCAACAGTTGTTTCTATGCCCAAGATTTCATTTTTTTGCGCTTCGCGATTCCATTCTGTCTTTTCATAAGAATTAAACTGCGTTGTTTGCATTTCCACCGGCAAAGTTTTTAAATAATTGGTAATTTCTGACATTTGGGTTGTTGCCACACGCATTGATTCAGCAGCACTGTCATCCAAAACAGAAACACGCAACGTTATCGCCGTCTTGTCCCGTGGCGCAGTTGTCAAACATTCCCCATTAACAGATATTGTTCTGGGTGTTTTTTCTGATTCAAATACACAGAACATCAAAACTGTCAGCACAGAAATAACCAGTGTGCACCCAAGATATAAAAACGATTTTTTCATATTCTCTCTCCTATGATTTTCAGATTACCCCAACATTGCCCGCTTGACACGTGCCAATGTTTCCGCCGCCACAGGACGCGCACGCGATGCACCGTCTTGCAAGATTTTTTCAATCAGGTCCGGATTTGCCATTAAACGTTCATATTCTGTCCGTGGTCCAGACAAGACAGAATTAATCCGTTCAAACAATATGGTTTTTGCGGTACCATACCCCATACCACCCGCACGAAACATTTCAGCAAATTCTGCGATTTCAGATTCAGACGCAAAATGTTTATACAACTGATAAATTGTGGATTCATCAGGATTCTTTGATTCTTCTGGTGTTTTAGAATCTGTGATAATGCGCATGATTTTCTTTTTCAATTCTTTTTCCGGTGCCATCAGTGGGATTGTGTTATCATAAGACTTGCTCATCTTTCTGCCATCCAGACCAGGGATAATCCCCGTATCACGACCAATCACAGGTGTTGGCAGTTTAAATGTTTCGCCATATGTTTTATTGAAATATCCCGCAATATCACGCGCAAATTCAACATGCTGTTTCTGGTCCGCGCCAACAGGCACAATATCAGAATTATACAATAAAATATCCGCTGTCATTAAAATCGGATATGTGTACAAGCCCATATTGATACCAGAATCAACATCTTCGCCGGCAGCAATATTTCTGTCCATTGCGGCCTTGTAAGAGTGCGCACGGTTCATTAAACCCTTGGGCGTTACATTCATCAAAAATGTATTTAATTGATAGATTTCATCAATATCAGACTGACGAAACAATACCGCATTGTCCAAGTTTAGCCCCAGCGCAACCAATAATGCAGTTATTTCATGTGTATATTGCCTTATTAATTTTGCATCATGAATCAAATTCAATGCGTGCAAATCCGCAATAAACATAAATGTTTTCTGGGTTTGCGACTGTTCAATTAATGGTTTCAATGCACCAACATAATTACCCAAGTGTGGTGTCCCAGTTGGTTTAATACCTGTTAAAACGATTTTTTCTGTATTTGACATAATAATTACCTTTTCTTGTATGTTATTTTAATGTTTTTATCTTGAAATTAAAAGCCCAAAATTATAATTCCCATGGGCGGGGCGCAAAAAATACCTTAGGCGGCGATGCGCCAACATACATTTACAGAAAAGATATATTTTCTTAACAACATATTTTTATTATATAACAACACAAACAAAATGCAACATTTTATTTGAACAACAACTTGACTTTTTTGGTTTTTGTACTATAATCAATTTAAACAAACACCCTTAACCTTGATAAACAATGGATTTATTATGAGCTATCCGAAACAAATATTGAATCTAGAATTGATTCTTGCGAAATCTGCAATTAAAACCGCCCATTGGCTTGCCGCGGGGGCAGATGTTAATGCAAAAGACGGTGAAGGCATTACAGCATTGATGTATGCAAAAAATGCAAAACAAACAAAAGTTCTTATCGAAGCCGGGGCAGATGTCAACGCAAAAGACAAGTTTGGTAGAACCGTTTTGATGTATGCAAAAAATGCAGAACAAACAAAAGTTCTTATCGAAGCCGGGGCTGATGTAAATGCAAAAGACATGGCTGCTCAAACCGCTTTGATGTATGCAAAAAATACAAAACAAACAAAAGTTCTTATCGAAGCCGGGGCTGATGTCAATGTAAAAAGCAATATCCGCGGTGATGGCGCAACAGCATTAATGTATGCTGAAACCCCAGAACAAACAAAAGTTCTTAT
>JAZQRR010000012.1:0-32719 GCA_045629645.1 Candidatus Enterousia sp. | reverse complement strand
TCTTACAGAACCATAACAAGCATAACAAAGGATTACGATTATGCGTCAAGGAAAAGTAAGATGGTACAATGGTAAAAAGTGTTTTGGTTTTATAATACCAGATGCACCAAATGCGGACGGAAATACAGATGATGTTTTTGTTCATTCCAGTTCATTAAAAGCGGCGGGTATCAGATTTTTAAATGAAAATGATATTGTTGAATTTGAAGAAGAAGTTCGTAACGGAAAATTGTCTGCAACAACAATCAATCTTGTTCAGCGTGACGAAGAATCTGCACGCAGATTCCAAGAAAGACGCGCGGAACGCAGACGTGCAATCGAAGATCGCAAACAGCGCGATGAAAAATCAAGTCGTCGTGGCTTTGCGTTTTGGAAAAAATAAGTTTTTTCTAAAAAATAAAAAACACCCATTTCTGGGTGTTTTTTTATACATAACTTTTTAATGCTATATATATGTGTCCTAAATCTGTTTTTATCAGTGCGGCCGACACTTTATCTGGATTGTCTGTTTGTTGTGCGTTTGTCAAAATTTTATCAAATCCATGAACGAATTGTGCTGCTTGACGACGAAATACTGTGTCTGACTTTATCATATCGCGGATACGTTTCTTGTCTGCTGCCCCCAGCATTTTTGCCAACCACTTAGAAAATATTGTCTTGTCCCCTGCGTGGTATTTTTTCCACACTATATCAGGAATTTCTGCGCCTGCGACACGGGTCAAATCCATTGATTGTTCATGCAGATTTTTTAACATTTGTTCGCTGTTTGCTAAAAAATCATTAGAACTGATGTGGCCAAAAGATTGTGTTGGGGCTGTTTTTATCGCGTCCATTGGTGCGGATGCGCGTGCAACCATCATTTGTTTGTTCAATGTTTGCATTGTATTTACAGCCTTGGCATAATCGGACATCAGGTCAATCATTTGTTGGCGTGATGCACCGGCCAAATCTTCCAGTTTTGTTGCAGATTCAGATACCGCTGTTGTTGATTGTGCAACAGTTTCTTTCATCAGGTTCAACTTTTCGTTCAAGCTGCTTACAATATTTTCTAATGTTTCGCTTGCTTCTATACTGCCGCGCGACAGGTCGGGCAGGGCTGAATAATATTTTTCAATCAATGCGGACAAAGGTTGCAGTTGTGCTGTTGTGTCGCTGGACATTTTTATCAGATTTTCTGATTGCCCTGACAGTTGTGTATGTGCGGTATTCATTTCAATTAATGTTTCACGAACACCTGTTGCCATGGCTTTTACAGACTCCGAGAATGCGCCGGCGGCTTCTTTGGTGTTTTCTAATGTAGCGTTTGCAACCCCAGAAACAGTTTTTAATTCGGAAACGACACCGGTGGCAAATTCTTTGATTTCACTGTCAAAACGATTTGTTAAGCCTGCCAGTTCGCTGGATATTCCGCGTACGGCACCTTCGGTTGATGCGGCGGTATTCATCAGTGTTTCTACAACATTTGTTAATTTATTTGTTTGTTTGTCTATTGATGTTTCGACCAGACGTACTTGACCAGCAACAACGTTGGCGGTGTTTGTTAAAGTGTTCATTTGGCTGGTTAATTGTTTCTTAGATTGTTTGCTAAATGCATCTAACTTATCCAAATGTCCATCCAGCAATCTATCGTTTCTTATCATTATTTCTTCATAGTTTGCGGCAGCTGTTTTTACATTGTTGAAACCTTCTGCGGTAGAATTGTTCAAGGATTTTAATTTATTTTGCAATTCTTCTGATTCAGCAGAAATATTTTTCATTTGATCTGCGTTAGTTTTAAATTCTTCTTGCAGGTTTTCTGCCAGTGTTTTTCCACTTTCTATCCATGAATCAATCTGGGTTTGCAGCAATGTTGTTTGTTGTATAGTGTTTTCAGAAGTTAGTTTAATTTGTTCAAGTAACGAATTGATATTTGTTTGAAAATTTTCTGTTGTTAATTTTGTGTTTGCCCAAGAATCTGATGTTGTTATATCGCCCATAGTGTTAACTGTATCATTTAATTTATGATACATTGTTTCCATTTGTTGTGTTGCATTGTTTGCATTGTTGACCAGTTGTTCGTTTTGAATTGTTAATGCGGAATTTAATTCGTTCGCAGACTGTATTTGTGCATCTAATGTATTACGCATAGTTTGGAAACTTTGTTCTATTTTATTTATTTCGTCTGCTAAAATTGTTTCCAGAACACGAACAGCATCTTCGATCTTGGCGCGTTGCGGTTGGGTTATAATGGTTAGTAAAGATTGCATGGTTTTTTGTGATTTTCTGGACACAAAAAATAATACAATTAAAGAAATACATAACATTCCGCTTATAACAGCACCAGCGACAATTAAAAATTGTGAAATTTCCATCCTTATTCTCCCTATACAATGCAATATTTTATATAACTTGCAGTTCAGTTTGATTTATACTAAAATCCTATACATAAAGCAAGGGCAGAAATGGCAAAAAAACAGATTCTTTCACCAGAACAAGATTTTGCGGCTAATCCGGCAGAAAATGTCTGGGTCCAAGCAAACGCGGGTACCGGCAAAACCAGTGTTTTGGTGCAACGGTTGTTGCGTATAATGTTTCGTAGTGCAGATTGTAAAAACAGTGGGATACTGTGTTTGACATATACTAATGCAGGGGCCGGAGAAATGCGAAATCGTATATTGGCCGCGCTGCGTGGTTGGGCAATGATGTCGGACGATGATTTACGTGACGCGTTGTTTTCGGTTGCAGAACATGTCAGCCCCAGCGATATAGATATTGCGCATGCGCGTGAAATATTTTTTTACTATATCGACAATCCTGATATGTTAAAAATAAAGACAATTCATGGCTTTTGCGAAGAGATTTTACGTCGTTTTCCAATAGAGGCTGGAATTTCTCCGTCTTGGTCTTTGGTGTCGGGTGCCCCACAAAAGATTTTATTACAAGAGGCATTTAATCGATTGATTAATACTTCGTACGAAGACACTGTGGTGTTTACGGCGTTTGAACGGATAGTAGAACGCGTATCGGAAAATTTTTTAGATGATCTGCTGGGGTTGCTAAGCAGCAAGTACAGGGACTTGTTTCAAATAAACGATATTATTAATTACAGAAAATATTTTATTGATACGACTTATAATTTTTTAAAACTGGATGATTTGATTTGCTCGGAAAATAATGCTGATGAACTGGAAAAAATAATAGAAACTGCAACAGAAATACAAAAAAGTAAAAAAACACCGGTGGACTATCTGGATAAGATTATAACATTAACAAAACAATACATTGATACGACGGTTGATTTTGAAAAATATAAAACGGCATACTTAAAGCAGGATGGAAATATACAAGTCAAGATTTTAAAAAATGATTTTTTAACATCCGAAGCAATGCGTGTTTATCAGATAAATCAACAAAACATAAACCGTACAATATTCCAAGATACAGTTGCATTATTTGATTTGTGTGTTGCGTTTAACAAAAAGTATCATCAAATAAAACAAGAACATAATTTGCTGGATTTTGATGATTTAATTTTATACACCAGAAAGTTGTTTTCTGATTCTGCAACTATGGGTTGGGTTTTATCTCAGTTGGATGTATCTTTATCGCATATTTTGGTTGACGAAGCGCAAGATACATCGCCGTTACAATGGGATATATTGCGTATGATATCCGGCGATTTTTTTGCCAGTTCAAAAACATCGCAAATGCCAAACTCTATGTTTGTAGTTGGTGATACAAAACAGTCTATATACGGATTTCAGGGGGCAGATCCAAGTGCTTTTTCACACAGTCGTGCAGAAATAGCGGCGCAAATAAAAAATAATATGCGTGATATCCAAGAAATTCCGCTGGCGCAAAGTTTTCGTTCTGTGGCGCCAATATTAAATACAGTTGATAGTTTCTTTTCAGACAAAGATGTTCGTGATTTGACAGGATTTGTTAATAATTCTCATAAGTGTTTTCGTTTGCATGACAAGGGGTATGTTCATATAAATAAACTGTATTCGAAACAAGATGATACAGATACGTCTTTGACCGGATATATAAACGATATTTCCGATGAGATACAACGGGTTTTGAATACTAACAAATATCAGCCAAGTGACATTATGGTATTGGTTCAACGACGCAGTTTATTGGCGGCACCGTTGGTTGCAGAATTAAAGCGTCGCAATATTGCAGTTGCGGGCAGCGACAGAATTTCGTTGCCGGATTTTCCACTTGTTCGTGATTTGTTGAATTTGGTCCGTTGGTGTCTGGATGATACAGACGATTTCAGTTTGTGTTGTGTATTAAAAAGTCCAATGTTTTATTTGAAAGAAGTTGATATTTATAAATTATGCGCAATACGAAATGATACCAATCGTACAATAAAACAGTCTGATTCAGACGCAAAAACAATAACTGTTTACGAAGTTCTTGAACAGTCATTGCCCGACGTTTATGCCCGTCTGACAACGATTAAAGATAATGCTCAGAATTTATCGCCATACTCTTTTTTCTGTAACGTTTTAAACACAGATAATACACGTCAGCGTTTTGTTTCTGCCTTGGGGGCACAGGTTATTGATCCGCTGGAAGAATTTATAACAATATGTTTGTCTTATGAGCGTACTCAATCCGGCACAATGCGAGATTTTTTAAAATGGTTTATAACTGGTGGCAGCGAAGTTGTTCGCGATATGAATACTGCGTCTGGGGTGCGTATTGTAACGGTTCATGGCAGCAAAGGTCTGGAAGCGCCTGTTGTCTTTTTGGTTGATACAGTACGTATGCCAAAGTCAGAAAAGATATTGTCACTTGAAACGGGTCGCGCCCCTGTGTGGCTGTGGGGTGTTGGTGCGGCTGATAGTGCGATATATAACACGCTGTCTGAACAATGTGCAGATAAAAAATTGGCGGAATATTATCGCTTGTTGTATGTTGCGATGACACGGGCGCGTGACATATTGTATATATATGGATACAGCGCTACAAGTTCGGCGCCAGAAAAATCTTGGCATACACAATTATGGCGCGTATTTTCAACGTCAGACCAATCGGATTTTATCAGGATAACAAATGAAGACATTGCATAATCTTTTATCAGAACAAGAAAAAACGCAATACGCGATTGAAGCGGGTACAAAAACACACAAAAAATTGCAACGGGTGCTTATTTCTGATACAAAAACGGTTGGAGATATTGATTTAATTAACAAAATAAAACAGCATCCCAATCTAGTATCGTTTTTTTGCGAAAATTCAAAAACAGAAGTTCCTGTGGCCGGTACAGTAAATGGTCGGTTTGTTTCGCGTCGGATTGATCGTATGTGCGTTAATCACGATACCAAGATTGTAGATATTATTGATTATAAAACCGATACCTGTTGTGATACATATCATGACAAATATGTTTCACAGGTTCACGAGTATATAAAACTGGTTCAACAAATATATCCAGAATACAAAATCAAAGGGTATATATTGTGGACGCATAATTTTTTTCTGGAAACAGTATAGCCAAGGCTTTATAATCCGCAACATGTTAATAGGTCTGAATATAAATAATATTGTTTTGATAGAACGTCTAAATCTTGAATTTGGCGCTGGTCTTAACATATTAACTGGTGAAACAGGTGCCGGTAAAAGTATATTGTTGGACGCGTTGTCTTTGGCGTTGGGTGCGCGTTCTGATACGGGATTAATACGTCACGGTTGCGACAGTGCGTCTGTTACGGCAATATTTGATTCTGTTCCGTCTGAAATCGTGCCTGTGTTATCAGAATTTGATATAGATATTACAGACGGTTTAATTTTACGTCGCACATTAACCCAAGACGGCAAAAGTCGTGCATGGATTAATGATGTTCCTGTTTCTGTCAAAACATTAAAACAGGTCGGTGATGCTTTGGTTGAAATACATGGTCAATTTGCAAATCATGCTTTGTTAAATCAATCGACGCATCGTGCCACATTGGATGCTTATGCGTCAAATAATATAGATGGTTTTGAAGACGTTCTAGCTGCTGTGCAGGTGGCATATAAACAATATCATGACGCACAACAGCAATTTGATAGTCTGACAGAATTATTACGTCGCAGTGCTTCGGAACGTGATTTTCTGGAACATAATGTATCGGAATTGTCTGCATTAAAACCACAGGTTGGTGAAGAAGACGATTTGTCAGCCAAACGTACGATAATGATGAATGCAGAAAAAAACACTGCCATTCTTAACGAGGCGTTAGAAGCACTTGCGCCACGTGGAAACACTATTGAATCTCAGTTGTTTAATGTTGCGCATATTTTGCAACGTATCAAGGGCGAAGAAAATCCGTATTCGGAACAGATTGATAAATTATATGACATTGCGGAATCTGTTGCGCAAATCTCTCAGTCGTTGGAACCAGACGATGTTGATACAGACAATCTTGAATCTGTTGAAGAGCGTTTGTTTGCAATTCGTACTGCTGCGCGAAAACACCGTGTTCAATCGGACGAATTGCCTTCTTTGTTGCAACAGATGAAGGAACAATTGAATAAAATAGACAATTCTGATGCAGAATTACAAAAATTAACACGAATTGTTTCAGAAAATCGTAAAAAATACGAAGATATAGCGGCACATTTGTCTGATATGCGTCGTGTTGCGGCCGATAAATTACGTGATGCTATATTGTGTGAATTACCTGACTTAAAGTTGGGTAATGCAGATTTTTCGACCGATTTCACCGCTGCTATGTCCAGCATTGTTGGTACAGATGATATAACGTTTATGATAAAAACAAACCCAGGTGCGCCATTTGCACCACTGCATAAATCTGCTTCTGGTGGCGAATTGGCGCGACTGATGTTGGCTATGCGCGTTATCTTGGCAGGCACAAACGATGTGCACACATTTGTCTTTGACGAAGTTGATACAGGAATCAGCGGCGCAACGGCGTCTGCTGTGGGTGCAAGATTAAATCGTTTAGCTAAACACAATCAGGCATTGGTTATAACTCATTCTGCACAGGTTGCGGGTTATGCGGATTGTCATTTTAAAATTTCAAAACATATTGAAAACGATAAAACAACGACCATGGTTTGTGAAATCGGTCCTGATGAAAGAATAGGGGAAATTGCCCGTATAATCAGTGGTGCAGAAATAACGCCTGAATCAATTTCTATGGCAAAAACATTAATCAAGGAATAAAAAAATGGAAAAATTTATCGTACAGGATGCATTTCCTGATGCGGGACATCAACGTCTGTTTGTCAGCCCTGCAATGACAAAAAACTTAATAAAACATGAGTTTTCTGTATATCGTCAGCAGCCGATATTGCAAAAGGGCGATATAGTAAAAGTTTATAACGATAAAACTGCGACAAAATATGGTTATAACGAAACATTGGTTCATTCTTATAAAACAGACAACAAACGTTATGTCGATATATTAACAAATTCCTTGCACCAAGGAATGGTAAAGTATTTTTATAAAAAACTAACATTTTTTGATGCAATTAGATTTAGTCTTGATGTTGCAGAATGTTTGAATCAAAACAAAATAAAACCAACACTTAATGTTTATAAAAATTTATGCTTGTTCTTAGAACTTCAACGCAAAATACGATAAAAAACCGCCAATGGCGGTTTTATGTTACAGTTGTATAACACCATCTGCAAATTCTATTGTGTGTGGGGCCCCAGCGTCTGTTCGACTGATTATGTTGCCGTTTGTGTCGCGTACGATTGCGTATCCACGACTTAATACGCTTTTGTAACTAAGAGATTGTAGCATTTGTCCCAAATGATGCACAGATTGACCCAATACATTCATACGATTTTGCAGTATGTTTGAAAATCCTGATACTAATTCCATCTTTTGTTGTGCTGCAACCATTTTTGTATTTATAATGATATTCAGTGCGCGTCCAGCATCATCTAAACGTTGTGTTTGTTCCATCAACATTTGTTTTGGGCTTTTAATATTAATAGATTCTATACGTTGCTTAGCGTTTATTAATCGTGTTGTAAATGTTCCGGACAACCGAATCCACAAATTATCTAAGTCTTGTATCAGTGATATTTTTGTTGGAACAACCGCTTCGGCTGCACCTGTTGGGGTTGGTGCGCGATAATCGGCAGCAAAATCTATTAACATCCAATCTGGTTCGTGTCCAACGCCAGAAATCAATGGTATTTTACTTGCCGCGGCAGCGCGTACAACAATTTCTTCGGAAAAAGGTAACAAGTCTTCTAGTGAACCGCCACCACGTGCGACGATAATAACATCAACATTCTGCATTTTATTAAAATATTCGATACCTGCCGCAACCTCTGCCGCAGCTGTTGTGCCTTGAACTGTTGCTGGGTACAATAATACATGCACAGGAAACCGTTCACGTAATCTGTTTTGAATATCTTGAAAAGCTGCGCCGGTTGGGCTGGTAACAACACCGATGGTTGTAGGCAGTTTTGGCAATGTTTTTTTTCTGGATTCGTCAAACAACCCCTCGGCAGCCAATTTGCGTTTTCTTTCTTCCAGCATTTTCAGAATTGCGCCAACGCCTGCCATTTCTATTTCGCTGGCAATTATTTGATAATTACTGCGTGCAGGATATGTTGTGAACCGTCCTGTTATAACGACTTCAAGACCGTCTTCAAGTTTGAAATTCAGTGGTGTTCCACGCCATACAATAACAGAAATTGCGGCCCCAGAATCTTTGATGGTCATATATATGTGCCCAGATGTTGCGCGTGTAATTTGCGACAGTTCCCCACGGATTTTAATCCTTGGAAAAGCCGTTTCAACAACGTTTTTAAGCAGTGCAGATGCGTCTGATACGCTAAAAATCATATCTGGCTTAACAAAAGGTTCTGGTTTTTGCATATTTTTATTGGTATAATCTAGATTGTTAGTTTATATATTTATAAGGGTATATTATGAATAATCCGGAAAAATTGCAACAAATAAATACGAATTCCCCGCGTGAGACGGCTGTTTTTTCTCTTGGTAATACTGTTATGAAACGCCCGATAAGATTAAAAAGTGCGTCACAACAAACTGTTTGGCTTAACAAGCAAAAGCAAGCACAAAATATTCAGGCGTTTTTACGTGCGAAAAATAATCCAACGTATTTTGTCCCACAAATAATAAATATTTCATGTGCAAACTTATCTGTCGAAGAAGAACGTGTGTTTGGACAGCCTTTGACGGCGGCGTTTGTTGAAACATTGTCTGATGCAGACCAACACATTATATATCGCGGATTGGCTAATTTTATTAATGATATGGCCACATATAAACCTGTGTTGACGCAATCTGAATTTTTTGACATATCGACAGACGCAAAATCAGATGTTAAAAATACGTTTGCGTATGCCATTAATCACATGAAAAAATATCTAAACAAACAAGACATAGAAGATCTAAAAAAGGCCAAGGCGTTTTTTGATAAAGAATCATTAAATGATGCAAACGTTGTGTTTTCTCATGGTGATATGAATGAACATAATGTTTTTTATGATTCAAACACGAAAACATTATCTGTTATTGATATTACGGATGCAAAATATGAAAATGCGCACGATATGTTGTATGGCAATTATGCAAATTTAAATTGGCTGAACATTGACAGACTTATTTCTGAATTAAATAAAATACCGGCAAAACATCCGATAAAAACCGAAACGAACAGGTCTTTGGTTGATTTGCGTAATGCGTTGTATTCGGTTAAATGCTCTGCTATGGAAATATTAAAACGACCAAATGATGCCGGCCATAAAATCCGTGTAAAATTATTGCAAGGCACAGTAAATTTAACCAATCAAATGTATGAAGCGGCTAAAAAGGCGATGACAAACAATTGTGCGAAATCATTTGTGTTCACACCGGCATCAATACAGGGAGTTTCACGTTAAACAATATTGTTTATAATTCTGTTAATGGCCATCTGGGGCGGGGTGCGACAGGTTCTGTTACGACATTTCCAATCTTAAAGTTTTCCAGTCCTGCCCATGCAATCATTGCACCGTTATCAGTACATAAATTCATCGGAGGTGCAGCAAAAATTAAGTTGTTTTTTGTTGCAAATTGTTCCATTGCTGCGCGTATTGCGCTGTTTTTGGCGACGCCGCCCGCAACGACCAAAAATTTTGGTGCGGCTTCTTTTACGCGCGTATCTTTCAAGGCATTTGTTAAACGGTTTATGATGCAATCTACAACAGACGCTTGAAAAGACGCACAAAAATCGTCTATATATTCGTCAGTTAACGGCTGTGTTGCACGGTCCAGAAATGTACGTGCTGCGGTTTTTATGCCGCTGAACGAGAAATCACATCCTGGTTTATCGCACAAAGGTCGTGGAAAGGCAAATGCATTGCTGTTTCCTGATTGTGCGCGTTTATCAACAATCGGCCCCCCAGGATATCCCAGCCCCAGCATTTTTGAAACCTTGTCAAATGCTTCGCCAGCACTGTCGTCCAGCGTTTGTCCAATCAATTTGTATTTTCCGACACCTTGGACCAACAGTATTTGACAATGCCCACCAGATGCCAGCATTAATAAATAAGGGAATTCAACATCTGTATTTTCACCACTGCCATCTGCCCGTGTTGCTTTCAATCGTGGTACTAATGCATGTCCTTCCAGATGGTTAACTGCAACCAATGGTTTGCCCAAAGATTGTGCGATTCCTGTTGCCGCCATCCATCCGACCAATACGCCTCCAATTAAGCCTGGTCCTGCGGTGGCTGCGATTACGTCAATATCTTCGATGTTTTTGTTGGCATTTTCCAGCGTCTGTTTTATTACGGCGTCAATCGCCAAAATATGGGCGCGTGCCGCCAGTTCAGGAACAACACCACCAAACTTTTGATGTTCAGGAATTTGCGAATACACAATATGAGACAATATGTTTTTATCACTATCTACAATCGCGGCAGATGTTTCGTCACACGAAGATTCAATTCCCAGACATAACACAGGACGTTCGCTGTGATTGTTACTGTCTAATGATCCCATATCTATTTGAATTATATTATCATTGTTCATTTTTCTAGACCGTCATACTATTGATTAATTACAAATTTTCTTTCAGTTTTATTCCTGTGTGACACAAAGAAATAGCGTCGCGCACCATCATTTCATTGCTGTCGGGCAGGGTGGCCATTTTATCAACGCACGCAACCAACAAAGTCATATCCATATCAGTGCCGGTCAAAATTTGTGCAGCAGCGATTCTGCGCTCTGTCGCAGCAGTTTTCCAATCTTGTAATGTGCCGGTTTCCAGTGTGCCACCTTGCTGTGCAAAAAAGAAAATAACAATTACAAATATTAACGCGGCAACACCGACAAATATTTTAAAATACTTTTTTATAAAATCCATTGTTATCTCTCCCTAATGTTCCCAACTTTTCATAAAATTAGAAATAACCGGCGATATTTGTTTTGCGTTTTTAAGCAAGGTTTCTTCTGAGAAAATTGGTGTTGGCTCACGACAAAGAACCTTCTTTTCAACAAAAATTTTGGTCGGGGTATTGGTGTATAATAATCCCCGATTTGACTGTTCGCAAATTATATCTTTTGCGGTTACGCGATAAATATCGGTCCAAACAGCACCGTCTGTTTGTTGTTGTGATTTATGCAAGATTTTCTCTGCAATGGCCATATTCTGGCACAACCAAACACGTGTATCAAATGGCCACCATTGTTCTCCTGGCGTGTATTCGTGTTTTTCGTTACCTAACATATACGCGGTTAAATTATGAAAACATTTCATTTAAACACTCTTTTTTATTCGCATTTTACCAGCCATACATCATAATCCGGGTGTTGTAATGGGGTTTGTCCTGGTTCATTACGACTCATCCAATTTCCATAAACTTGTCCTTTGTCGCGTTCAGAAATTTCAATAAACGCAAAGAAATCTTCTGCCTGAAAAGGATCTGTTTGTTTGCAATTTTTCACAATAATATTCAATTTGCCAAATTGCAAAGTGTCACCCACGGTGACTGAATGTTCGTACACCTTTCCCGCGTCTTTATCCAGTACGCGCAAAACAGCAGTGCTTTTTTCAATATACGCATTTGCGACCACGGGCATAAAAACAGAAAATAAAAATATAAATACTTTTTTCATACTGCGAATTATTACATACCAGTACAAATAATGTCAAACTAATAAAATTGTTGACAAACGGGTATTGTGTGCTATATATACAAGTATGACAAACATATTATACGAACAAAAACATCTTTACACAACAGACGTAAAAATGGCCGAAAAAGATCGGCTGGAATGTCGCATATTATCTGAATTATTTTCTGACGGTTATATCAGTGAAAACTTTGTATTCGCAGGTGGCGGTTCATTAAGCAAGGCATACCGTCTTAGTCCGCGCATCGGTCAAGACATAGACTTGGCGTGTTCTGACTTTGAAGAACTGCCGGATAATCGCACAGGAAATCGCTTGCGCAGATTTAATGATAAATTCAAAGAATTTGTGTTTGATGTGTTAAAGCCTAAATTTAATTATATTATTAACCAAGATCAGCGTTTCTTGATTGTTACGGATCGCGAGTGGCGCAGCTTGAATAATAATGAACAATGGCTAACTCATCCTGTATTGCATATTTTATACAAATCAGAACATGATACATCAACGCAAGAATTGTGTGTTGAAATAATTCCGCGCCAGTATCAAAAGTCTGCAATATCGTATAAAACCGTTGTTCCTTATTCGACAGGGGTGGCGTTAAATCCCGTGATTCCGACTGCTGCGTATGAACAAACGTTCTGGGACAAGATTTTTGCATTACACTGCAATTCTGTGGCGGCGCGCCCGCGTTTTGATCAATGTTATTCACGGCATTATTACGATGTTGCAATATTGGCGCCCAGGGTTGTACTGGATGCGACACAAAATATGTTAACAGATATTGCGAAATATCAGGCGCGTCACACAACGCGCGGTATCAGCTCTGATATCAAGACTTGTGATATTAATTTATTACCCAACGATACTGTGTTATACAAACTGGAAGATGATTATACTAAAATGGCGGCCAAGCATTTTATTGCCCCCGCGGAATCGTGGAACACGATTGTTCAAAAGATACAATCATTAAACCAAGATTTAAAAACCTTATAACCAAAGGTGAAAAACTATGGCGAAATTTGTTTATTCTGATCCGCACTTTGATTCTGAACGTATTATTGAATTGGGTAAACGTCCGTTTCAGAACGTTCACGAAATGAATCAGCAGTTGATTCAGAATTACAATAATGTTATCACAAAATACGATATTTGTTATTGGCTGGGCGACGTTATGTACGGTGCGTCAAAAGAAAAGGTTGCAAACTTATTACAACGATTAAATGGACGTAAATATTTAATACTTGGCAACCATGACAGAAATCATTCTGAAACATGGTGGTTGTCATGCGGATTCGATAAGGTTTTTTCGCATCCTATTTATGATGCAGAAAATTACATTTTGCTATCACATGAACCTTTGCCGGAATTCAGTGCATCTCCTAATGTTGCAAATATTCATGGGCATATACATATCCAAGATTATGATTTTAAAAATCATGCACATTGTATAAATGTTTGTGTTGAAAAGACATGTTATAAACCTGTGCCTTTGATGAATCCGTTTATCGAAAATGCCAGAAAATTTTCTCGTTAAGCAACAAAAAACCGCCGAAATGGCGGTTTTTCTAATATTAACAAATATATAATTATTTGTTTGCTGCCTTTTCTGCACTTGTTGCAGACAAATCTTCGACGATACGCGCTTTTTTGCCTGACAAACCACGCAAGAAGAACAGTTTTGCACGACGAACCTTACCGATACGGATTTTTTCAATCTTTTCAATCGCAGGGCTGTACAGTGGGAACTTGCGTTCTACACCAACGCCATAAGATTCGCGACGTACTGTAAAGGATGCATTATTACCCATACCGCCATCACGTGCGATAACAACGCCTTCAAAAACCTGAATACGGAATTTGTCGCCGTCTTTAATTTTGACGTGAACTTTCAATGTATCCCC
This sequence comes from Candidatus Enterousia sp., assembly GCA_045629645.1. GTDB lineage: Bacteria > Pseudomonadota > Alphaproteobacteria > Rs-D84 > Rs-D84 > Enterousia. The sequence goes on along the minus strand of JAZQRR010000012.1, from coordinate 18,713 downwards.
AGCCTTGAAGTTTGGGATTTTTTTATCGCCCGCTAATTTTGCGATCTGGGCAGCTTCGATTTTTTTAATAATGCTCATTTTTCATTTTCCTTTATTAAGTCCGGCCGACGTTTTTTTGTTATGTCAACCGATTGTTGTTTCCGCCACCGTTCGATATTGCCATGGTGGCCGGACAGCAGGACTTCTGGGACACTTTGTCCACGCCATACTGACGGACGGGTATATAATGGCCATTCAAGCCCGCCGATTTCGAAACTTTCATTTTCGGTGGTATCTGCACCACCGTGCACCACATTATCTAACAGACGAACGCAACTGTCAACAAAAACTTGCGCTGCGACTTCGCCCCCTGACAAGATATAGTCGCCAATTGACAACTCCATAATATCATATTGTTCTATTACGCGTTCATCGATTCCTTCATAGCGTCCGCATAACAGGGTATAAGTTGTATTGTTGTCTGCAACGAATTCACGAACCAACTTTTGATTCAAAGTTACACCACGTGGTGAAAAGTATATGATTTTACCCTTGTTTTTTATAGAATCCAGCGCGTCACCCAAGCAGTCAGGGCGCATAACCATACCGGCACCGCCACCAAACTGGGTATCATCAACGCTGCCATAATTGTTAATTGCAAAATCACGAATATTAATCGTATTATACGACCATATTCCCTTGTCTAGTGCACGACCAACAACCCCGCCACTTAGTGTTCCGGGAAACATTTCTGGAAAGATTGTCAGTATATTAAAGTGCATTTCTGTTTTCTATTATACCATAAAACTTCAGAAAATATTATCTTTCGTTCTGTTTTTTATTTTGCTGCAATTTACAATAAATTTTTGGCAACTTCTCGACTTCTTGAATTTTTTGTTCTTCATGGGGTGTTATGTACGGAGAAGCCTGAATATTTGGTTGTGGTTCTTCTTGCACACGTTGTTTAACGTTTTCTTTATTGTACTTTGGGCAATTATTGCAAATAACCGACACAATATAGAACAATGATTTCGTTCTCAGGTTTGCTGCGTTGTATTTTACTGGTGTTAACACAACACGTTTTTCTTTTGGTATATGTTTTATTTTAATTACATGATATTGGGTCAGCATATTAACAAAGTTGGATAAAGCACACCCAAAAGCGCCAAATTTCGCGCACTTCACTTCAACAGAATTGTATTTTCTTAATACGCTAGCACGACTCATTTTTTATTTTCCTGTGTATTTTTGTGAATTTAACAACATACGTTCAAACGCATCAAAAGCAGTTGTTCTAAATACCGTATTTGTTTTTATACCAGCTTCGCGTTCAAATGCATCCATATACTTTAATAACATTAAAATATTTTCTACATCACTTTTCTTTGACATACTGTGTTTCCTTGTGTTTTTTTATCTCTGATTTTGATGAACCGTACAATTTGAACAATATTCTTGTACAAAGTGTGTTAAAATAACCCCACTGTTTGATTTTGCAGATTATTCCTTAATTTTTGTGCTGTAACAACAATTGTCGCAGATTTGTTTCATTTTTTTAAACAGCTCTTGATTTCTTTCTGTAAGATTGTCTGTTTTTAAATGACGAATTGACAAAACTTCCTGCTCGGACTTAAAAGTTACGATTTTTCCGTCTTTATTAAGGTTAAAGGCCTGTTCTAAAACAATGGCTTTCTCAGGACCGGTTACACTATATCTACGACTGTTATAATTCAGATGTTTGCGCAATGCACATTTGACATACGGCATCCAGCCACAATGCATCTTGACACAATCTGATTCGCAGTAAAATTTAACTGCTCTTAATTTTTCTAACATATGTGTATTACCTTGTTTTTTAAATCCACTGTTGCGCCAATAAAAGACATCATTTCACCATTATCCAGTTCGATAATATCGCCGGCGCCATAATTCTGAAAGCACGCAATCTGTCCCAGTATTTTATTATCACGCACAACGTCAAACCCAATCAAATCAGCCTGATAATATTCGCCTTGCTTTAAATCGGGCAGGGCATCACGTTCAATAAACAGTTCTGTGCCACGCAGTAATTCTGCGGCGTTTCTGTCGTCAACACCATTAATTTTCGCGATTATAACATTAGTGTTTGGCAATGCGCGCACAAATTTAAAAGCGCCATCTTTGAATTGATTACTGTGAATATCCAGTTTTTGAAAATCCGATGGTTTTTCAGTAAATGTCTGCACACGCACATCCCCACGAATTCCCTGGGGTGCGACAATTTTACCAACCAAGATTTGTTTATTTTTTGTCATATTGCTTTATTTTTATCGGGTTAAAAATCTGCACAAACATATGTCTGTGCAGATTGATATGAACAACACCTGCAAATTATTCTGCAACCGCTTCTGTTGCTTCTTCTGCTGGTGCGGCAGCTTCTGCTTCTGCGGCAGCCTTAGCAGCAGCTTCTGCAGCGGCTTTTTCTTCTGCGATTTTTGCTAATCTGTCAGCTTTATCTTTGATTTTCATCTGTGTTTTTTCAGATTGCAAATGTCTTTTTGTTTGAACTGGGATAGCCTTTGGTTTTACCAACCCCGCATTTGCCAAGAACTTGTAAACACGGTCAGATGCCTGTGCACCTTTTGCCAACCACGCTTTAACTTCGTCTATTTTCAAGATAACGCGTTTATCGCTGTCTTTTGCCTGCATTGGGTCGTATTTACCAACAACTTCCAAAACATTACCAGAATTACGTGCATTACGAGAATCTGTTACGACGATATGATAATAAGGGCGTTTTTTTGCACCATAGCGTGCCAAACGAATAACTGTTGCCATTTTTTATACTCCTTGTATTTTTAACTGTTTAACCCACAAAGAAAACCGGCATCAAGGACGAACACTCGTCGGATGATGTACCACACGCATACTGCGAACTGGTTGTATATAAATGGCAATCTTTGGGATTTGCGGACGCATTATGCACCAAAAAATATCAAAAGTCAAATGATTATTAAATATTCTGGACAATGTTTAAAAAATAATATAGACTGACCCATATCTGTTTTGCGAGTGTGGTACAATGGCAGCACGTCAGCTTCCCAAGCTGAAGACGAGGGTTCGATTCCCTTCACTCGCACCATCCGCCTTCGCTTAGCGCTGCGGCGCGATTGGCGTTGCAGGGGTTAGAGAAGCGGATGCTGCGCCGCAATAAAATGGAGGCGAGCAAATCTTATGTTTTATGTATATATATTGCAGTCTATTAATTTTCAAGACAAATTTTATATTGGATATACATCTGATTTGAAACGCAGATTGTACGAACACAATCACAAAATGTCTGCACACACTAAAAAATATGCGCCATGGGAAATAAAAAATTATATTGCGTTTCGCGATGAAAACACTGCTAAACAATTTGAACAATATCTTAAAACCGGCAGTGGCAGACGTTTTATAAAGTTGCATTTATAACAAACCGGCCTTGCGCCGGTTTAATTATTGGCATGTGCTATGGAATTGAACCCGACCAGAGGGTTCGGAACGTAGCGTCAGCGAAGTGAAAGGGGCTCAACAAAATCACCAAGAGCATTTTTTGCGATTGGGTTGATTTTGTATGGGATTTATACATTCCCTTCACTCGCACAAATATTACTTTGCCCCAACAGTTCTAAATAAAGGTCCTAGCATTGATTGATATGTATAAACATAATAAAAACATGAAGCAAGACAGGAGCCAGCGTTGCCACATCTTGGTATCCAAGCAGATTTCATTGGATGTATCATCCTGCACCAACAATATTCGCGTTTATGTTCGATTTCAGTCTCATCAATATATGTACCGGACAAACCTGCAGAAATTTCATCTCCCATCAAGCCAGATGTATTTGCAGTAAATGCACGACAATTATTTGTATGTTTCCCGCCTTCTGCTTCAGACAACATTGTGCTTACACCGTATATACGATAACCATTTTTAAATTCCACCCACCACATATTTTCTTGACTATTTGTATTTCCTGCAACAACAGACATTTCGGGATCTAGTGTTACTGCGACAACATCATCATTTGCGCACAAATCTACACAAAAGGCCCCACGGTAAAAAAAACAACACAAGAGGCAAAACAACAGTTTTTTCATCTTTTTTCCTTATGTTATTACCACACTGCATCAAACAGGGCGCTTCTGACACCGCGACCATTTGACATTTCTGTATTATTTGCCATACCGTTTGCACAAAAACTGGTGCAATTTGTGGCACAATCTTCTGCCGTATTATATGTCTTTAAAAACGTTAGCCACGACGTAACCGGACCATCCATTGCACACCAACAATTTACGCCCACATCTCCCGTGGCAGCGCGCAAAAATGTGTTTGCATCCCCTGGTTCGGCGGTGCCGTCATTACTGGAACTGCCGTCTGCGGCAGATTTTACATCAACATCATTACACGTTGCATACCCGTATATTTCCGATGCGGTAATATCATGTGTTCCCGCAAACAAATCGTAATTATATTTTACAAGCCATGTCTTTTTATCTAGATTGATATCTAAAACAAGGCCATTTTCTTTTTTGTTTAACAACGCCATAACTAAAGAATTTTTGCGACAAATCTCATTGTTATCCGCTGCCCATAAAGGCATACATAGAAATATAAAACAAAAAAACAATAAGTATCTTTTTATCATAAAAAAATCCTTGCCTAATCAATTACGTATAAATCGGTCCCATTATAGTTCAAGCGTAACCCTTTATCTGTTTTGTTTTCTATCAAATTTATGTAACAAGTTTTTTCTGGATGCGTATCAGTTGCGCCAAAACGTATATGTAATGCTGGGCTTGTTACCTTTGATGCATATAATGGCACACTACGCACAAGTCCATTTTTACTGAAATATATTCGTTTGTTTTTATTGTCTAAATTACAATATCCATCAGCAACACAAATCCCAATATTTGAATAAACGCCTGTGTCACATAATTGTGCACACATTGTTTTTTGCTGTACTTCGCCTGCATTTATTGTAACAACGTCTCTACAATCCGTTATACCTTTGTATTTTATAGCATTTTCTGGACATCTGTACATGTCGGGAAAGAAAAATTCTGTACTGTTAACAGAAGTAAAACGATAATACGTATCAGAATTCATCCCGCATCTATTTTCTTTGATATACTTTTTTGAAAATATTGGGGCTCCGTTCTCAGATAGATAACCATTTCGGATTAGAAACAGATTATCAGGACATGAGTACTGAGAATATGCGTCCATACATGTTTTTCCATTATCAAAACGCCCTAATAAAAATATTTCGTTTTTTGCGCTTAGGTGAAAACCTGTTGGACATTTTGATGGCGCTATATTCTCAGCATATTTATAACATATACCATCAAACAGATATCGTCCATACCCACACAATGGGACAGAAACACTGCTGAAAGTTGCTGCGTGCGCATATGTCATATAAAAACAAATAAAAAATAAAATGAAAAAATAGCGCACTGATTTCTCTCCGTAAAAATATATTCTTTGTGGAAATCAGGCGGTCAGGGCGTTAGAAAAATCAAAGTTGTAATGATCCCGTTCGCTTTTGGAATAATCCTATTTCATAACAAACGGCGCCCCGACCAATATCAGTTTGGGGACATAATCAGTGCAAATTGCACCATTATACATCAGATAACGATGCAATATGCACCGTACAACTTCAGGCTTTTCTAAGGCCTTGAATCCTATTCCCATAAGACTCGTATCATATGTTAGCAATATTCGCAGAAAAATAAAAGAGAAAAAAATTAAAACCGGCCTTGCGCCGGTTTCATAATTTATATACATTTCTTGCATTATCGTATGTTATTTGCCCGAAACAGGAATTTGCAAAACTTGTTTTGGATAAATCAAATCAGGATTCTCAATATTGTTTTTTTCAACAATTATGCTGAACAAAACACCACGGCGCATAAAGTTACGCGCAATTATCCACAAACAATCCCCACGACGAACCGTGTAATAAGTGTCTTCATCACCAGTCATTTCTGGCATAACAAATTTATGCAAAACAGTGGCAACAATACGTCCATCACCATCGTGCAATCTTACTTTTAAAACGTATTCTTTACCGGATTCTAAATCACCAACATCTGCACCAATACCAAAGTTTCTGAAATCAGACACGCGCGCAAAACCCAATGGTTTGCCATCCAACGCCAAAGACACACGCAATCTTGGCATTGCTGTGCCTGTTACGACAATGCGACCTGTGTCCAAATAGTCTATCTTGGACACGGCCAAATCACCTTGTTTTAAAATGCTGGGTGATTGTAATAATGTGCTGCCATCCTTGGTCATTAACAAAGATACAGAATTGTCTGCCCCATGTTCCGAGATATACAAAAATACTTTTTCATTTGATTTTATTTCAGGATCTGCCCCCAACAAAGAAACAGTATAATTTCCGGCCTTCCATGCAGAATTTGGCGTGTAAGTAAATTCACCAACAGAATTAGTACGTTCCGTTGCAATAATCTGATTGTTTACAACGATTGAAATATTTTTATCTGCAATCCAGCGACCTGCGATAATAATATCCCCATTTGGCGCAATACGAACAATGTCAAATTCTGGTATTGTAACCAATTCTTTTTTTTCAACCTTTTGTACAACAGGCACAGGTACTTCTGGAACAATTACAATGCGTGCTGGGGCAGGGGTTCGAACAAATGCAACCCACATTGCAATCAAAATAACGACTAACGCACATAATATTGGAAACCAATACGACGCCAATACGCTTTGTTTACGTTCTTTTTTCTGGGGATTTTCGTTTTGTTTTTCTGTGTTTTTGTCTGATTTTTTTGCAAAGACATTCAAAGACTTTAAAAATCCACGAGTATATGTTCTGCGATTTTCTAACCAATCATTTTGTTGTGCGATTGCGTTGTCAATCAAGTCATCTGTTGAACGTTTTGTTTTTCCAATACTATTTTTCTTTGACATGCGTATCTCCTGACGTAATATTTGTTAGACAAATTATTACAAATAATATTTCTTTGTCAATTTATTTATGATATAATTGTAAAAAAATCTAAGGGGAAAAAATGAAAAAAATAGGAATTATGACAACAGGCGGTGATTGCAGCGGATTAAACACTGCAATTCAACGTATTATGCATGGTGCAAAACTGCGTGGGTGGCGCGTATTTGGAATACAAGATGGTACAGACGGACTTTGTTCTAATCCGCCGGTTGCAATTGAACTGACAGATGATTTATTGCCAATTGAAAACGCACGCTTGGCGGGCAGTTTTTTGCATAATGGGCGTACACACGCAATGAATTTTGAAACTGCTATTGAACAAGGTAAATTAAGTGCATTTAACAAACGCTTACACAAATCTTTATCAGAACTGAATTTGGACGCATTAATATTGATTGGTGGCAACGGCAGTTTGTCTTTGGCATGGGCAAATCGCGAAATATACCGTGATGTTCAACTGATTTGTATTCCCAAGACTATCGATATGGATATGCCATTAACTGCGCGAACAATCGGTTTTGATACTGCGGTTGAACAGTTAACAGCATTTTGCGATCAATTAATGCTGACTGCGCGCAGCCATCATCGCTGGTTTGTCGTGCAAAGTATGGGGCGCGACTGTGGTCATTTGGCATTAAATGCCGGTATCGCAGTTGGGGCTGCTGCAATTTTGATTCCAGAAATCAAGTTTGATATTGATGCACTGGTAAATCATATAAAAAATCAATCAACAGATTATGGAATTATTATTGTTTCCGAAGGAATTTCTTTGCGTGGACATTCTGGCAAGCCTGCCGATATGATTTCCAGAAAATTGACCGCTGCGGGCATTGTAAACCGTACAGCATTTCCTGAACACACGCAACGGGCGGGCGACACAATCGCAACTGACAGAATTCTTGCTACACGCTTTGCCGACTGTGCATTAAACGCGATTGAAAACAACGAAACCTATGTTATGACAGCTTTGATTGACAATGAATGTTGTACGGTTGGATTATCTGATTTTGTTGAATCTGGCGAATTTTTACGTGATCCAAAAATCCCAGAACTAATGACATCAAACGCATACGTTTCACCGACGGACCCCTTGCTTGAAGTTGCATATAATATGGGCGTGTATATTGGAGAGCGTAAAGACTAAAAAAACGGGCTTTTTGCCCGTTTATTTTTTTATCTTATTTTTTGTTCCTTTCTATGTTCACGTACCTGCGCAAAACTTTTTGAAAGATGAAAGGCTTCTGCCATAGCAATCATATCAGAAACTTTAACCATTTCTATTTGGTTATCTACCAGATATTCCAAGAATCCATCTGGCAAGAATTTGTTTTGAATTTCAAATGTTAAATCCAGCATCGTTTCTTCGGATAAATTCAAATCTTGGATAAAACGCGTTTGATATGTTATATTAACGCCATTAAGCTTTTTGCCCAAAGATTCTTGAATTGCCTTAAATAATGCGTCTGTGCTAACAGGATTTTTTACGATTTGTTTAGCATGTGCTTTTTTTGTTTCAAAAACCTTTGAAATAAATTTCATGCCATTTTTCGTCTTTTTTAGCAGATGCTTAATTTCTTTAAACTGCATTTTATACAACCTTGATTATTTTGTATGTGTGTGTTTTTCTTTTTGTTTATTCAAAATTATATTTGCGAACATACGAATATAATCGTATGCATAAGGATATTCAAAAATTTTGGAAACAGGACACAGATTGCGTATTGCAGAATTATTCCAATTTCCACCGTTGGTCAACTGACAGTTTTCAACACCGCATGTACATTGTTGTGAACACTGTGACCAGCCACGCATACGACTATTGAAATGTTTTTGAAATTCTACTGGATTAGATAAACGCATATGTTCAATAAACAACGAAGCAGGGCAATTTGCCGCATACTCGGCCAAACGCATACAATATTTCTTTCTGCGTTGTGCTAACTTTTCTTGTTTATTTAATTTAGACTCGTTATTCATATATTTTACCGCATACGTTCATTGTTATGACAGCACAAACAACTATCATAACAACGATTTTTTATCAAAATCAAGATTTGCTATTTAGAATTAACCTGTTTTGCCAAACGGTAAAAATTAACAGCAATTTTGCAACCATGTGTTTTGCACATATCTTCGCCGTACACTACTGGTTTATTGGCCAAATTACGACATTTGTATCCTGTCAATTTACAATATGGTACTTCATTGCGATATTCGCACAACAGGGTTGAATATTTTTTATTCTTCTGTTTTGCCAACGCCTTATCGACTGCGTTTGCAAAATCGCCCACAGTTTTACATTTTACTGTTGCTTCTGCCCCTAAACCGCCCTTGATATTAAATTTGCGTTCGATTTGTTCGATGATTTCTGCCTTGGCCATTGAATCCAAACCTAAATCATCCAAATATTCATGTTCGGACATCTTACGCGCACCAATGTGTGGTGCCATATATTTTTCTATCAGTGATATAACTAAGCTCATATGTTTTATCCTTTATTATCCACAACATCAGTGGTAATAACGAATGCTATCACTTTTTATTTAATTGTCAACATAAAACATTTTTGCATATATAAAAAAATCCCCCAAACGGGGGACCTTACTATTTCTTTTCCGAGAAATCAGCATCAACAGTACCGTCATCATTTTTCTTTGGTTCTTCACCACTTGATGCGGCTTGTTCTTCCTGCGCAGCCTTATATACTGCTTCGCCCAATTTCATTGCCTTTTCTGACAACGCATCAGTTTTTTCTTTCAGCGATTCCACAGTTGCTTCTGCCTTGGCCAGTTCATCACTTAATGCCTGTTTTGCTTCTTCAATTGCCTTCTTTTCTTCTTCGCTGATTTTATCACCGTGTTCTTTTAATGATTTTTCGATACTGAAAATGGCAGTTTCAGCTGTATTTTTTGCTTCTGCTAATGCGCGTTTTTTCTTGTCTGCTTCTGCATTAGCTGCTGCTTCATCTACCATGCGCTGAATTTCATCTTCGGATAATCCGCCATCAGACTTAATTGAAATAGCCTGTTCTTTACCGGTACCTTTATCTTTTGCAGACACATGAACAATACCATTTGCGTCGATATCAAAAGAAACTTCAATCTGCGGCATACCGCGTGGGGCAGGTGCAATACCTTCCAGATTAAACTGACCTAACAGTTTATTATCAGCCGCCATATCACGTTCACCTTGGAATACACGAATTGTAACAGCAGATTGATTATCTTCGGCTGTACTGAAAACCTGAGATTTTTTTGTTGGGATTGTTGTATTTCTGTCAATCAAACGCGTAAATACACCACCCAATGTTTCAATTCCCAAAGACAAAGGAGTTACATCCAATAATAAAACGTCTTTTACTTCGCCTTTTAAAACGCCACCTTGGATTGCAGCACCCATACCCACAACTTCGTCTGGGTTAACGCCTTTGTGTGGTTCGCGGCCAAAGAATTCTTTTACTGTTTCTGCAACCTTTGGCATACGTGTTTGACCACCAACCAAGATAACTTCGTTAATCTGAGATTTTTCTAAACCCGCATCTTTCAACGCTTTTTTACATGGTTCGATTGTACGTTCAATCAAGTCTGCAACCAAAGATTCCAACTTTGCACGTGTCAATGTTGTATTAAAATGCTTTGGTCCTGTTGCGTCTGCTGTCAAGTATGGCAAATTAATATCTGTACTTGTCTTAGAAGACAATTCGATTTTTGCTTTTTCAGCAGCTTCTTTCAGACGTTGCAGTGCCAATTTATCCCCAGACAAATCGATTCCTGATTGTGCTTTGAATTCTGCAATCAAGTGTTCCAAAATGCGCGCGTCAAAATCAGATCCACCCAACGCTGTATCACCATTTGTAGATTTTACTTCAAACACACCATCAACAATTTCCAATATAGATACGTCGAATGTACCACCACCCAAGTCATATACTGCGATGATACCGTCTTTATTCTTGTCCAGACCATACGCCAACGCCGCAGCCGTAGGTTCATTAACGATACGCAAAACATTCAAACCTGCAATTCTTCCTGCGTCTTTTGTTGCCTGACGTTGAGAATCATTAAAATAAGCAGGCACAGTAATAACAGCATCTGTAACTGTTTCGCCCAGATAACTTTCTGCATCTTTCTTTAATTTTGATAAAATCATTGCAGAAATCTGGGATGGCGCATATTTTTTACCTTCCATTTCGACCCACGCATCTCCATTTTCGCCTGCGACGATTTTATATGGAACACGTGCAGCGATTTCTTTAACCGCGGGGCTATCAAAGCGCAAACCCATCAATCTTTTAATTTCATAGATAGTATTTTCAGGATTTGTTACTGCTTGGTTTTTTGCGGTAATGCCAACCAATTGTTCGCCACTAGAAGTTAACGCAACCACAGATGGTGTTGTACGTTGACCTTCGGCATTTTCAATAATTTTTGGGTCATTTCCATCCATAAAAGCCATGGCGGAATTTGTTGTCCCCAAGTCAATACCTAATACTTTTCCCATTTTTCTACTCCTTGTAATTTTTTTGCTTAACCACCATATAGTTATGCAAAAAAACTTTTCAAGAGGCAACAGACATATTTTCTTAAAAAAAACAAAAAAACCGTCCCGAACCGAGACGGTTAAATTTTATCATAATCAGAAGATTATTTCTTTGAAGCGGCCATTGCTGCTGCTTTTGCTTTTTCATCTTCTTCCATTGGCATTTTACCACCGATAATTGCGAACGCCAATTCAGCCTGACGCAAGCCTAATTCGATACCTTCTGGCAATACCAAGTCTGTACCATGAACCACGTCACCAATTGTCAAATTAGCCAAATCGATAACGATTTTTTCTGGAATTGCATCAACCAAACCACGCAACGCAACCTTACGTACTGCAAAGTTCAGTGTACCACCCAATTTCAAGCCCTTAGAAATTTCAGCATTAACAACTTCTACTGGAACAACCACGTTAACTGGTTTCTTGACATCGATACGTTTAAAGTCAACGTGCATTGCAGCATCAGATACAGGATTGTATTGAATATCCATCAACATTGCGTCTTCTGTACCTTCGCTTGTCTTGATTTGGAACAATTTGGTCCGCAAACCTGGTGTTTTCAACAACATTTCAAAATCACGACCGTTCAATTCGATTGCAACAGGCGCCTTTTTTTCACCATAAACAACAGCGGGGATGTTTTTATTATTGCGGATGCTACGTGCGGCCCCCTTGCCAGCAACATTGCGAATTTCTGCGTTAATATTAATTGCCATTTTTTTATCCTTTTAAAGCATTTTGTTAGTATTTCACAGCCTCCAAGGGTGCTGTGCGGGGCATATTATTACTTAAAAACAATGAAAAATCAAGGTTTTTATTTGTTATTTCTTTTGCAAAATAAAAAATCTGGCACGACCATAGGTTTTATCACGCAAAACGTTCCAGATATTGGTATCGGGTTCCACTGCATTGGTTGCTTCTTGTTCCCATATTAATACGGTGTTTTCAAGAACAGTTTTGCCCAATCCTGCCACGACGGCACGTCCCAATTCCGCACAATCATACGGCGCATCAACAAAAATCAGATTCATATTTTTTGCATTGTTTGTTATTGCATGTATTGCATCGTCCTGCACAACGGTTGCGCGCGCCCCAACTTGCAATAACGCCAGATTATCGCGCACAGTTTTTATTGATTCTGGGGAAACGTCTGTGAATACAACTGTTGCATTTGGATAGCGGGACAAACATTCCAGACCAAATGCGCCACTGCCAGCAAACGCATCCCACACACGCAATTCATCAAGATTATTTATAATCCCAGATTCCATCATATTAAACAATGCGATTCTGGCGCGATTTTGTGTTGGACGCGCGTTTTTTGGCAATCGCAATTTGCGACCGCGATACATACCAGAAATAATTTGCAATTTTGAATCCATGCTGTACAGTATAAAGCATGAAATTTATGAAGCAAGCCTTTGTTGCAGCACAACGTGCATTTAATCATGACGACGTTCCAATTGGTGCCGTCATTGTTCGCGATGGAAAAATTATTGCTCGCGGGGAAAATCAGGTTCAACTGCGCAAGAACCCAACACTTCACGCCGAAGTTGTTGCAATAAATCGTGCTTGTAAAAAACTGGGGTCTAAATTTTTAGATAATTGTGATATATATGTAACCTTGGAACCTTGCGCGATGTGCGCCACTGCAATATCTTTTGCACGCATAAACAATATATATTTTGCAGCAACCGATGAAAAGGGTGGGGGTATAATATCAAACGCGCGCATTTACGAAACAGATAAACATCTGTGGAAACCAGCCGTACACCAGATACCAGAATTTGCAAACGAATCTGCACAAATGTTACGTGATTTTTTTCAACAACAACGAAAACGCAAAAGGAAAAAACAATGACATTCAACCCAAAATATATGATTACAGAAATAACAAAACAAACCCAAGAAAGCACAGAGTTTAACAGCGTTATGCTTGATCAGGAGGTGTATTATCCTTGCCCCTACTTACGGTATTTTGGTAAACCTGATTTAAAAGTTGGTGATATTATTGATAAAGACGGCAATAAAATAGAACACAAAAATTGCGAACATGCAATTGTCACAGGCGCATTCAGCAAATCAGAATACAACCAAGCATTTCAAGGATTCGAACAAGTCAAGGAATTTACCGCATTCTGCGCCAAATACGGTGACATCAAAATAAAAATACAAGAAACTTATTTGGAAATCCCAAACGTTCATACATCTATACAACGTGGCGATGAAATATTAATACGTCAAACAAATACAAAACCAACTTTTGAAATTGTTGCAAATCTAACCCTTGATAAATTACGCAGCGACTTTCTTAAAAAACAAAACGAAAAACAAAAATAAAAAACGCGCCAAACGGCGCATTTTCTATATCAACGACTTTCCTGTCATATCAGACGGCTGGGCAATTCCCAGAATTTTTAACATTGTTGGTGCTATATCCGCCAGTCCACCATCTTGTACAACATAGGAATCATTGCTGACCACAATCAAGTTAACAGGATTGGTCGTATGTGCTGTCCATGGCATATTATTATCTGTATCCCACATTTTTTCTGCGTTACCATGGTCTGCGGTAATTAACAATGTACCGCCCAGTCCCAAGACAGCCGGCACCAAGCGCGCCAACTGAGCATCCAACGCTTCCAGCGCCTGTATAGTTGCATTAATATTACCTGTATGGCCAACCATATCGCCATTTGCATAATTCAAAACAACGACATCAAAATCACCCAACACTGGCAATAACTTATCAGTTATTTCAACCGCAGACATTTCTGGTTTTAAATCAAACGTTGCCACATCTGGTGACGGAACCAAGACCTTACTTGCGCCGACAAAATCGATATTTCGTTCTGCGTCAAAGAAATAGGTTACATGATTATATTTTTCTGTTTCTGCGATACGTAACTGACTCAGATTATTTTCTGCCAAGACATCGCCCAACGTATTATTCACTGGAATATCCGGCAACAGTGCAGGGCAGATTTCGTTCAAGCCTTCGCCATATTGTGAAAAGCACAACATATTTGCGCCTGTTTTATAAATCTCGCGAACGATTTGTCTGGCGCGGTCACTGCGGTAATTTCCGAACAAGAACCCGTCTTTATCTGTAATTTTCATATTGCCATCAATAACTGTTGGCGCAATAAATTCATCTGTTTCACCACGGTCATACGCATCTTGTAACGCTTGATTAATCGTAGTTGCGTGATATTTTGCGGTTGCGTTTGCCATTGCATCGAACGCCAACTGTGTACGATCCATATTCTGGTTTCTGTCCATTGCATAATAGCGGCCAATCAAGGTTCCAAAGAACGCCTGACCAGACTGTAAATATTGCGCCAAATCATTTTGAATTTTTTCAATATATTTTGGTGCGGACTGTGGGGCAGTATCGCGTCCATCTGCGATAAAGTGGATACAGACACGCAAACCATCTGCCAATATTTTTTTGATAATAACCAAAATATCATTAACATCTGCATGCACACGTCCATCAGACATCAAGCCTGCGACATGAACCACACCTTCGTTTTTACGCACATTATTGATAAAATCATGCAACGGCTGGTTTTCATCCCAGTTTTCGATTTGGAATCTGCGCAAGAATTGATTAACAACACGTCCTGCACCGATTGTAATATGTCCGACCTCAGAATTTCCCATTGTGCCATCTGGCAAACCAACTGCGCTGCCGCTGGCATTTAATTTTGCTGTTGGGTACTTTTGCATCAAGCTGTTTAAACAAGGCATATTGGCCTGTGCGACTGCATTAAAATCATTATGGGGTCCGATTCCCACACCATCCATAATACATAACACCAACGGTTTTTTCATAACACTTCCTTTTTCTTTCGTTAGATTCAGGGTATCATATCTGTTTTTTAATTGCAAAAGCAAAAGAAAAATTGTATATATTACATATAATTTCTTAGGAAGTATCTCATAACATCGGAGAAAGAACATGAGTGGCAAACCATTTACACCATCTGCAATTGATGAGCATATTGGGCATCGCATGCAACTACGTCGCGTTATGATGGGTATGTCGCAAAAAGATTTGGCCCAGATATGTGGTGTAACGTTTCAACAGATACAAAAATATGAATGTGCTGGCAATCGTATATCTGCATCACGTCTGTTTGAATTAAGTGCGGCATTACAAACCCCTGTATCGTTTTTCTTTATGGGGTTACCGGGGTATATTGAACACGAACCACGCAACGGCCGCATATCCAAGATGCGTGTTGGCGACAAAACTGTCGAAGATCCATTGGCAAAAAATGAATCACTGGAATTAGTAAAGTTATACTGGAAATTAAGCACTGACGCACAACGCGAAGCCGTAATAAAAATGTTAAAGGCCATGAACGGTCAAGATTAATAAAAAACAAAGATAAAAAAGAAAATATTAAAAACAACAAATCCCCACACAGGGGATTTTTTCTTTCTTATTATTTTTCTCTTGTGTTATCATATTTTTCTCTTTTGTCATCCTGTGGCTTGACCACAGGACCCAGGTAATAATTTCCTATAAAAAATTAAGAACAGTTTTTATTAATTTAAACTCATACTACCTTGTCATCCTGTGGCTTGACCACAGGACCCAGGTAATAAATTCCGCATAAATAAGCATTATGACCTGGGTTCTGGTGTCAAGCACCAGAATGACACCAGAAAAAAGAAAGGCACAGAATAACACTAAACAGAACATATAATAAAAAAATCCCCACATTGGGGATTTTTTTTGTTTAATTTGTATCCGCATTTGTATCCATACCCAACATGCATTGTTTATATTTTGTCGGTTCTTCTTTTACCCAACATTGATCTTTTAATTCATTTGAATCTGCCTTGCCTACACCAACACGCATCGCGGTCCAATCTAACCCCTCGGCTGGAACACACAGATTTTGTTCTGTATCAAAAATATACCCTGTCTCACAGGACTCACAAACACCATTATACCTAACACCTTGTCTGGGGTTCGGACAATCAATACATTCAAAATCATTTTTAGCCTTGAATCCCTGACTGGACACCGCACAACGAAATACAGTTGCTTTTGTAGAACACCCCGATGCTGTTATCTTTTTTACATTTTCATCTTCTTGGCTTGCATCCTTTGGTGCAGCAATAACTGCATGCACACCTTCCTTGTATTTATCACGTGGGGTTGACGCACATAACTTTTCCAGATTACAAATTTCAGAAAATTCTGGTGGCACCAATTCACATGCCGTACCTTCTGAATTTAATCGCCAACCATCCGCACATAAAATCTTGGCAGGATTTCCAACCCATTGCACAACAGGCCATCCCCAACTATTCAGAGAAATCATCCCCGCACGAACATTCAATGGTCTTACATAAAAAGAATAATTTAAAGTGTTTTCTAAATTCGTTGAGCCATCTTCTGCAATCTTTATCTCATTAACCGCCAATAATACGTCATGTTCTTGTGCTTGATAACATTTTGCTTTATTTTTGTCGTATGAATCTACACCTGCACATCTAGTATAAACATCGTTTACCAACATTTGGATCGTATCTTCTATACTTCCACCACCTTCATCAGAATCCACATCACAATACTGTCCTTCTGACCTATGAGTCCCACACGCAAAACTTGCCCCGGGAACAGAATTATCAGTTTTTGTAGTTATTCTAAATTTAGTATCCTTTGTTATAAACTCTCCACATTTTGTCGGTGTTGTTGATGCACAATCTTTGCCATAAAATCCATCCTCGCACAACCATAAACAGGTAGGATTTGGTATATCATAATATATCGTATAGGGCTGACCATAGTTTCCATTTCTTTTTGAACGTATAAAAGTTTCGCAAAAATAGCCACCATGTTCCACAATTGTACGTGCAATCAAGGCAGGATAATATCCATACTGTGTGTCGGCATCACCACTGTTACCAGTTGTTCCTTCACAGGTTAAAGCACCACTAACCCCCCATGCAGACGCCCACTTGTTACCATCCGATTTTGCGGCCATTGCTGGCATAATATATAGAACAGATAAAAAACTAATTAAAATCTTCTTCATGGGTAATTACCATTAATTGTTGTTTTCTGGGTTTGGATTTACATCCCTGTTTAAATTGTCCTTGCTATAATAACAAATATTTACATTTGCATCATGATATCCACCAATTAACCGACATTGATAATCATACCATTCTGATGTAAATACGCAACGCTCTTGTGCCTCATTATACGTTGCCCAACCTTTACCCCCCGTTGCTTCGTCTTGCATTTCACACTGTAACTTAATCGAATTTGTATAACATTCACCATATGTACCGATAGAATCTACAACCGCTTGATCATCATGCACTTTACCGGATACCGTGGTATAAAACTGTTCCGCGTAATTAGATTCACCCAATGTTTTTGATTCTGTAACAGTTTTTTTATAACCAGAATCTTTATCAACCCAAATACCGCCCACCTTGACACATTCGTCATTAAATATTATACGCATTTCACCGGTTATTGTATTTGTTAAATTATCAACAACCTTGGCGGTATCTGTTAAATTTTTACCTGTTTTATCCATATCATCCGGACAATAAACCGCCGCCCGCGATTGGATAGCATCACCCAATTCGGTGATTCCCAAATTACGGCAACCCCATGGGTATTCGCGTTCACTTTCCGACGATAATGGTGCGCAT
Organism: Candidatus Enterousia sp.; assembly: GCA_045629645.1. Classification (GTDB taxonomy): domain Bacteria; phylum Pseudomonadota; class Alphaproteobacteria; order Rs-D84; family Rs-D84; genus Enterousia. The sequence continues at coordinate 480 of JAZQRR010000012.1, read as the reverse complement.
AATTCCTGGGTTGTATAGTTTGTTAATGCGGTCGCACATCCTTCGGCAATTTTTACCGTATCAACCGTATCAACAAAATCCATCAGCGCACCAACACCACATTCCTGTGCATTTTCAATTTTTCCGTTTTTATTAATTTTACACTGACCGTTTCCATACAGCGCAGCACAGGCAGCAACCTTGTCCTGACACATGGTGCGTGCCGCATTTGCCGCCAACGCCCCAGACGCCTGGGCGGTGGTTTTATCAAAATTCTTTAATTGTCCGGTTTGTTCATCATAGCATTCCGCCATTGTTGAAACGCAAGAAGACTTTACTTCTTCTATTTTTTCATCCTGGGCCTGGGCAATTTCAATCAGGGCAGTGCGCTTGAATTCACCCCAAACAATATCCGCGATATCACGACACGTATCCAATGCCCCAGATACAAATTGACGCTTGGAATCCAAGAATTTATTAAATTCAGCATTTTGCCCCAAA
>JAZQRR010000011.1:0-4100 GCA_045629645.1 Candidatus Enterousia sp. | reverse complement strand
GGAATAAAAGATGAATATTGAACTTGGTAAAAATATAAGTCCGCGTGAAATTGAAACCAGAATTCAGGAATTTTGGGATAATAATAATTTTTGGGCAAATGATGTCAATTCTGACAAGACGCCGTTTTGCATAATGATGCCGCCACCAAATGTTACGGGCAGTTTGCACATGGGGCATGCGTTGAATAATGTTTTGACAGATATTATGTGCCGATACAAACGTATGGCGGGCTTTGATGTTCTGTGGCAGCCTGGTACAGATCATGCGTCTATTGCGACCCAGTTGTTGGTTGAGCGTGACTTGTCAAAACGTGGTGTTAATCCGCATGCATTAACCTTGGCCGAGAAGTTGGAATATGCGTGGGCATGGAAGGCTGACAAGGGTGGCCAGATTATGAAGCAATTGCATATTTTTGGTGTTACACCTGCATGGTCTCGCGAAAGATTTACGATGGATTCTGGTTTGTCCAGTGCGGTTACAAAACTGTTTGTAAAAATGTATAACGAAGGTTTGATTTATCGTGAAAAACGCCTTGTTAACTGGTGTCCAAAACAACAAACATCTGTTTCAGATTTAGAGGTTGAAACACGTGATGAAAAGGGTAAATTTTACTACTTTAATTACCAGTTGGTTGATGGTGGTGTAATTGAAATTGCAACAACGCGCCCTGAAACATTGTTCGGAGATCAGGCGATTGCGGTTCATCCAGAAAATGAAAAATTAAAACATTTGATTGGTAAAAAGGCGATTATTCCGTTAACTGATATTGAAATTCCAATTATTGGCGACGAACACGCGGACCCTGAAAAAGGTACGGGTGCGGTAAAAATTACACCGGCACATGACTTTGATGACTGGGAAGTTGGTTTGCGTCATAACTTGACACCGGTTTGTATTTTAACGCCTGATGCAAAGTTGAACGATAATCCTGTTGTTCCAGAGAAGTATCGTGGTATGGACAGATATGTTGCCCGTGCAGCGGTTTTAGAAGATATCGAAGCGGCGGGCTTGTTGGTCAAGGTAGAAGACAAAATAATCCCGACCCCATATTCTGAACGTGGTCAGGTGCCTGTTGAACCATATTTGACCGACCAGTGGTTTGTTGATGCTGAAAAATTGGCGATTCCTGCAATCAAGGCAGTAGAAGAAGGTAAAATTAAATTTATGCCAGAACACAGATATAACCTGTTTATGTCTTGGATGAAGAATATTCGTCCTTGGACAATTTCTCGCCAGTTGTGGTGGGGACATCATATCCCTGCGTGGTATGACGAAGCAGGTAATGTTTATGTTGCGGAAACAGAAGAAGAAGCGATTAAGCAATCTGGTGGCAAGACTTTGACCCGTGACAAGGACGTTTTGGATACATGGTTTTCATCTGGTTTGTGGCCGTTCTCGACATTGGGTTGGCCAGAACAAACGTTGGAATTAAACAGATATTATCCAACAGATTTGTTATATACTGCGGCTGATATTATTTTCTTCTGGGTTGCACGTATGGTTATGATGGGGATTTATGTTATGGGCGACGTTCCGTTCCGTACGGTAAACTTCCATGGTTTGATTCGTGATTCCAAGGGGCAAAAAATGTCCAAGACCAAGGGTAATGGTACAGATCCATTGGAAACTGTTGATAAATTTGGTGTTGATGCGTTACGTTACTGGATTTCAACTGCGCCAATCGGGACAGATATCAGATATTCTGATGACGAAGTTAAACGTGGCTCTAAATTGCTGACAAAATTGTGGAATGCGTCGAAGTATGTTTTGATGAATCTGTCTGATTTCGAACCAGAAACCGCACAGCAAATTCCTGTCAGTGAACGCTTTATCGAAGACAGATGGGTGTTAAGTGAATTGAATAAGGCTGTTGCAGAAACGCGTAAGCATTTGGATAGATACGATAATTATAATTCACGTGCTGCGATTGATACTTTCTTCTGGGATATTTTCTGTGACCAGTACTTGGAATTTATCAAAGATCGTTTCTGGGCGCCTGAAAAATACAGTGCTGAATCCAAGTTGTCTGCACAATGGACGTTATATGCCGTATTGCGTGCGATAATTGGTTTGTATGCGCCGTTTGTACCGTTCTTGACCGAAGAACTGTGGCAGAAAATTTACAAATCATACGAAGGTGGCGAAACATTGCATCTGACAGAATATCCAACTGTAAAGACAGAATATGAAACAGATGTTGCGCAGATGAATATTGCGCTGGAAATATTGAAAAATATTCGTGGTTTGCGCACAGATCGCAAGGTTGGAAATGGTGCAAAACTGGAAACTTTGACAATCCCAAGTGATACACCTGAGGTGTTGCATGGTTTGATAAAGTCCGCGGCCCGTGCGAATGAAATTGTTCTGGGTGATGTATTAGATTTTACTGTTGCAGAACAAAAACAGGTCGGTTAAATTATGGTAAATAAGTTAACAGAAACCAGAATTTTGCAGGCGTATCAGTGCGATAGATTTGGAAATGTTCGTCCGTTGATTTTGATGAACGAGTTACAGTCTATCGCCGATCGTCATGCCGAGATTTTGGGTTGTGGTCGAACTTATTGTTTGGAAAATAATGTTGGCTGGGTTGTAATGTATTATCTGGTTGATATTATTGAATTGCCGGTCGAAGGCGAAGAATTGACATTTATTACGTGGCCGTCATGTCAAGATGCGTTGCGTGCAACGCGTGATTTTGAAATTCATGGGGCAGATGGTCGGTTAATGGTTCGTGCGACTTCTCAATGGATTTTGATTGATTTGGAAAAACGCAGGCCATTGCCATTGGCGAATCATTTGTCGCCAGATGTTGTAACACCGATTCGTGCATACAGTTGTGTGTTTGAAAAATTTCCAGATTTTACAACTGACAAAACACATACGATGAAGTGTCGCTTTGATGATATTGATGTTAATCAACATATTAACAATGCTGTGTATGCGGTTTGGGCGACGGAAAGTGTTGGTTATAAATATCGCAGTGAACATAAATTGCGTAAATTGGATATTCAATTCAAGAAAGAAGTCAGTCCAGACACGCCAGAAATTCAAATAGATGTTGCGGTTGATGGTTTGGTGTCGCGTCATAAAATATCGTCCAACGATACGGAACACGCTGTTGTGATTTGTCATTGGGAACATATATAAAATGCCGGCGATTACCGGTATTTATTTTTTTTTGTCAGTGAGTCTAATTTTTTCCTGTTTTTATTGTTTATATAAATAATGTTACAAAAATAATAAAATATTAAGTGTAAGAAAAAAGCGTATATTAAAAAGTGTGTGTGAATTAAAAAAAACCGGCGATTGCCGGTTTTTTTAATTCGCTGCAGTTGCGGCCAATCTTTTGCGGCCAGCTGCACGGCGACGATTTAATACTTCACGACCGCCGGCTGTTGCCATTCTGGCACGGAAACCGTGTGTGCGAACACGACGTGTCTTGGATGGTTGGTATGTACGTTTTGTTGCCATGACTTCTATCCTTGTTTATTTATTTGTTTTTTTTCTTTCTTTTTTTGTTATTCCATCATGCCCGAGCAGCATCATCGGCACCATGGAAAAAATCCGTTTGTGCGTCTATTTAATCACAGGTAAAACAAAAACGCAACCTTTTTATTTAGATTTTATCAATCCGACCTTTTTTAACCCTTCCAGTATCAGGTAATACATAAACAGGTACGAAAAAAGTTTCCACAATGGTAAAAACATATTGTTCTCTTTCTTGGTATTTGTTGTTTATAATCGTATTACTAAAATACCAGTTTGTCAATGTGTTTTTTTGGTATTATTTCTTGACCGAAAGCGCAAAAATCTGCTATATTTTATATGTTATAAACCTAGGGAAAGGCAGTATGTCAGAAAATATTAATGAAGTAAATGAAATCCGTGTTCCACAGTCGTCTTTGGAACATGAAATGCGTACCAGTTTCTTGGACTATGCAATGTCGGTTATTGTTGATCGTGCGTTGCCAGATGTTCGTGATGGGTGCAAACCTGTACATCGCAGAATTTTATATGTTATGAACGATGTTGCGCCTGCAACCAAGCCGACTGTTAAATCTGCGCGTATCGTCGGTGATGTTATGGGTAAGTATCATCC
>JAZQRR010000010.1:0-1600 GCA_045629645.1 Candidatus Enterousia sp. | reverse complement strand
AAAATGCGGTTGTAAAAACGTATATTCCAATTTATCTACTTCCGTTTTAATTTGTGCCAATGTGTGGTTGGAATAAGATTGTTCCATTATGCTTTTGCCTTCCCAGCCAATGATGTCATTTATAAATGCGGGCAAAACCCCGACGTCTTGTAATTTTAAACTGGCGTTTTTACGAAACGAATGAAAGTCCAACTTTTCACCATTTGGTTGTTTAATTCCGATATCGGTCAAGAATTTAAAAACACCCCTGGTTGCAAAATGTAGATTAAAGCTGTTGTTCTTGGTTATGCATTTTGGAAATATAAAATCAGAATCAGCTGCTTTTAGCATATCTTTTCTGCGCTTAACATACTCTACAAATCCCAGATTTATTAATTGTTTTGCAATCGGAACAGTTCGTTCAGAAGCTTCGTTCTTTAATTGTTTGATTGGATGATTTCGGATAAATCTGATACAATCCATTCCGTCTTCGCTTATTATATCACCGTATTGTAATGTTGTAGCTGCGTTTAATCTGGCGCCGGTAAACAAAGCAACCAGTGCAGACCAAAAATCATCCGAATGCGTCAAAAAATATTTGTGTTTTGGGTCAAACATTTGTAACAAGAAATCATCAGAATATGGTATATGTGGCCGTTTTTCTGATTTTTTTGTTTTGGCAATGTTTGGTATGATATTTAATAAATTAATTGAATATGCGTTCGGGTTCAGAATGTTCGCATGTTTTATCAATTCTTTTAAATACCTGGCGTGTTTGCGTTTTGTGTCGCCCTTTATTTTATCGTTGTTCAAAATATTTGTACAAATATCCTGAATTATATTTGGTTTATAAAATTTTGCATAATCATCATCCAAGGACAAATTAACTGCTTCTATCATGTTTCTAATCGTATTACGTTTTTTATTTTGTTCATGAATAACGTTGTTTCCCTTTTTTAACATTGATTCCAAAATTTCTGATATTGTATAACAATTTGCGACTGTTGTAGCATTCACGGATGTGTTGATAATTCCTGCAATCCCCCCCTGTATTTGTATAGCCTTTAAAATAGCGTCATATTTATCGAATGCTTGTTGAATTCTTGCGTCAATATTTAATACAGTTTTTCGCATTAATTCAACTTCTGCATTCATATCTAACAAAGCATGAAGAATTCCTGGGTCAGTATTTGCCGAAATAGTTGGTGTTTCTAAAACTCGCTCATTATCCTCGAATGCGTATGTAAAATTTACATGCGATAACAAATGCTCAATACGGTTAATCAGATTTTCTACATTAATTTCATTCATTAATTTTGCCTTTTCGCGTGCTTCATAATAGTTGTTTGTTCGCAAGGACTTATAAAAATAACGTCTTTTGCCATTTTTGCGTGGTAATTCAACCATATAATAAAATACATTGTTTCGTAACCACAGGTGTTCGTATGCTTTACAGTTTGCTTGACACTTTTTCAACATTTTTCCAAACCTTGATTTTTTTAATGATTAAAAAATGGAAAGCCTAGAATTTTCAATATGTTGTCTGGTTCAAACTGTTCCCAAACAAATATTAAAAAATCCGACAAAAGTGCCGGTTTTCTAACAAGTGCTTGTTGGTTGG
>JAZQRR010000009.1:0-14824 GCA_045629645.1 Candidatus Enterousia sp. | reverse complement strand
AGCGTCGTTAGAACAACAACAAATTTGCGCGCAGTGCATTTTTTTATGCCGAGCGAACATTTTAAAAACCGTCCGTCAGGGCGGTTTTTTGATTTTGTCGTGCAAAGGGGCGAGTTGCGAGGCGAGGCAGTTGATAAACTGCCGAAGTACTTTGCTCGCACCAAAATTTGTATGTGATAACGCGCGCAGCGTCGTTAGAACAACAACAAATTTGCGCGCAGTGCATTTTTTTATGCCGAGCGAACATTTTAAAAACCGTCCGTTAGGGCGGTTTTTTGATTTTGCTGTGCAAATTAAACATTCCCTTGACTGTGCATGTTTCAGGGACTATGATTTTTTTACTAACATAAAAAGGTGTTGTAATGGAAAAATATTGTTCAGATGTCAGAAATTTCTTTCATGTGTTGTTTTTTACTTTGGTGCAAAAGATAGACAGTGCGAATAACAAAAAAACACAGGACGACCTAAGAAAGGCTTTGGTGACGTTCCATCGGATGGAAAATACAATCTTAAAACAGCCGTCTATGTGTTTTTGGAAAGATATGGCATATGCTACATTGTTGCAAACAGATTTTGTAATAGATTCAAATTTATACAAGAATTTATTGATTGTATCATTTTTGAAATCGCCTGTTGTCAATACGGAGCCTCAAAAATTAGATGCGACGCAAAAGCTTTTTGTTAGCAATTGTTTTGATTTTGTTGATACAAACACAATGAGAATCAAGGGATTTGATTTATACAACAGATCAAAACAAACAGAAAAAATCCGATAAAAAATCCCCAAAACGGGGATTTTTTATTTTTGAATAAAGTGTACACTATATTGTGGTTTTTTATCCGCACCCAACGCTGCGCGAATAACGCGATTTGTTGATACTTGGACTGCGCGCACCAAATTATTTCTGTCTTTACGTTCTGCCTTGCTAAGTGCATTAATTGCCTTGGTAATTTCAATTTGGATTTGTCTTTTCATAAATCCTGTTTCGTCTGTTTCGAAAATACCGGCACTAGAAACTTCTGGCACACCTTTCAAGAAGCCACGCTTGTCCACAGGTAATGTTACAAATACTGCACCATTAGAAGCGATTTTTTTACGATTTTTATAAACTTGGTCGTTTGCGCTGCGTTCTGTTTCGCCTTCCATAACGACATAGCTGGTTTCGATTGTTTCTGCGACATATGGTGCCTCGCCATCGCGCAGGGCAATCATTTCGCCGTTGTGTACAACCATCATGTATTTTGCGCCACCGCGTTCCATTGCCATCTTTCCGTTCAACATTTCGTTGATATAATCACCGTGCATTGGAACAGATACTTGTGGATGAACCATATCATAGAATCTTTCCAGTTCTGGGCGACCGGCGTGTCCACTGGCATGCAGATTATCTGTGTCAAATATTGTATGGGTTTTAATGCCCATGCGTGCCAATTTGTTGTACAGATAAGATACATCTTGTTCGCGTCCTGGAATAATAATTGCGCTGAATATAACGGTGTCTGTTGGTTGTAATTTTAATTCTTTTACATGACCGTTGCACAATCTGGTCAGCATTGCAAATTTTTCGCCCTGTGAACCTGTCAAGAATATTGCTTGCTTTTCCGCAGGTAAATCTTTGATGTCGCTGTGCAGATATACATCATCTTTTTTCAGGTATCCGAATTTTATGCCCATTTCACGGAATTCTGGCAGACCAACATACGGCACAGGATTAGGGTTACTGCGTTCTTTGATTGCTGCAACACGACCTGCGGCACGTGCAGCCTCGGAAAACATTTTTATACGTGCCAAGCTGCGTGAATAACCGGTTACGATAACGCGTCCTGGGGCGTTTTTCATAATTTCTGTCAGTGTATCGCGAACCTGTGTTTCTGTTGTTTGTACACTTTGACGTGAAGAATTTGTAGAATCGCACATACATGCCAACATTTTTGGGTCAGAACCAATTTCTGCCAGACGTGCAAAATCTGTTGGTGCTTCAATAGGAATATCATTATTGAATGTCCAGTCGCCTGTATGCAAAATTTTACCAGCGTCTGTTTTGATGATTAACATTTGTGCTTCTGGTACACTGTGTGTCACATGAAAAGTTTCGACTTCAAATGGCGATAAATTTAATGTTGCGCCATTATGGTCAAATTCAATAATGTCTTTTTCGGGATTAAAGTCCATTTCAATTCCGGCAAATGTGCGACGCAGAATTTCTGCTGGGAAACGGGTGCAGTAAATAGGTTTTCTAAATTTTGGCCATATATATTTCAATGCACCAATATGGTCTTCGTGTCCATGTGTGATAACAAAGCCGATAACGTCTTTTTTACGTTTTTCCAACCAGCTGGTATCACAGTATTGAACATCGCCGGCGCCAATTTCTTCTTCCAAGAATCCCATACCGCAATCAACGACTAAATATTTTCCCTTGTATTTATACAGGTACATATTTTGACCGATATGTTCCAGTCCGCCCAACGCCATAAAATACATATTGTTATCATTTGCGTCTGTTTCGTGTTTATTTGTCCCCTTGATAGTTTTTGGGGTGTTTGTTAAATTCTTTTTTTCTTTTACTTTTACCATATATTAACCTTTTTTAAGTTATCGTTATGCACAACCAATCAATTCATTGCGAATAAAGTAAAATCCTTTATTTGTATTGAATCTGTTGGTTGTGCGCCCATGTCCCCCATGGTTATTTATTTGTTGTAATAAAATTCACAGGAAAACAATTTTTTGGTCTTTAAATAACCAAACCCTCTCATACACACTATGTATGATAGATTATTTTTGGCTAAAATCAAGAAATATTACAACGGTTAATCTTACGCACTTCGTTCATCTTTTCTGCGTATTGCTGTTAATGCTTGTCCTGTAACCGTATCACCTGTTTGCGAGAAAGCTTTCTTTATACTTATGGTTATTTGAATGCGTGTGATTGCCTCTTCGTAACTTTTTTTGTATCCATCATAAAATTTGTTTGACTGGTCATAATATTTATTCAGGTATTCCAAGGCTTTTTGATAATTTAATAATGCGCGTTCATAATTTTTTAATTTTTCATACGACATGCCTGCATTATAACATGCCTTGGGATATTCTTCGTATTCAGATGTTGTCAGTATTTGTTGTCCAACCTCAATTGATTTTTTATATCTTTCTTGTTTGTAATAGATAAGAGATATCTCACTAAGCAGTGATGCCCCCAGTGCCCCATCGGTCTGTAACTGTTGCATTTCCTGTAACGCCTCATTCAACTGGCCTTTGCGACATTTTTGTTTTGCGACTTCAAAACGACGTTGGAAATCTTTCATTATTTCATCTTCCATGGTGGTTGTTGTCGTTTGTAGATTATTGTTTATAAAGTTTGGGTTTATTTGATCTAATAAACTTTTTATTGTTGAATTTTTATTATTGTACACAACCGACAGGTAAGCTTTTTTTGTTTGTTTTGTTATTTCTTTTGCGTTGTTTTTTGTTATTTGTGTATCTGGTAATGGTGTGTATATTGCGGTGGCATTTGATGTCAATGATATGCGCATATCGGGCAAAGATGCGCAAAAATTATCTTCGTTTAAATATACCATCGCCTCGAACAAAGCGCGTTGTTTTTTCCATAGCGGCAGTTTTTTTTCATCGTTCACGCCCCAGCTTTTAAAACGAATATATTCTGCGCACTTGTATTTATCATTGTGATTCTTTTTGACATATTCACATACACGCATTGCACGTGTGGGATTATTGATTGCAATTGTTCCGATGATGGCCAATTCATTTGGTGTCAGCGACACGCCTTTTAGCTGTTGGTTATACATGTTTGTCATATCTGGTGTGCTGGTGTACCATTTATTACCTTCCTTGCCACCGCGTCCCTGATAAGATTGTTTATACAACAGGTGTCCTGTCAACAAGCAATACGCATCTGTTGGGGATAGTTTTTTATTTTCTGCATGAAATGTTTTTGGGTTCATTGCAATGGAATACCATTTTGTATCGGGATTTTTGTATGTAGATTGTATTTCATCTATCACAGGCGATACAGTTGAACCGGCACCAATTGTATTTTTTGTTTTTTTCATAATTTTTGTGGCATTGTCTTGGTATGCGGCTTCACGATAATTTTCCGCCAACAATGTTGCAGAAAAAAACACGGCCCCGCCTTTGTCAAATAATTTATGTAAATCATCCAGTGTGTTGATTTTCTGGGCGGTATAATCAGTGCTAATTTTATTTACGGTCTTGTTTTTATTTTTGTTTTTATTTTTATTGCCTGTGTTCGCTGATATTGTATTTGTTGGTGTGGCCAATCCCATCAGTGTCAAAATACCACCGATAAATGCGACGCGTTTTAATTTATCAGATATTTTTTGTGCCATTGCAAAAGCCTTTTTATGTTTTTTATTGTATGTAATCATATCAAAAAAACAGACTTTAATCAATAATTAAAGGGCGTGTTTTTAAGCGCCCTTTAATATTCGTGCTTTGTTTTTATCCCATTCGCGTTGTTTTATTGTTTCGCGTTTATCTACCTTGTTTTTACCGTATCCGACCCCCAACAAGACCTTCAATTTTCCACGATTATTGAAATACAATTTCAGTGGCACAATCGTTGCACCTTTTTCTTGCAGTTTTCCAATCAATCTGTTTATTTGGTTGCGATGTAATAACAACTGTCTGCTGCGTCTTTCATCAAAATTAACAATACGTGCTGCGGTTGGCAGTTTTTGAATTTCGACACCGGCCAAGAACAAATTGTCGCCACGTCTTTGTACAAATCCATCTACAATTGTAACCAATCCATATCGAATAGATTTTATCTCGGCCCCAGTCAAAGAAATGCCAGCCTCTATTGTGTCTTCAATAGAGTAATTAAATCGCGCCTTACGATTTTCGGAAACCTGACCAGATTTAATAATTTGTCGTGCCATTTTAAAATTCTATTTTTGGATACAGTTTTTTTACATTTTCCATCATTATAATTTCTAAGTCGTTCAAATGCAAATTTTTTATATTTGCCAAAACGCGTGCGGTTTCTATAACCATTGCAGGTTCACATATTTTTCCACGATAAGGCACGGGTGCGCAATATGGCGCATCTGTTTCTATTACGATTCTGTCGGTTGGTATTTTTGCAAAAGTTTCACGTACAGATTCTGAATTTTTAAATGTGATAATTCCGCTGGCAGAAAAGAAGAAGCCACGATCTAGCATCTTTTTTGCCAAATCCCAAGAACTGGTATAACAATGCATAACGCCACGTACATCGCCGTTTAATATACGTGCTGTGTCTTCTTCGGCTTCGCGTGTATGGATTGCCACGGGCAGATTGTATTTTTTTGCAATATCCAGTTGTTGTTCAAATAATTCAATTTGTTCCGATTTTTTATCTGCGCCATAGTGATAATCCAGACCAATTTCCCCGACGCCAACAACGCGTGCATTGTTCAGTACAGATTCTGTCAAATGTTTTGTAACATCGCATTGAGTGTATTCTGGATGTATTCCGATGGTGCAAAAAATATTATTGTGTTCGTTTGCGATTTGTAACGCAGAATCAATATCTTTTGAATCTGCGGTTGGGCATATCATCACACCGACACCTGCATCTTGTGCACGTTGAATAATTGTGTTTGTATCGTCTGTGTATCTGTCTGTCAGATGACAATGAGTGTCTATAAACATTTTTTTATTTCCATAATGATTTTAAAAACAGCAATTTCAGGTTCCAGATTCAGTTTTTTTATATCTGCAATTGCAATAGTTGCGCGTGGGTATAAATCTGCCAAACCAAAAGTTGCGATTGCATCTAATAAAATACTGTATAATTCTGGTGCAGGCGCAATTTTTTTTGCGATTGCCATAATGTCTGCGCTGCTAGTATTTTTTTGTTGCAACAGATCAATCAGTTCTGTGTAAATTGTGTCGCCACCAGATGTTTTTATATTTGCGATTTTGCCAAAACTGCCACTGGACAGTCGCAGTGTTTCTGTGTTTATATCTTCTTCGGGAATAAATTTCGCGCACAAATCACGTAACTGTGAAATAGACAACGGTCGCATCTTTTCAACGCGTGCGCGTGAACGTACGGTTGGTAATACATTTGCCAGTTGATGAACAATCAATAAAAACAATGTTTTTGCAGGTGGTTCTTCCAGTAATTTTAATATGGCGTTTGATGCGGCGATGTTCAGTTGATCGACCGAGTCGATTAATATTACGCGCCAATTTCCAGACATAGAAGACATCTGCATTTTATCAATCATTGCGCGTACTGTGTACACAGAAATAACCTTGCCATCTGGTTTTGGTTTGCCGTCTTTGTCGATATTTCTTTCTTGGTCTATGATAAAAAAGTCACCAACGTTACCGTAAACCATTTTTGCGATTTTATAGGCCAATGTTGCTTTGCCGATTCCTTTTGGTCCGGTCAGCATCCATACAGGATGCAATGGATGTGTATCACGGTTTTCCCATGCAGTAACGAAATTTTTTAATGTGTCACCATGTCCAACCAAATATTCGTTGTCCATTGGATGTGGGAAAGAGTATTGTGAAGTTGTTTTTTTACGTGGTGCCATATCTGTTAAAACCCAAGCAGTACTTTGATGTTTTTTATTACACGACCAAAGAACTGAGTTTTAGATACTCTTTCTTTGGCGACCAGTGGTGCGCGCGACAAAATTTTACCATTTTGTTCTGCGATAATTTCTCCGACGACATCACCTGTATTGATTGGTGCACTAATAGGTTCGTTGTATCGCGCCAGCACACGGATATTGCCCAATCCTTTCTTTTTATCAACAGTAACAGCAAACGTTTTATCAACTGTTGTTGCGACTGTTGCTTTACGTCCATACCATACAGGAACTTCGGCGACAATATCGTTTGGTTGAAAAAATATTTTACTGGTGGTTGTGGAAAAACCATATTCCAACAGTTTTTTCATCTCGGTGGCCAGTGCGTCATGACCCTTGCCATGAAAACCATTTATTACACCGATTAATCTGCGACCGCCAATTTTTGCACTGGCGACCATACCATATCCACCGTCATCAGTGTGTCCGGTTTTCATACCATCTGCGCCACGCATATTGAATAACAGTTTGTTGTAATTCAGCGTATGTGTACGTCCCCATTCGCGACACCAATCTGTTTTATGTTCTTTGAATTCAAATCGTTTTGTTGCGAACATCGGATATATATCAGGATAGTCAGAAATCAAATGTTGCCCCAGTATTGCCAATTCGCGACTGGTCATCAAATTGTTTGGATTGGGTAATCCACTGGCGTTGCCAAACGTTGATTGTTCCATACCGATACTGCGTGCCTTGTTCTGCATCATTGCGGTAAAGGCGTTTTCGGTTCCTGCCAGTTTTTCTGCAACAACGACGGACGCGTCGCCACCAGACAGAACAATCAGTCCCAATATTAAATCGCGCACAGTAATTGTTTGTCCTGCAACCAAACATATTTTACTGGCGGGGTACCATTCTGGCTTGTTATAGTCTGCGTTTTCACTGACAGTAATACGCGTGTCCATTGTCAGATTGCCGGCCTTGATTTCGTCAAACAATAACGCCAACGTCATCAGTTTAATCATAGAAGAAGGAGGCATCAACGTGTCTGCATTTTTTGCAACGATTTCAGCGCCAGAATCATAATCTATCAAAAAAGCCGATTTTGCGCGTGTTGTAAATTCCGCATTGGCAGCTGTGGACATAAATATTAAAAATAATACGATAAATTTCTTTTTCATGATATGTTATCCTAGCGTATATTTTTACATATTTCCAATATAAATTTTTCTTTTATAATATTTGAACGCTCGTCCTTTTATAAAAAGAAAACACCGCGTTATGCGGTGCTGTTTATCTGCCATTTGATTGAATTTTTTGCACTTGTTCTGTCTTTATTTTCTGGGCATCTTTGTGCTTTTTTGTATCATGCGCGATGCCAAAACATAAACATAACCCAAGCAATATACCAAGTGTTAATACGGCTTTGTCTGCGGTTTGTAAAGTTCTGTCGATTTTAATATTCATTTTTTGCCCTTATATTATGTTATATTCTGTTTATTTTAATACAAAAAAAAGACGTGTCAATAAATTTTAGGCGATTTTTCCGATAAAAATATCGTTTTTGACACCTGTCAGAATAACATTGCAAATTGTTCTTGCAGGTATGTTTTGTTCGGATATTTTTACAGGTATATCATGTGGGCATCTTGCAATATTGTTTTCTTCGACCAGTACTTGAACTGTTTTACCAACCTGTGCCCGCATAAAATTGGCACGATTTTCATTTGCAGCATCATTTATTATTTTTACACGTTGTTTAGAAACAGTGCGATTTATCTGGTTTTGCATAGTGGCTGCAACAGTGTCTGGTCGTGGCGAAAAAGGAAAAGCGTGGATTTTTATTGGCTTTAATTCGCGTACTAAATCTAATGTTTCTTTAAACAATGTTTCTGTTTCTCCTGGAAAGCCACAAATTATATCCCAACTAAAAGTAATGTCTGTTCCCGCTGTCTGTACCCATTTGCGCACAGTGTCCGCAGTATGTCGGCGTCGCATTGCAGATAATATTGTGTTGGATCCAGATTGCATTGAAAAGTGCATATGATTCATCATACGTTCATCGGATTTTATTAATTCTATGATTTTTCCAACCTCTGGTACCGCCGGGTCCATTGAAGACAAACGTAATCGTTTAATTGCTGGTATGTCATTTAACAAGCGTTTGCATAAATCTGAAATCAGAAAGGCTTTACCGTCATATATGCGTGCGTATGATGCTATATCAACGCCGGTCAAGACAAATTCTCTAAAACCACGGTCAACGGCGGCTTGGATATCGTTACGAATTTCATCGTATTCAAAAGAAACAGATTTACCGCGTAACAGTCTTGTAACGCAATAAGTACAATCGTGATTGCATCCGTTTTGAATTTGCACAAACTGTTTTGACAGTTTCTCATCTGTGCTATTCAGATTTTCAATACTTGCATTTCCAGATATGCTGCACGGCTTTTTTGATATTGCGTCAATATATGCATTAAGATTTCTCTTTTGAAAATTATCTATAACCAATACATTTGGAATGTCCGAAAACAGAGCAGGGTTTCGTGTGGCAGCACAACCTGTAACAAATATTGGTGTGTTTGTGTTTTTACGTGCGATGCGTCTGATTGTCTGTCCTGATTGTCTTTCTGCCTCAGCGGTTACGGCGCATGTATTAACAACGACCGCAACAGGAATGTGCGGAATCAGCATATTTTTTATCTTTTCAGACTCTAACGCATTCAGTCTGCAACCGAAAGATAGTGTTTTTATATCGTTTTTTTTATTTTCTTCTTGCATTTTGACCGTCCATAATGCATTATAGCCTGACGAAAAACTATTTCAACAAAGGATTTAAGAAATGGCACGTACAACAAATTCTGATACATTACCATACGTAGAAAGCCGTTATGAGCTGGGAATGCTGGCATCACAGCGTGTTCGTGATTTGAACGGCGGTGCAGAACCTGTGGTTGATACCAGAAACGATAAATTAACAGTTGTTGCATTGCGTGAAATCGCCAGTGGCAAGTTGGATGTTAACGCTGTTCGCCATGAATTTGTGCAATCATACAAAGACACACCTGCGGTTTCTGGTGAAGAAACACTGGAAGTTGGCAGCGAAGATCCTTTGTTGCGCGAAATTGATGCTGAATTAGAAGCATCATTGTCATCTGATGAAATTGCACCAGAAACAGTCGAAGAAGCTGTTGAAGAAGCAGAAGAAAAATCGGACGAAGAATAATCAAAGATACGGAGACGTCGCATAGTTGGTCTAGTGCGCCACATTGGAAATGTGGTATACTCGCAAGGGTATCAAGGGTTCGAATCCCTTCGTCTCCGCCACTAATAAGGTACTGAAAGTACTTAATTTTTTAATAAAACATCGCCGTTAAAAAGCGATGTTTTATTTTTGTAAAAATGGCTAAAAACTATCGCTTTGTTTGGGGTAAAAATGGGTTTTGTGGGGCTAAAAAAATAATGGCGATAGATGATGTAAAAAAGGGAAAAACGCACGACGAGGCAAAGGTATCGAATTTTCGAGTATATTATGGACCGCCAGAAATAATCAAAACCCCGACAATATCTGTCGGGGCTTTGTTTTTAGGCGGATTCTAGCCACTTTCCCACCACAAGGTTACTAGTATGTGCAACGAAGTTATCAAATAATTGAATAATCCCACCACTTACATACAAGCCCCAAAATCCCGATGCCACTTTTGCCTTGAATAAACACGCTTTTTTGTTAATATCATAACCAAAAATAGGGTGTTGTATGGTTGAAACAAATTTTAAAGCGGAAGCAAAATTGGTGCTGCCCGAAAAAGTAGATAGTAACATCGGTTGTTCTGTCAAAGTTTTATCCGAAGGTGTTGCTTCCTTGTGTAAACTACCGGAAAAGATATTTGATATAGTGACCAAATCAGGGGCTACACTGTTTAGGCCATTGGCGGCTTATTTAAATGGAAGGGCTGCTATTATGGAGGCGCGGAGTTTTGTGGAATCGCAAAATATTCGTAAAGAATTGAGTCAGTTCCAATTAGCAATTAATGTTGCACAAAATCTTGCGGCAAAACAGCAAGCAGGTCAAGAAGTCCCGAAAGAAATCGTTGATACTGATACTTTGTTTGCTATCCAAAATGCAGCGGCAGAAACTACTGATAAAGATTTTTTAGAGTTTTGGGCACGCTTGTATACAGAAGAGGTTTGTAATCCGAATACGATAAGCAAAAAGACGGTCGAATTGTGTAAAGTCATAGATAGACAAGTCGCAGAAATTTTGGAAAAGAAAATATTTCCATATTGTGCTGATGGTTACTTTTTTGCTACTTACGAAATCGATGTGTATGATTTAAGCAGAATTGAAGATTATGGTTTTATTGCACAAAGAAGTACTGAAATAAGGCCAAAACACCCATCTAATAATATTATTTTAAGCTTTGGCCAATATACAGTTGTGTGTAGATCGGGCTTTGCTATTGCACCTCCAAACCCAAAATTTTCTTTATCTATATCTGGGGCAGAAATTCGAAATATAATTGCTCGTGATAACGTAGATGTTAATTTTGATATGCTAAAAAATAGTTTGACTTTAGCTTCAAAAAGCTGGAGGTTGTCCAAGAAGTTTAAAGGGAATATTGTTACACTTGTGTCAGATAGAAATGTTGATACGAATTTTGTTATTGTCCAAGGCGACAAAATTATTTATCCAGAAAGTTGGCAAAATAAATTAATCGTAGATTATACTAATGCTTGTTTGGAGACACTAGATATTAAAACGTCATAAACTTAATATAGTTGATTAACTCTCGCAATCTGAAACAAATCGTTAACATTTATGTGTGATTTTCCGGATAAGATTTCATTAACCTTGTCCGGATTCATATATGCGACATCTAGGTGTCGGTAAAACTGGCGTGGCGATGTGTGTTCTTCTTGGAATATGCGGTGTATGTC
Organism: Candidatus Enterousia sp.; assembly: GCA_045629645.1. GTDB lineage: Bacteria > Pseudomonadota > Alphaproteobacteria > Rs-D84 > Rs-D84 > Enterousia. Next base: position 3,313 of record JAZQRR010000009.1, on the reverse strand, counting down.
CCCATCCCGTTCATACAATTCTCTATATTTCCACGCGGTGGCAAAGGCCTTCAATATCAGGTGGTTGTTTTCTGTCATGCTCAGCGTGCCGTTACGTCCACCGCTAAATCTGTTGTTGGCATATCGGCGCAGCACAACCGGTCGCACAATTGTCACATTGTCGCCATTTACCGTATATTCCATTGGACTGTTATTATGATTGATATGATATGTAGATAAAAATGAATTATATAACCGTGGGTTGATGTTGATACAGAATATCAGTTGTACTTGTGAATAAGTTGCTCGTTCAATCATAACGCGAACCAATTCCCGTCTTTGCAGGTATGACAGGTCTTCCCACACAATCCGTTTCAATGCCATGACCACATTGTGGGCCAGGGCACTCATATCACTGTCCAGAAAATCCGCCACAACAGACATGGCTATTTCATCCACCTGTGTCGCCGGCAAATAGAATCCCCGTGTTGCATAGTAATATGGCCCCACCTTGTCCTTGGGGCATGCGTGCTGATTGGTAAAACGCACACCTTTGTCGTTATACAGCTTTCGTGACAGCAGGTTTGGCGACCGCCTGCGATGACTGGTATTATTAGAATTCGCCCTCAATGCATCCTGTACCCGTTTAAATACATCTGGCGACAAGATTGCCTGATGTTCGCCACGGGCAACATTATTGCTGACCTTGTTTTCAATCATCCCGATATAGATTTTGTCTCGTAAAATCTTGTGCATGCTGTTCGGTGTAATGGGTTTCCCTCCGCGTTGCACCCCCTTGGTGGTTGTCCATGCCTTGGCGCGAATACCGTTGTTTTCGGCCCACAGGGTCATGTCGTTCACAGATTGCAGTTCCAAGTATTTTTCAAACAACTGTCGCACTTGCTCTGCTTCGGCTGGATTTACAATCAGCTTCTTGTCCACGACATCATATCCCAACCGTGGCATTCCGCCCATCCATATGCCTTTGGCTTTACTGGCGCGTATTTTATCCCGTACTCGTTCGGATGAAACCTCTCGTTCAAATTGGGCGAATGACAGCAACATGTTCAATGTCAATTTACCCATAGATGTACTGGTGTCAAACGATTGGGTTATGGACACAAAGTTCGCATTATACTTGTTGAAATATTGCATCATCTTATGAAAGTCCAATATAGAACGTGATAATCGGTCAACCTTATAAACCACCACGGTATTTACCAAGCCACGTGTCATATCGTCCAACATTTGTTTCACGGCAGGCCGTTCCATAGTTCCACCAGAAATTACCGCATCGCTGTATGTTTTGCAATATTGCCAGGCATTGAATGATTGGGATGCGATATACGCTTTACATGCCTCTTCTTGGTTTTGCAGGGAGTTGAACTCCATGTCCAAACCGTGCTCGGTTGACTTGCGTGTATAAATCGCACATTTAATTGTCATGGCATTTCCTTTGGCTCAGACCAAAGAAATCCGGTCCAGAAATCTTGATGCCGGATATATCTTTGGCTATTGCGGATAAAGTGCGATATTTTTCGCCATTATACGTGAACGTATTGTCGTCATTGACGATGACTTCATGAACAATGCCACGGGACTCTTTGCATATAATCGCCCCCGGTGTCAGGTTGTATTTTGTCCGTGCCGCACGCGTCACGCACTCTGATGGATTATCTTTGTATCGTTTGATTTTGACTAAGTGCTTTTTCTCTATTCTCAATCCCAACCGGTCGCATTGAATATGGTACCATAACGAACGGTTCTGGCGTTTGAACGAGTAGGGCGAATATTTTGCCCATAACTTTGCCCGTTCTGTATACGACAACGCTTTTAATACATCAATGGTTTTGGGTAATTCCCTTTTCCTCATTTTTGTGCCTCGTTTTCAACGTTAAACCAGGCCTGCACAGCCGGCACTAAACCCATCTGTGCGATATCGTTTATAAAGTCTTCGGCCTCGGCCTGAATTTCGTATTTCCAGAACGCATCAAGACACTGTAAAACCAAGCGTGTGTTGTCAGTCGGTTGAGTGATTTTAATAGTAATTTCAGGATGTTTTGGCATGTTCAACTCCTTTGCTTAACATCACGCAATTACTGCTTACAAAGTGGCATAAGTCAAGTTATTTAATTGAAATGTATGTGAATTTTGTTTAACCTAGTTTTGAGATGAAAATGGATTAAAAAATGAAGGTTGCCGCTGCGATTTTTAAGTGTGGGGACCGGGTTTTGCTGATGCGCGGGGCGGAAATGGGTTGGAATTGCAGCACTTGGTTAAAATAAAAACAACCGCTCCGCACGGGTTGCACATTCAACACAAAAATCAAGGGGCGTGTTTTATGCTGTTTGTATGGGAGATATAAAATAGGTCTTTATTTTGCCATCAAACAACCAATCAGGTATCTTTAAATTTTGTTCCAGAATGGCGTTTTGTACATCTGGATGATTGGACAGTATAAGCCTGATTAGTCTTATAGACTTATATGCTTCTCGAATTGTTTCTTTATAAGTTTGGAAGATTTGCAAATCGTAATGATTTTCTCTGATATGATGTGACGCTTTACTTCTAATGGCTCTTATACCTGTGCTTCGTTTGTCCCAGATGTTAAAAATATTTTTTAGCATTTCTTCATTAGATCTAGGTTTAAAGTAGGTTTGTAAAAATAACTTAAGTAAAGCTATACTGCCCATATTGGGTTCGCCATTTTGCTTGTAATCTATTGGCATTTGACTCCCATAAAGATCATTTAATTTTAAAATCGTTTTGATATCTAAATTGTCTGAAAATAACTTATCTAGTGTTTGGCAAAAATACTCGAAGGTTTTTTGAGTTGGTTTTAGAAAGGGATGAAAGTCGGTAAGCTTTTTTCTGTCTTCATCAGAAAATTCCTTCAAAAATAAATTTGCTTCACAAATTATGTTGGACATTTTGTTTATGATTTTTATTTCTTCTAGAAATGCCTCAAAAATAGAGTGTTCCTCAGCGTAATCGCCCAAAATTTGATTTTTATAAAAGTTTTCTTCTGGGATAATATTTGGGGTTGGGTCTTCCGTGTATGAATAAAAATGATATTGATGTCTGGCATTTAGTTTGTGTAAGTCACATAATAATGCGCATATAAGATTTTCGCCCGTTGTTATATTGTAAGCCAAGCCAAAATATTTTAAATAGATGTCATCTGGGTGTTCGTCGGAAAGTTCTTTAAAATAAATCCTTCCAAAATAATCATCATAACTAACATAATATCTGGGGTCTTCTATATATCTATCAAGTACATCCACCCTGAAATACACCAAATCTAATTGGCATTCACCAAAGCATAGCTTCTTTG
>JAZQRR010000008.1:0-8125 GCA_045629645.1 Candidatus Enterousia sp. | reverse complement strand
GCCGATGTCTAATGAAGGTGGACTGTTAAAGACATATTTGGATGAATTGCTGGCAATGCCATGGGACAAGTCTGACAAAACGCAAATAGATTTAATCAACGCAAGACAAGTTCTGGACGAAGAACACTCGGGCATGCAAGGAGTCAAAGAACGAATTTTAGAACATATTGCTGTTATGAAAAAAACAGATTCTAACCAAGGAAGCATTTTGTGTTTTGTTGGCGCACCAGGTGTTGGTAAAACTTCTTTGTGTAAATCCATTGCACGTGCACTGGGACGAAAATACCAACGTATATCACTGGGCGGAATTTCTGACGAAGCACACTTTCGCGGACATCGCAAGACATATATTGGCGCACAAACCGGCCGTATTATGGACGCGCTAAAACGATGCAAAACAAATAATCCTGTTATCGTACTGGATGAAATTGATAAGATGGGACGCGACTGGCGCGGGGATCCAGAATCCGCATTACTGGAAATATTGGACCCAGAACAAAACAAGACTTTCCGCGATCATTATCTGGAAGTGGATTTTGACCTGTCTAATGTTTTGTTTATCGCAACAGCAAACAGCCTGAATATATCTAATGCACTGAAAGACCGTATGGAAATAATTGAAATTCCTGGGTATTCTGTCGAAGATAAAATAAAAATCGCACGCGAACATCTGATAAAACGCGCCGCTGATGATACTGGCTGGAAGACAGAAAATATTATAATGTCCGACAACGCAATTAAACATATAATCCAGAATTATACTTCTGAACAAGGCGTACGTGAATTAAAACGTGAAATAACGGCCGTCTTGCGTCGCGAACTGTTGGAAAACAACTGTGAAGATATAAAAACAGAATTTTCACCAGAAAAAATCGACAAACTGTTATCTGTGCGTAAATCTGTCGGATTTGCCAAGAAAATCGGATTCAGTGCCCATATATAAAACAACAGGATAAATACGATGATTTTAATAATTAACACGTCTGGAAAAGATTTAGAGTTTGTATTAAACGATAAACACAAGTCTGTATCCGTAGAAAAACAGTCGTTGGCACTGGCGCCAGAATGTGAAAAATTCATCAGTGAGTCTGGGGCAAAATGGTCTGACATTACTGCAATCGGTGTTATCGTCGGTCCAGGCAGCTTTACTGGAATACGTCTGGGTATCGCATATGCAAAAGGTATCGCGCTGGGGTTAAATATACCTGTTGTTGGAATAAGCGCATTTGACCTGTACTTGGCAGCAACACCAGACGCATTTGTTGCGATTGATTCAGGACGCGGAGATTTCTTTGTCGCTGCAAACGGACTGGCACCACAAACAATGGGAATTGATGAATTGGAAACAAAACAAATGGAATGGGCACGCACAGTCGGTCATAAACCATTTGATTTAAAACTGGGGGTCAAAATCGTCGAACAAAAAATTGCAAACAATGATTTAGAACCCGCTGTACCAATGTATTTGCGCCCAAGTTATGCCGAACAAAACAAAGGCAAATAATATGCTGAACACACTTGCTGAAATTCATGCAAAATGTTTTCCGAACAAACCTTGGTCGGCATCTGACTTTGCAGACTTGAAGAAATCAGGTTGCGAAATTATCGCCAGCCAAAATGGTTTTATCGTATATCGTCAAACACTGGACGAAGCAGAAATTATTACAATCGGCGTTGCACCAAACGCACGCAGAACAGGAATCGCAGCAGCCATGCTGGGGATTATCGAGGGCGAATTAAAGAAAAATGGTGTAAAAAATATTTTCTTGGAAGTCGCAAAAGATAACCACCCTGCCCGTCAATTATATTCATCTAATGGATATACTGAAATCGGTGTACGACCAAAATACTATGACGGTATCGACGCAATTATGATGAAAAAAGAATTATAAACCGTTCACAAAATCCAAAACACGCCTGTCAAATATTACATCACGCGCAGATAATGGCGACGCAATATGCATATCTGATGCACGTCTGGTGCGCGACAACGCAACATATGTTTGACCATGCGCAAAGCAACCACGCGACACATCTATAACAACGGCATCCAATGTTTTTCCTTGGGCCTTGTGTATTGTCATTGCATATCCCAAATTTAATGGAAACTGTTTATAAGAACCAACTTCTTTTTCAATCAACCTGTCATTTTCATCGCGTGAATATTCAATTTTTTGCCATTTATCTGGTTTTACAGTTACAGTTTCACGCGTATCAGACAACAGTTGAACCGTTATATCACGCGCAGACAATGCACGAATAATCCCCATCGATCCATTATGCCACTTGTCGCCATTTTTTACAAAAACCACCAACGCCCCAACCTTTAAGATTAATTCCAATGGCGCTGGGGTATCACGATCTGAAAAACTGCCCGACAAAACACCACGATATAAAACCTCGGTCTGGGGGATTTGATTCAGTCGTGTTGCATTTATACGTTCTGCAACCGCACGAAAAGGCGTAATCACAACCGCATTTTCCCGACGCGCCGCATCTGATATACTGCACGAATTAAAGAAATTTAACGCAGACACCTGGTTTTGACGCAACAACTTTAAGTTTTCAAGCAAGTCTAAATCAGATTGACGATAAACAAAATCAAAGTCAAATTTTGTAAAATTTGCACGTTGATATACATGACTGTCAAAGAAATACGCATTAGAATGACCATATTCTGATTCATAATACCCCATTGCATCACGTGTTATAACAGGTGGCAACTGAAACAAATCACCAATAGCAACAATTTGAATGCCACCAAAGGGCTGGTTATTACGACGAGCATAGCGCGCCAAGATATCAATTGCGCCCAATAAATCTGGTGATACCATTGAAATCTCGTCCAGAATTAGAACATCTGTGGCATTTAAAATGTTTCGTGGTTTTGCCTTTAACTTTAATAATTCGGGCATTATAAAATCGCGCGCTTGAATTTGAAACAACGAATGAATGGTCTGACCACCGACATTTAACGCAGAAACCGCTGTTGGACACGCACAAACAATGCGCTTTTTTGACGCAGTCTTTAAATAATTTACAAATGTGGACTTGCCTGTACCCGCAGGCCCCAAGATTAACACATTGGAATTTGTGCGTTCTATTGTATCAAACGCAGACATTTGCACATTGTTCAAGATGGGTTTTACGCCGTTCATGCCCAATATGATTGCACAAAGAAACAAAAAATAAAAATAAATAATTTTTATCTTGCACATTTTAATAAAAGTATATATAATGGGCGCCGTGGGTTAGTAGCTCAGTTGGTTAGAGCGGAGCGCTCATAACGCTTTGGTCGTGGGTTCAAGTCCTACCTAACCCACCAGAAATATTCGCACCAGACGGTGCGTTTTTTTATTTTTATGTTTTTATATATTTTGTACTTGCCCTGATCGGGGTAAATTTTCTAACATATTCATTGAAAGAGAGGAATTATATGGCTATAAAACATATTTTTTGCCGATTTTTGGCGTCTTTGGCTTTATTTTTTGTTACATCAAATTTGTTCGCTGCCGGATATACTAAGTGTGATAGCTCGCCTTATTATTATGCCTGTCATACAGGATATTATTTAATAAACTCCAATGGTGTATATACTAACACGCCGCAGGGCGGCAATACATGCCGTGATTGCCCGACCAATGCGTACTGTCCTGGGAATACTTTTGCACCCGTATATACGGTTACATTAAATCACAATGGTGGTTCCGCTGTGTTGAACCAGTTGTACGCCACATATAAATGTACAAGCTCATCTTGCGGTGCCGCTTGGTTTAGCAATTTAAATAAACAGACTACAGGAAGCCATTCTAGTATCTCTAACAGTGATGTCAGTCATATTGGTACAGTAGTGTCAGGATTGACCTCATCGCAATTACCAACCAGAACAGGATACACTTTCCAAGGGTATTATACCGCAACATCTGGTGGAAATCAGATAATAGGTAGCACCGGTAGTATTAACTATAATAATTATAAAGGCAGTAGTGAGCTAACATTGTATGCACAGTGGAAGGCAAACACATATACAATTAAGTATAATACAAACGGTGGCGATGGCAGTATAGCAGACACAACATGCACATATGGACAAAGCTGTACCGTATCCAGTACAAAACCAACAAAAACAGGTTATACATTTGCCGGCTGGAAATATGATACAACAACATATCAGGCGGGCACGACTATTACCACCAGCCTGACCAGCACAAATGGTGGCAGTGTTACATTTACCGCACAATGGACTGCAAATACATTTACTGTCATATATGTATCTGATGGTGGCGATGGCAGTATGGCAAACACAACATGTACATATGATACCGATTGTTATATTACTGCAAATACATATACAAAAACGGGATATATATTCAAGAATTGGGCCAACTATGATAAAAGCCGGTATTTTGAAGATGGTGCAAATCTTAGAAATGCATCGTCATCACAGGGGGCAGGTCTGTTCTTGTATGCACAATGGGAACCAATTACATATACAATTACATATGATAAAAATGGTGGTAGTGGCAGTATGGCGAATACAAAATGTACATATGGTACAAACTGTACGCTGAGCGCAAACACATATACAAAAACAGGTTACACATTTAATGGTTGGAAAAATGGTAACGATGAATATAACGATAAAGAATCTGTTTCTAATTTAACCACCACAAACAACGGTACTGTTACACTTGTTGCACAATGGAAACCAATTACATTCACTATCATATATGTATCCGACAATGTCAGCATCCCCCAGATGCCTAATACGATATGTACATATGATACCGATTGCTATATTACCGAGAACAAATTTACAAAACTGGGATACACATTTAAAAACTGGGCGAACAACGATAAAACCAAATATTTTGAAGACGGTGCAAATCTTAAAAATGCATCGTCATCACAGGGGGTAGCCCTGTTCTTGCATGCGCAATGGGAACCCATTATTTACACAATCAAATATGATGCAAATGGTGGTGATGGCAACATGGAAAATCAAATATGCAAATATGATCAAAGCTGCACACTGACCGCAAACGCGTTCACCAAGACAGGGTATAAATTTACCGGTTGGAAAAATGACGAAAACGAATATAACGATAAAGAATCTGTTTCTAATTTAACCACCACAAATAATGGCATTGTTACACTTACCGCGCAATGGACAGTAAATGAATACCCTTGTGCGGCGGGTAAGTATTTGGATGGCATAGAATGCAAGACTTGCGAATCTGGATATTATTGTCCGGGCGATACTTATACCTATAATGGTGGTATTCAGGGACGTTTAACATGTCCAACAATTTACACCAGTTCCGATACCGGTGCATCCAGCAACTTGCAATGTTACCTTACAACAACGGCGGGCAAATATATTGCAAATGCAAAAGATTCTGCACAGACTGACTGTTTGACAAACAATTATTGCCCCAGTGCCAAAGTATATTACGGACAAACAGGCAGTATAGCAGCATGTCCAACGCCAACGGCGGATAATGCGCCTGAGATGCCATCAGATTATAAGGTTGTTGCCGACACAACCATATTTACAGATTGGGTAAATAAAAATCTGAAATCTATAGACGAATGTAGTGCAAGATATACATTTGACACCAACAAAGGTACAGTTTCGTACGAAAACGTTAAATACATTTCCAGTACAGGTAAATATAGTTCAGACACCAGTAATGTATACTGGTCCAGCGTAAAAAGTGGGTATTATCTGAAAACAAGGTATCAAGAAGATCGTTGTGAACTATATCCTGAACGCAATATGTTATACAAGACAGTCGAGACATGTCCTGTGAATAGTTATTGTCCGGGCGGTTCTGTGCCTGTGTGCAACAGTGGGACATATAATGACACATTTGGTGTTTACGCGTGTCCGGCGAATTCGTCCACAAATGGAAAGACGGGTCAGGCAAGCTGTACATGTAACACGGGATATAATTATAACGGTGGCACAACTACAACAACGGATCCATGTATAGCGAATACTTACACAATAAAATATGATTCTGATGGTGGCAGTGATATATCAGACACAACATGTATATATGGGCAAACTTGCACAGTATCTGATAAAAAACCAACAAAAACAGGTTATACATTCAATGGCTGGAAATATGATACAACAACATATCAGGCGGGCGAGACTATTACCACCAGCCTGACCAGCACAAATGGTGGTAGTGTTACATTTGTCGCACAATGGGAACCAATCACATACACCATCAGATATAATGCAAACAGTGGCGATGGCAGTATGACAGACAAACAATGTGTTTATGATACAGACTGCAAACTGGATACAAACACATTCACAAAGACAGGACACAGTTTTGTAGGCTGGTTATACGGCGGGACAAAATATCAAGACCAAGAAACACTGCCTAATCTGACCACAGAAAACGGTGCGGTGCTGGAATTTATAGCACAATGGTCAACAGACGCACGAAAATGCGATGCAGGCAAATATTTGAACGGCGATGTTTGCGAAATCTGCCCTGTCAATTATTACTGCAAAGGCGGAACTTGGGATTATAACGGGGAAAAACAAGGCCTGGAAAAATGCCCAGCAAAATCATCCACAAATGGCGCAACAGGTCAGACGTTCTGTACATGTAATGCGGGATATAATTATAATAATGCCACAGAAACAACATCTGGTACGTGCGTTGGAAACGACTTTACAATTACATACGATTTAAATGGCGGTAGTGGTAACGTACAAAACACGGTATGCACAAATGGATATTATTGTGTTGTATCTACAACAAAACCAACAAAGAAAGGTTATAACTTTGCTGGGTGGTTATATAACTCAAAAAAATATGAATCAGGTGCTCCTTTTTCTGAATTAATCAGTACAAATGGAGAAACAATTACATTTACTGCAAAATGGGAACCGATTACTTATATAATCAGATATGATGCAGATGGCGGTAGTGGTAGCATGGCGGACACAACCTGTGTGTATAATCAACTCTGTTATTTGAGCAAAAACACCTATACCAAGACAGGACATCGTTTTGTTCATTGGTGGGTTAATGACTATGCAGCAGGGGAATATGTGGATAAAGCAGCCACGCAACAAGACGCAATTGTTATAGCCAAAGCATACTGGTTGCCAATTCAGATACCTTGCCCAGCAGGACAATATCTGGATGGTTTATATTGTATCGACTGCGAAGACGAATACTATTGCGAGGGCAGCGAGGCCGAAGGTTGGTCAAATGGCTGGGTCTATGACGGTGGAATACATGGCAGAAAAGATTGCCCAGAAATAGATGAAACTTATGGGTCTGCACAATTTGGATTTTTGGATGTTTTAGATCATACGCCGCATACGTCGGTTGAAGATTGTCGTGTGACTTTTTGGTATATGCCAGAATGGTCTAAACCGCTAAATCCAGATACGGAATTTAATGCAGGATACGATCCACAAGCAAATAATCGTGGAACATATTTTGTCAGTTGCGATTATAATTCAGATACAAAACAGTATGATTCTAATTGTACGGGATTTCCACTGTTCTGTGATGCAGGATATGTCTCAAGCACAAATGTAGATTTGGCAACAAATTTTGAAGATTTGTCAAAAAATTTGTATTATGCAAACAGTCCGCAAGATGCGATTGAAAAAACTTGTGTGCCAGTCGGACGTAATAATTGGTCACCAAGTGGACAAGAGTGTATTGGCTTGCCAGATGATGAAGGAGTTTTTTGTCTTTATGAAAAGTCTCTAGAGAAAAACGCATGTCCGGATGGGGGTATAACACTGACAGATACTGCGGGGGCAATCACAGATTGTTTAAAGAACGATGTTGAATGTACGACTGAATTGGGCGACGGTATCAAGACTTGTTCTTATGACGAAGCAACTGGTGGATACGACAATTGTGGCGAATGTAGCGTTGATTCATGTAAGTCGGGATATTATATGAATAACGGTGTATGTACCACATGTCCGGCCGGTTCTGCATGTTTTGACAACAACATTACAACATGCGCTGCAAATACTTGGTCAACAGTTGGTGGCACACAGTGTAATGCATGTCCGGCAAATTCATCCACAAATGGTGCCACAGGACAAACACAATGCGTATGTAATGATGGA
>JAZQRR010000007.1:0-13343 GCA_045629645.1 Candidatus Enterousia sp. | reverse complement strand
ACAAAAACACAGACTGGTCAAAATCAACAGACACGACTTTGCGTCAAGTATTTTCAAACCGCAAAAGAGCAAACAAACCACTTGAACCAGAATTATTAGCAGAGCTAACCAAACGTTTTTCGAATTTTGACCCAGAAACACTAACGTTTACAGGCAAAAAGAAGCAATCTAAAACTGCTAAAAAAGAACAAAAAGAAAAAAATTGGAACGAATTAAAATCAGAAAATGTACGTTGGATATTCTATGCGCATAAAAGAGCAAACAAACCACTTGAACCAGAATTATTAGCAGAGCTAACCAAACGTTTTCCAAATTTTGACCCAGAAACACAAACCTTTACAGGCGCACAGAGACCTAGAAAAGATACAGATTGGTCAAAATCAACAGACACGACTTTGCGTCAAACATTTGCACGCCGCAAGAAAGCAAACGAACCAATCGAACCAGAATTATTATCCGAACTAACTAAACGTTTTTCGAATTTTGACCCAGAAACAAAAACGTTTACAAGCATACGCAAAACCACAGATTGGTCAAAATCAACAGACATAACTTTGCGTCACGCATTTTTAAACCGCAAGAAAGCCAGCAAACCAATCGAACCAGAATTATTATCCGAACTAACTAAACGTTTTCCAAAATTTGACCCAGAAACACAAACGTTTACAGGCATTAACAAAAACACAGACTGGTCAAAATCAACAGACACGACTTTGCGTCAAGTATTTTCAAACCGCAAAAGAGCAAACAAACCACTTGAACCAGAATTATTAGCAGAGCTAACCAAACGTTTTCCAAAATTTGACCCAGAAACACAAACGTTTACAGGCATTAACAAAAACACAGACTGGTCAAAATCACCTGATTTGTCTTTGCGTCAAGCATTTGCACGCCACAAGAAAGCCGGCAAAGCAATTGAACCTGAATTGTTGGCAGAACTGATTAAACGCTTTCCGGGATTTGACCCAGAAACACAAACGTTTACAAGCATACGCAAAACCACAGACTGGTCAAAATCAACAGACACGACTTTACGTCACGCATTTTCAAACCGCAAAAAAGCCAACAAACCAATCGAACCAGAATTATTATCCGAACTAATTAAACGCTTTCCAAATTTTGACCAAGAAACACTAACGTTTACAGGCAAAAAGAAGCAATCTAAAACTGCTAAAAAAGAACAAAAAGAAAAAAATTGGAACGAATTAAAATCAGAAAATGTACGTTGGATATTCTATGCGCGTAAAAGAGCAAACAAACCACTTGAACCAGAATTATTAGCAGAGCTAACCAAACGCTTTCCAAATTTTGACCCAGAAACACAAACCTTTACAGGCAAACAAAAGAAGCGCCCCGCGCCCGCCACAAAAACACCCACAACAACAAATATACAGAACCATGAATACACATTTGGCCGCAGAAACTGGACCAAAGCAAAAAATGCTACTTTACACATGGCGTTATCGCAACGAAAAAAGGACAAACAACCAATCGAACCAGAATTGTTGGCGGAATTGATTAAACGCTTTCCAAATTTTGACCCAGAAAAGAAAATATTTATATACAAAATAGATTTTACAAAATCAACAGACGCGTCTATTATCAACATATATTCACAACGTAAAGCAACAAAAACACCGTTGGAACCAGAATTATTAACAGAACTGGCCAACCGTTTTACAAACTTTGACCCAGAAACACAAACATTGTTACCAAAAGCAAATTATAAAAAAGCAACTGATGCGGCGCTGCGAAAATTAGTATCTGACCAAGATAAAAATAATGAAAGGTTAGAGCCTCGATTGGTGGACGAATTAACCAAACGTTTTCCGGACTTTGATCCGAAATCACAAAAATTTTGCACCAGACTACCAGACGCGCCACAAATAACCCCTGTTGCCACACAACGAACAACAAAAACAACACAAAATACACAAGTCGCGAAACAGACAACAGACCAGAAAAAACAAAACAAAGAACACAAGATTCCTGAAAACAAAACATGGTTTCCAGTGTACATATCAGATGATGCATTTAAAAAACAAACACATCTGATATATAACACAGAATTAGAACAGCGAATTTTGTTACCAAATTCACAAGGATATGCCAATTATGATTTATGCTTGTTTGATTGTCTCAGTCAAATTGCTGTTATCAGAAAAACGATTTACTATTATAACAAAAATGGCATTATCCGCGAAAATTACGAAAAAACATTACATATAATTGACTGCTCGTGCGGCATTGAATATAAAAAAGCACAATATTTATCATCTGTAAAATACGATCCTGCGATGCATGCATTGTATATAAACAACAAAAACAGCAACTATATCATAGATGCAGACGGCGCACAATTTCCAATAACATACACACCCCGCAATTTAAAAACTATCGAAGCAAAGGATAAAAACAAACAGACCATTATTATCATCAATGATACCGCAACAACTCATAACAATTTTGTGATAAAGCCACTGCAAAAAGCCGCCCAACAAATCAAACTTATTCAGGACCTGATACTGGCGGCGCACAAACAAAGTCAGACCCCACAACCAGAACAAATACCAGAAACAACTGAAAAACTGTTTGTTTTTCAAGACAAAATTCACCAATCACTGAACAATACATATTACAACATATACATTAATGACAAACGGATATTATCAAATTGCATCGACGCAGATATAGAACTGCTGTTATCCAACAAAATTATGGCTATTACCCATTTTACTGACAATAAAAAACATATCGATATATACGACAACACAGAAAAATCTTTGGTACCCACACAAATCGATAAGTACACAAAAAAATACACATACGCCACAGATTACAGCCTGACCGACAAAGGCATACGATTAAATATGAGTAATAATACCGTAACAAACATACCTTTTGACAAATTAAATCTGCCAAACAAAGATTATGCATTTGTAATAACAACACAAAAACAACATTAATTTGGTAACTATATTTTTTTATCGGCTAAGGAATAAACTTCTGCTGTGGTCCACTAAAAAGTCTTTTCTGTCCGCACGCAACCTGATAAAGCCCAACATATATCGCATACAGTTGCGTATTGCCGCCGTTTCAATATCATCAACATTTTCAACATTCAAGCGTAATTTTCGCAATTCTTCCAAAGAAAACGCACCTTCTGTATCCAATATACCATCTTTATTTTTATATTTTATCTCTACAAAAAAATTGTCAAAGCACTTATTAATATCACGCAAATATTGCTTTTGTTCTTCAATACTCATATGTGGCAAACATCCAACAGAAACCAACATATTTAACTTGCTATCATATGTTTTGCGTTTTGCATCGTCCCAACTTATAAAAGTTGGCATTTTCCCCCCCAGTTTATACGCCGCATCTGTATAAATATCGGCAATTTCTGGGATAACATCAATACAATATACATCAGATAAATTATACTTTGTTTGAAATACGGCACTCAACGGCGACAACCCACACCCCAAATCACAAAAAGATGTATTCATAGATTTTTGTATTTTATTATTTAAAAACGATACACTTTCTTGAAATCTTAACACGTAATGCAACGACTGGACACTTACATCATGTGCCCCAACAATACATCTGGGTATAAAACCATTATTTCTGGACATACTGTTAATCAATTTATTACCCAACAGCCCCAAACAATGTTTATATTTAGTATCTTTAAGCAACGACAATAAAATTATATTCCACTCTTTTATCAAACGCATGGTATCGTCATCAATTATACCGGAATCTTTTTTATACTTTTTCAAGGCACATTCCAGAAACAATGTACAAGAAAGCGCTACACTAATACTGCCGTAATAATCTTTTTTTATCATACACAACTCAACTTTTTTAGAAAACAAATGATACCACAAACTTTTTTTATGTCAATAAAATATTGTTTTTATCAACCTTATTTATAATAACTTGTAATACACATATGAAGTTGTACAATATCCCCCAGAAACAACTGCAAATTTATAACAGACAAAAGGATTAATAAATGTTTGAATATGGTCCACATTGTAATGGTTGCGACACAAAATGTAAAATCGACATTGAAAACGTTTCAGAAACACGAATTGGCGAACAAAAAGTTCCAAATCATAAACGCCTAGATACTAACCAACAGCTGTTGCACACATATCAAATATGTATAAAATTGTGCCAATACTATGGCAACAAATCAAAAACACCAAAAACATTTGCCCCGAAACAAAAAGTATATTGTGATGGCTGTGAACAAAACTGTGTCATAACATGTGATGAAAAATATTGGCTTTTAATCAATGACCAACATTTTCCTGGTACACACCATTCTAAATACGACGCATTATTACAAGGATTGCAAATTACCAAATTATGCAAACACCGCACAACACGTTAGCAAGAAAAATCCCAATTTTGGGGATTTTTTTTAACCAACGGTTAATTCTTTACCTTTGACATCGATAAATACAGTACTGCCCTCGTTCAAGGAACCAGACAATATCAAATCCGCGATTTTATCTTCAACACTTGACGTTATCAGTCGCTTTAATGGACGTGCACCAAAAACAGCATCGTATCCATTGTCGCCCAACCATTTTATTGCTTTGTCTGTGATATTCATATCAATTCTGCGTTCTGCCAAACGCTTTTCCAGACCACGCAGTTGGATTTTAACAATCCCAGACATAACATCCTTGCCCAACGGATTAAAGAACACAATTTCATCAATACGATTTATAAATTCTGGACGAAACTGTTTTTTTACCGCATCCATATCTGGCAAATTACTGGTCATTATAATAATAGTATTTGTGAAATTCACAACATGCCCCTGCCCGTCTGTCAAACGGCCATCGTCCAGAATTTGCAAGAATACGTTGAACACATCAGGATTAGCCTTTTCAATTTCATCAAATAACAACACCTGATATGGTCTGCGACGAACACTTTCGGTTAAAACGCCGCCCTGCTCATATCCGACATACCCTGGGGGACTGCCAATTAATCGGGATACAGAATGCGATTCCATATATTCACTCATATCAATTCTGGTCATCGCGGCATCATCATTAAACAAGTATTCTGCCAACGCCTTGGCAACTTCGGTCTTGCCAACCCCTGTGGGTCCCAAGAACATAAAACTGCCCATTGGTCTGCGCGGATCAGATAACCCAGCACGACTGCGTCTTATTGCACGTGCAATAACACCCAACGCATGATCTTGACCGACAACACGATTACGTAATGCATCTTCTATATTCAATAATTTAGACTGCTCTTCGGCATTTAATCTGTCTGCTGGAACACCTGTCCACTTACTGACAACCGCGGCAATATGTTCCGGCAGAACTGTTTTATATTCGCGCGCATCTGCGTTCATCGCACGTATCTTTTCTTCCAGTTCTGGGATTTTTCCATATTGTAATGCAGACGCTTTTTCATAATCACCATTACGCATTGCAGTTGCCACTTCGGCCTTGGCAGCATCCAAAGCTGCCATTGCATCTGATAAACCACGCATTTTTTGCTGCTCGGCCTGCCATTGCGCGGTCAATTCTTTTGATTCTGCTTCGACACCTGCAATAATATTTTCCAAATCCGCCAAACGTTTCTTAGATTCTTCATCTTTTTCTTTTTTCAATGCCTGTTGTTCTATTTTTAACTGCATTAAGTGTCTATCAACCTCATCCAATCTATCTGGCTTGGATGATATTTCAATTCGCACACGTGCTGCGGCTTCGTCAATCAAGTCAATGGCCTTGTCTGGCAAGAATCTGTCTGTGATATATCGATTTGACAGCTTTACCGCAGAAACCAGCGCAGCATCAGCAATACGAACACCATGATGCCCTTCGTATTTTTCTTTTAATCCACGCAATATTGATATTGTATCATCAACGGTTGGTTCATCAACATACACGGGCTGAAAGCGTCGTGCCAACGCAGGATCTTTTTCCACATATTGACGATATTCATCCAAAGTTGTTGCCCCCAAACAATGCAGTTCACCACGCGCCAACATAGGTTTTAATAAATTTGCGGCATCCATACTGCCTTCGCCCTTACCGGCACCGACCAAGGTATGCAATTCATCAATGAACAAAATAATTTTACCATCAGCGTCTTTGACGGCTTTTAATATTGCCTTTAATCGTCCTTCGAATTGTCCACGGAAAGACGCACCCGCCATTAATGCCCCCATATCTAATGATAACAATTGTTTTTTCAACAAGTTTTCTGGAACATCGCCTGAAATAATACGATTCGCCAACCCTTCTACGATTGCCGTTTTACCAACCCCCGGATTTCCAATCAATACAGGGTTATTTTTTGTACGACGACTTAAGACCTGAATTGTTCGACGAATTTCTTCATCGCGTCCAATCACAGGGTCCAGTTTACCATCTGCCGCCAATTTGGTAAAATCGGTGGTATATTTTTCTATTGCCTGTTGTGGCGTTTCTTGTAAATCATCTGGATTCATAATTTATACCTCTTTGGTAAATTCTTTTCCACATATATAGTGCCATAAAAAACACTTTCAAGACACAGGAACAAATCCTCAAGAAAACTTGCAGAGCAAATTTAATTATATTACAGTGAAAAATACACACTATACAAAAGGATTTACTATATGGCAGATTTTTCACCCGCAGATACAGAACAAATACAAAAACACGGACTGAATATAAACACAATCAAACAACAAATCCAAGATTTCAAGACAGGTTTTCCATATTCAAACATCGCATCTGCGGCAACATCTAAAAATGGTATAAAATCAGTACAAGATGATAAATATGAAAAATATTTCGATGCCAATCGTTCTAAATATAAAATTGTAAATTTTGTTCCTGCATCTGGCGCTGCAACACGCATGTTCAAAGATTTATTTGAATTTTTATCCAGTGGCACAATGAATCAAACAACACAAACGGTGCTGGACAATTTAACTAAGTTTGCTTTTTATCCTGATTTATGCAAAATATTACCAAACAATGCGACGCCACACGACATAATCAAACTTTTGATAACAGACAGTGGTCTAAATTATGGTAACCTGCCCAAGGCATTATTAAAATTTCATACTTATTCCGATTCGATTCGTACCGCCTTGGAAGAACATCTGGTTGAAAATGTACATTTCAGCCCCAACATACACTTTACCGTATCACCAGAACATATATCTGGATTTAACGCAGTATTGAAAAAAGCAATCCCAGAATACGAAGACAAATTTAATATAAAATACGACGTTTCTTTATCTTATCAAAAGCCTGAAACAGATACTATTGCAGTAAATCCAGACAATACCCCATTTCGCAACGCCGACAACACTTTATTATTCCGGCCTGCGGGGCATGGTGCATTGATTGAAAATCTGAACGATATTGACGCAGATTTTATATTCATAAAAAACATTGACAATATATGTAACGATTCTTATCGCCATGACACCATAAGGTTCAAAAAGATTTTAACTGGTATGGCAATGCACATCCAACAACAGATATTTGAATATATTGCTGCCCCTGAAAACTTTCAACAATCAGAAATAATAAAATTCATAAACAATAATCTGGGGATAAAAGTTCCTGATACAATAACACAGAACCAGATATATAATATCCTGAATCGTCCACTACGCGTATGCGGAATGGTAAAAAACATTGGTGCCCCTGGTGGTGGTCCCTTCTGGGTTCGCGATGCTGGCACAGAAACACTGCAAATTGTCGAACAGGCTCAAATTTCCCCAGACCGCCAACAAATATTATCTACTGGCGAATATTTTAATTCTGTATCTATTGCGTGTGCGGTCCGAAATTGGCGTGGTGAAAAATTTGATTTAACAAAATATGTTGACCCACGCACAGGATTCATCGCAGAAAAATCCAAAGACGGTCGCCCATTACGCGCAATGGAACGTCCAGGGCTGTGGAACGGTGCAATGGCGAACTGGAACACAGTCTTTATTGAAACGCCATTAACAACTTTTACCCCTGCAAAAATCATTACAGACCTGCTTAAAACTGGTCACAAAACAAAATAATAAAAAAATATGAAAACAATGCTTGACTTTTCTATATTTTTGTTATAAATTTAGCACCGCTATAAATTAAAGGTAAAGTATTATGCCACGTGTATGTAAAGTTACAGGTAAGAAAACAGAAGTTGGGATGAACGTTTCCCACTCTAATCGTCGTACAAAACGTACGTTCTTGCCAAATCTGCAAACATTAAAGTTCCACAGTGATATTTTGGGACGCGATTTTTCATTACGTATTTCGACTGCTGGTCTGCGTACATTGACCAAGCATGGCGGTTTGGATGCATATGTAATGGCGAAACCAGTATCACGTTTGACACCAGACATGGCTGCTATTAAAAAAGCAATTGAAAAGAAAGCTGGCAAACCTGCTGCACCTGCAAAAAAACCTGTGCACAAGGCAAACCGCAGCGCCCGTTTGGTAAAAAAAGTTGAAGCAAAGAAAGCCGCATAATAAAATCGGTTTGATGCTTACGGCCCCGTGGCGGAATTGGTAGACGCGCTTGACTCAAAATCAAGTTCTGCAAGGAGTGTCGGTTCGAGTCCGACCAGGGCCACCAGATAAATGAAAAATATCCCCATGTGGGATATTTTTTATTTATATTGTAAATTCTATGTTGAATATACAACAGACAAAACAAACTTGACATTTTATGCTTTTGGTCTATAATCCCTACAATTATAACAAAAGAGGATTTTTTATGGTTCGTGAAGAATATCTGAACATAGATTTCATGTACAAATTTATCAATACACTGTGCCGACGTGACGGATATATTTTATCAGAATTTGACTTTGGTATGTTAACACATAACAAAATCGATGACATCGCATGGACACTGCAAAACGGCCACGGATATAATATGGTATACAAATTCAAAGCATACAAAATACCAGATATTAAATTGAAAGAAACTAAACACTGGATTGGCTCTGCCAAGAACTTAGAAAAATATTTCATATTAGACATATTAAAATCGCAAAATGACAATTATGACCAAAGTAGATACAATGACCTTAAAAAGTATTTCGTAAAGACTATAACTTACGAAGAAGTATCAAAACAATTGTTAAAAAAAATCAAACAGTGCGAATTTTGCTTTGATTTATCCAGTGAAACAATTACAGATTATGATGCAAAAAAAACAACATTTGTTAAAAACCCACCGTTTTTCCGTTTAAACAATCAAACATATTATGCAATTTATAATCAACCTGAAATATTAAAATATCATTTCAGCCGTGCACGCGAATATAAAAAAGAAGCACTAGAGGAAACTAATTACAAAAATAGAGAACTACTACTAAAATACATGGAAACAATGGACTTATATCAACACAATCTAATTGATATAAAAACAATGTGCGCAAAACTGTCAAAGCGCTGGGACAACCAACCAATAAAAGCTGAAGAGTACGAAAAGCTTATATATAAAGACAGCTATTCACGCAAGGCGACAAACGTAGAAAAATTGCTATCTATTCATGACGATGATGCACCTATATTTTATACAGATAACACATTGGAATTAAACGCACCATTGGTCAATAGTATCAACAAAGTAGCAGCCCATTCAACAAAACAAATCAACATGATAAAACAACAAATCAAAACGGAAATAAACTATAATTTACGCAACATTGATGTTAGTCTCAAATTAATGGCAGACTCAATAAAAAAACTATCATTTTTGCAATTACAGGATTTACCCGATATCACAATAAAAATGCAACCACTAGCGTTTTGGCAATTAGACCTATTATACCCTATAATAGACAAAAAATCCAACCCAGGAGCTCTTCTTCACCGTCCCAACGTTGAAGAACTTTTACAAGATTATAATTTCAACTGTTATAGAGAAAATGTAAACAAAAAAATCATTAATGACACACATATGTTAAAAAGAAACACACGCCCCTGCATTGATATCACACCGGAACAGGCAACAAATGCAGAAATAGAATCAGTAAAAATTTATGCCAAGATTCAATCTGAATTGCAAAAATTAACACCAGAAACAATGTCTGTGGATTCTTTGGTTAATATTTCACGATTGTTGAATAAAACTACAATAACACAACCAGAACCCAATACACGATAAAAAATCCCCAAAACGGGGATTTTTATTTTTTACCCTGCCACTATTAACACGGTATAAAAAAATATCCCAATTGGGATATTTTTTTATTATCGGATAATACCTGTGCCACCGATACCAGCTGCTTGCAAGTTTGCGATTTCCTGATTTAATAGGTTCTTGCGCACAGTCAAATCATTTATTTCTGTTTCGTACGTCCTAATATCGTCTTCTGTTTCACGAACATCTGCAGAATCAATACACCCCATATTTATTCGCAAATACGTGTTACACGCCTCAATAGATTCTTGTTTCTTTCTAATACTATTCTCAATAACCGCAATTTCTGCTTTTTTTGCATTAATCAGGTTATTATTTACTATATTATTCGGCGTCATATCGTACCCCTTTTTTTATTCTTACACAGACAATGTAATACATAATATACATTTTGTCAACAAAAAAAATAAAATAATCCCTATTGACACAGTTCCGTAAAATTTATTATGATTTTATTAACAGGCAGGGAATTTATTGATGGCAAAGTATTTTCATGGCTATCTTAATCAAATGACATTATTTACCGCGCTGATCATCGCGGGGATTATATATTTTTTTCCTGAATTCATGCAAATCGCCACTGCAAACATATGGTTAAACGGCGTAATTATCGGAACATCTTTATTTGGTATTGGTTTGTGTTTTGTTCAAATGTTTTCTTTATTACCAGAATACAAATGGTTGCATGGATATATTTCTGGGCATCGTACACTATCATTACCACCACGCTTATTACGTCCTGTTGCAACGATTTTATCATCGCGCCCACGTCGCATATCTGCAATAACATTGGACAGTTTATTGGATATGATTCAGGCACGGTTTGAAGAATCACGCGAATCCACGCAATACATAACTAACACATTGATATTTCTGGGATTATTGGGAACATTTTGGGGATTATTATTAACGGTTGGCGGATTTGCAGAAATGATATCTTCGCTTGATTTTTCCAGTGATACCGTTCTGCAAACAATGCAAGCCGGCATGACCAAACCGTTATCCGGAATGTCAACCGCATTTACCAGTTCTTTACTGGGGCTGGCGGGCAGTTTGATTGTCGGCTTTTTGTCTCAACAAGTTCAATCAACCCAGAACATCATTATGCGTGAATTATCAAACTACCTGTCTGCACGCGCCAAGATTGTTCCTACATCAGAACTGGCACAAATAATTCCACAAATTAATCTGACCACTCATCAGATAACACAACACAAAACAAATAACACTTAACAAAAAAAACAAGAGAGAGAAAACACATGATGAAATTTCGTTATCGCAACCAAACAAATTCATGGCCAGGCTTTGTTGACCTGTTTTCTAATTTGGTAATTATATTGATATTTCTGTTAATAATGTTCGTTTTTTTATGGACTACGACCAGTGTGTTTAACAAAACCACAGGGACCAAGACCGTTGCAGAATTAAAAGAAACCAATGCAATTCAAGCTGAACAAATCCAAGAAATGACAGCATACAAACAAGAAGCGAATCGTCTGCTGATTTTGGCGCGCGACAAACTGGAAAACCTGTCCCAAGACAACGCTGCATTATCATCAGAATTAAATCAAATGGATGTCAGTTTTGACGATTTGATTACCGCATATGAAAACAAAATTGCAGAATTGCAAAATTCTGTAAATACTTTAACAAACCAGTTAAATCAAACGACGCTAGACAAAGAAAAAACAGCAGAACTGGAACAGCAACGCCGTGATTTACATACAGAAATGGACACAGAACGCGCAATTCTGACAGCACAATTGGCTGCATTGCAGGCGGCACTGGACGCAGCCGAAGAAAAATCAACGCAACAAGAAATAAAATACATCGAAATGTCCAGCCGTCTGAACAAAGCGTTGGCAGATAAAGTTGCAGAATTAAAAGACATGTCAAAATATCAATCCGATTTCTATAAATCTGTAAAGATTGCATTGGGCGATAACAGCACTATAAAAACAGACGGCGACAGATTTATCGTCAGCAGCGACATATTATTCCCCAGCGGATCTTATAAACTGTCCCAAAACGGTAAAAAGCAATTAAAATTAATTGCCAACGCCATCAAAGATATGGAAACAAAAATACCAACTGACATTGATTGGATTATTCGCGTGGACGGCCACACAGATAAAAAACAGGTAATATCCGGAACCACAGGATATAAAAACAACACAGAATTATCTTTGTTACGCGCCACGGCCGTTACAGACGAATTGGTTCGCAACGGCGTATCAAAACGCAGACTGGTCCCCAGTGGCTTTGGCGATATGCACCCAACAGAATTGGGCAATGACGCGGCCAGTTTACAGCAAAATCGTCGAATAGAATTACAATTAACAAACAGATAACCCCTGCCCCACGTAAATGTGGGGATTTTTATTTGTTTATACAAAAAAATATGGTATAATATGCACGTCCACAGGGTATTCCTGGGATGGGGTGTGATGACCCGTTGCACGAAGCGTCAGATATAAAAACCAGACGCGCCACACGGCGTATTTTTTATATCAGATGACAAAATAAACTCCTGACATACCGGTCAGGAGGGTTGCGAATAAACCGAATAAGCACACAATACTTCGTGATTGTCATCAACCTCCTGACCACCTTTTTTGTAAATGGTGGTTTTTATTTGCAATGGAGGGAATTAAGTGCGGCAGATTGCAATATTTTTAATGCTGATTATGGGCGGTATTAGTGCGGCGCACGCATCCATTGCGTCCATGTCGTATGTCGAAGATGCCGTCGCACCCAAGGTTGATACCGCTGCAACTGCAAACCAAACCATGGCGGGTTCTTATACCGTATCTGGAACAATGGCTGTTCCCACCCCTGCGTTACCAGAACCGGTTGATTAAAACAAAGGATCCGCCACCATGTTAAAAAAGATTCTGCTGTGTTTATTAGGGTGTTTTTGGATTCTGGGGGCGCATGCCGCACAGATTGTTAATGTCGAATATATACACCTGTTGATTAAACAAGAACATGATTTGGAAATCCCGTACAGCCCCAATCTGGAAAATCCAAAATTTGCCGCAAATATGAAGTATCTGCTGACAACAATCGATGTTGCAAACCAGATGCTAAACGGCGAACCATTAACCGATTACGGCAACGGTGAATTTGCCACTACCCAGGCGGTT
>JAZQRR010000006.1:0-67642 GCA_045629645.1 Candidatus Enterousia sp. | reverse complement strand
AACGGTGAATTTGCCACTACCCAGGCGGTTGACACCATCGCAACCAATCAGGCCGTGCGCGATTTGATAAAGCACTACAAGTTTTTTATTACCACAACACCCGACACAACCAGTTTTACATTTAATATCAGTGCATCTGGGTTGTATTATATTGACTGGGGTGATGGCACACGTAAAACGATAAAAAAGACCGACCTGACCGATACGCCATACACGCACGAATACGCCACCGCTGGTAAATACACAATAAAAATCGGCGGTCATGCCAATGGATATAATAACAACTTTGCCGCAATTAATTTCAAGGACAATAAAAACATCGCGGGAATATCTGGCAGTATCGGCGCCGTGTTTTCGACATTAAAAACAGAAAAAAACTTTCAGCCACGGTTTAATAATCTGTTTCATGGCTGCACCAATCTGTCCAGCAGTATTCCACCAGAATTATTCAAGGGAATTTACGGACAACCAATAACATGGATGTACGCACATACATTTCAGGGCTGTTCAAATTTAACAGGCGAAATCCCAATGGGGTTATTCGGAAAATTATCGGGCGCCCCAGCCGTCAGAATGTTTGGTTACACTTTTGGCAGCTGTAAAAAACTAACAGGTTCAATCCCATCAAAATTATTCGGGGATTTAAACGGTGTCCCGGCAGACAGCATGTTTTACGCCACATTTCAACAATGCACCGGTCTGACTGGTGCAATACCATCCGATTTATTCAATGGCATATACGGAGAGCCCGCTATCCGCATGTTTCGTGAAACATTTCAATATTGTTCTGGATTGAATGGTCCAATTCCCGCAAACATGTTTGCGAAAATCAAAGGCACAACGAAATATTGGTCATATGGACAACTGTTCCAAGGTTGCACAAACCTGACCGGTACAATCCCCGATAATTTTTTTGGTGATATATACGGCCAACCCGGTCAAGGCGCTTTTTACAGCACATTTTTCGGTTGTGCAAATATATCTGGGAATCTGCCAACAAATTTATTTAATAAACTATCAGGAAAACCAATCACATCAATGTTTAATGGTACTTTTTCTGGTTGCAAAAAACTAACCGGACCGATACCGTCTGGATTCTTTGGTACATACAATGGCGCCCCAGCAGATAGCATGTTTTCTGGCACATTTTCTGGTTGTTCTGGTTTGACAGGTGCGATACCATCTGGGCTGTTTGGCACCTTTGACGGCGCCCCAGCACAAAGCATGTTTTCAAACACTTTTAATGGCTGCGCCAACCTGACCGGCATAATTCCATCTGGATTATTTAGTGGAATTTCGGGCAAACCCGCAAATTATATGTACAACGGAACTTTTTTAGGTTGCAAGGGATTAACAGGCGCAATACCGTCTGGGGTATTTGGCGCCTTTGATGGTGCCCCAGCACAAAGCATGTTTTCTGAAACGTTCAGTGGTTGCACCGGATTAAACAGTACAATCCCCAGCAATTTATTTACCGGCATCCATGGCACCCCAGCAGCATCAATGTATTACAATACTTTTTATAACTGTACGGGATTAACAGGCGCAATTCCATCTGGATTATTTGGCACCTTTGACGGCGCACCCGCAAACAATATGTTTTATGGAACATTTCAAAACTGTTCTGGACTGACAGGTTCTATTCCAAATAATTTATTCACCGGCGTTCACGGTGCGCCCGCCCAGTCAATGTATCGCGCAACATTTTCAGGATGTGTCGGACTAACAGGCAATATTCCAACTGGACTATTTGGCACTTTTGACGGCACACCGGCAGTTTTTATGTTTGATGCCACTTTTTCCGGATGTTCTGAATTATCAGGCACTATACCGGCAAATCTCTTTACAGGCGTTTATGGCAATCCTGCCACCCACATGTACAGAAACTTATTTAACGGCTGTTCAAAATTAACCGGCAACATCCCCGACAAATTATTCGGCGATTTATACGGCGAAACAGCTACACAAATGTTTTATGGTACTTTTTCTGAATGTTCTGGTCTGACCGGCGCGATACCAGATAACTTATTTGGTGCGCTTTCAGGCACTTTGATTAATCAATCTTTTGTCTCTACTTTCGCAAACTGTTCTGGTTTAACTGGTGAATCGGCAAAAATTAATGGACAGTTTTTATATGAAATTTGGCCAACAGCAACAACGGCCCAAGTGCAATGGATGTACCGTGGTGCGACAAATCTGTCCGATTATGCTGATATACCGGCGGCATGGAAGTAAAAAAATCCCCAATCGGGGATTTTTACATCACAAAATCTTCGCCCAGATAGACTTTTTTTACCATTTCGTCTTGGACAATCTCATCGGTTGTTCCGTGTTTTAATATTTTTCCATCGTGTAAAACATAACTGCGATCGGTAATGCCCAATGTTTCACGTACATTGTGATCAGTAATAATTACGCCCAGACCACGATTTTTTAACTGAGATACCAAACCGCGAATTTCATTTACCGCAATTGGGTCAATGCCGGCAAACGGTTCGTCCAGCAATATGAATTTAGGGTTGTTTGCCAATGCACGTGCGATTTCAACGCGTCTGCGTTCGCCACCAGACAGCGCGGTCGCAGGACTGCGACGCAGGCTGGATATGGAAAATTCTTCCAGTAAAGAATCCAGTTTTTCCATTCTTTTCTTTTTGTTGGGTTCGACCACTTCCAGTATTGCCATAATATTTTGTTCAACCGTCAGACCACGAAAAACGCTGTTTTCCTGGGGCAGATACCCAATGTGCAGGCGTGCACGCTGATAAAAAGGCAGGTGTGTAATGTCCTGGGAGTTTAAAAATATTTGGCCACCTGTTGCAGATAATTGGCCTGTAATGCAATAAAACGCAGTTGTTTTGCCAGCACCGTTTGGTCCCAATAAACCAACCGATTCGCCCTGACGTGCAATTAATGATATGTCCTTGATAACCATACGTTTGCCGTATGATTTAGATAAATGTTCAATGCGTAATACAGACTGCTTCATAACTTTATTACCAATTCTTTTGTTATTATCTTGTCGCCGTTACTGGAATCAATATGGACGTTCCCGATAAGAGTTATTGTCTTGTTCGCGCGGTTGTATTGTCCGTGGTTCGCAGTAATGTTGTCAATGATTTTTTTCTTGTTGGATGTGCGACTGACGGTGCCAGATATCGTTTCCATGAAAATTATATCAGGTTTTTCATATTCTTGGTAGCCGATTTTTGCACGTATTTTAAAAGGTTCGCCATTCTTGTCCGTGCCAACAAATGATGCACCAGACATTTTAAACTGGTTCGTTACAATGTCGGACATATTTATTGCGGATATAGGAGACCATAAAATCTGTTTGGTAAACAAGGACCCCGCAACCAGTGCCGCAACCATAACCAGACCCCAACCGGTGAAAAAAAACTGCCACAGACGCTTTAAACGGCGGTGTTTTGTAAATATTATAAAGTTGCGTTTGTCTTTGTTCATATTCGCAGTTTAGCGCGACATTATTAAAAATGCAATTTTTATCTTTCAAGTCGATTTTTTTTGTGTTATAATCATCCCTAAGAGAGATGAGAAAGTTTTTACTGATATTTTCTGTGTTAAGTTTGGTTGTGCCGCACGCGGCGTCTGCTGTTACGATTAAAAAGGCTGCGCCTGTGGCAACCAAGAAGGTCGAAGCCAAGGATGCAGGTGCCAGTTTGGTGCCAACTGTTATTGGTCTGGTCAGTGGCGTTATGCAAATGAATCAGCAACAAAAAGCATTGACCGAAGAATGTCTGCCATCGACCCAGGAAATACAATGGGTAAATACTATTGTGAAGGAGTGGGCAAAAACAGGCGCCGCCAGCGCGGAAGATATTGAAACAAAACTGGGCAGAAAGGCGTGCAAGGGGAATGAATCATACGATAGTACTTCGCGTATGGCGGCGGGTACAGACGATACAGAGAGTATTTGTTTTGATGCGTATACTGGTACTGCCAATGAAGGTATGGTATGGGCCGGTTTTCCAGAGGCTAAATTAATCACTTATTGTAATGACGGGTCTGAGTCTTGTTCTGATAAAGAAAAAGTCAAAGTTTCAAATGTGTATGACATATTTAATATGGTCGATTTTACACAAAGTGATTATACTGCATCAGAATTGACGATGGCCAGTAAACTGATGGCGAAAATTGAAAACTGCTCGACCGCTAAATTAGATGCGCGTAAAAAAGCGTTGTGGGGCGAATTTTTGACGACGACAATTGGTAGTATGGGACAAAAAACAAATACTGCGTCGATTATGGATGTGGTGGGTAGTGTCGCAAATGTAAATAAATCTAATATGGGTGGTGCATTGCAATCGTTGGGTGGTGTTGCAACACAGTTCTTGGCAAAATAGCGTTTGTATATGTCGGCGTTCGTGCTGTTTTTTCTGCTTTACTAACTTTATGATTTTTCGTATAATTAAAGAAATAAAACAAGGAAGGATTTTGTTATGAGTAATAAGTCTGGTGTTGCAACATGGGTTGTGTCGCGTGTTTTGATGTTGGCAGGGGTCGTGATGTTGGCGGCGTGTGCACAACAAAATCGTGCGTATGATATGGAATATTATGGTCCTGTTGATACCCCAACGGTGGATTATGTCGAATCGTTGGATGTTTATTCGGCACCACATCAGGATTCTTTCTTGAATCAGTTGGCGATGAATTATCGTTCTTATGCAATATATAATGCGCGTACCAGTGGGTATGCTGATATGGGCGAATTGTTCGCAAACAAGGCTGTGGCGGCGTTTTCAGGTGATGTGCCGTTCCCAGAATCTATGGAAAATTGGCCAGTTGAAAACGAACAAGAATCTTTTGAATTGTACAGTGCATATAATCAGTTGATGGATCAGTTGAAAAACGATGCGTCTTATACAAATCCTGAGTTGGCGGCCGAAGCACAGGCGAAATTTGATTGCTGGTTGTCTGCGTCTGCCAGTGGACAAATCGCAACAGCACAGGAATGTCGTGACCGTTTCCAGAAAACAATGACTGCGTTGCGTGATTGTACTGGTGGTAAAATTGTTAAGAAAACAGAAAAAACAAAAACAGT
Source organism: Candidatus Enterousia sp. (assembly GCA_045629645.1). Taxonomy (GTDB): domain Bacteria; phylum Pseudomonadota; class Alphaproteobacteria; order Rs-D84; family Rs-D84; genus Enterousia. The sequence continues at coordinate 62,583 of JAZQRR010000006.1, read as the reverse complement.
TGAAACTGCGGTGAAACAGGAACAACGTTTTTATCCAGATACTCGTAATGTAATGCCGATGTCTTCTCAGGCACGTGATGGTGTCATTATTGTAAATAATGTTAATATTCCAGAACATTTGATTAATCCTGTGCCAGTTCAGCCAATGGTATTTAATCAAAACATTTATGGTGGGGATAAACATGTTGAAAATACCACAGAAGGATTGCCTGAAGTCGGGAAAGAGTTTGTGTCTCGTCAGGAATTTATTAATATGATGATGGCAATGCGATCTGAATTGGCGGCGATAAATGCACGTTTGGATAAATTACAAAATGCATCTGGCGAAAAGACTTTTATCAAAGTACAACAAATTCCGCTGGAACCAAAACAGCATGTTATGGAAGAAGTTTTTGAAATCAGATTTGATTTTGATAAGTCTAATATTAAGCCTGAATATCAAGATTTGATACGTCAGTTAGCATCAGCAACCCAGGAAAATAAGAATATCAAGGTTTCTGTTGTTGGACATACTGATACCGCAGGGTCCAGTGATTATAATTATGCGTTGGGTGGACGTCGTGCCGAAGCAGTGCAGAAAATGCTGATAGAATATGGTATTCCGGCCAGTCAGATAGTCGCTGTGTCTGCGGGTGAAGAAGACTTGGCGGTGCCAACACCAAATAATACACCAAATGCGGCAAATCGTCGTGTGCGTGTTGTAAAGGAAATTCACTATACAGAAGAACCAAAAGCTGTGCCGATGGAAATATCTGTCGAAGAGGTTACAGTTGGTGAATGTGGTGAATATGGGTGTGAACAATAAAATGCTTGACAAAAAGTTTTTGTTGGTATATATTGTCCATTGTCAGAGAGGTGTTTTAAAGAGGCATTTGAAATGACTGATATGGTAAAAAAATTTGGATTAGGTACAGCAACTCTGCAACAGCAGGGAAGCAAGGTTCGTGGCTTTAACAAGGGTATGGAAGCATTAAATGTTGCTGCTATGTTGGCACGACACGGTATAACCTTTGGTGGTAACGACAGTAAATAAAATACGCTATTGAATCCCGTACAATGGTTTTGTATGGGATTTTTTTAGATGTCCAGAAAATACTTGATTTTTTAAATGAAAATGTATAAAGTATGCCTTGCTGGGTAATCAGAACTGATTAAGTTATGGTGCATTTTGGTCCCATATATGATAAGGATTCTGTTGATACTCGGCACCAAAAAACCAAAAAAAGGATATAAAAATGGCAAGAGCAGGTGCAAAACGTAGCACACGTAAATTGAAAATCGCCCGTAGTTTGGGTGTGAATTTGTGGGGTCAGGCAAAATCTCCATTTAATAAACGTAAATATAAACCAGGTCAGCATGGTCCAACATCCCGCGGTGGCAGTTCTTCTGATTATGCAAAGCAGATGCGTGCAAAACAGACATTGAAGGGATATTATGGTAATGTTGGCGAAAAGAAATTCCGCAAATATTATTTAGAAGCTGTAAATATGAAGGGCGACACACCAGAAAACTTGATTGGTTTGTTGGAACGTCGTTTGGATGCTGTTGTTTATCGCGCAAAATTGGCACCAACAGTATTCTCTTCTCGTCAGTTAATCAGCCACGGTCATATCAATGTTAATGGCAAACGTGTTAAGGTTGCTTCTTATCGTGTTAACCCTGGTGATGTTATCACAGTCAGCGAAAAAGCAAAACAGATGCCATTGGTTGTTTTGGCGTTGGAATCTGCGGAACGTAATTTTGCAGACTATGTTGCAGTTGACAGTGCAAACTTTACAGCAACATATGTTCGTGTTCCTGCATTTGAAGATGTGCCATATCCGGTTCAGATGTTCCCAGAGTTGGTCGTCGAATTTTATTCTCGTTAATAATGACGAAAAAATCCCCGTTATGGGGATTTTTTTTATTGGTGTATAGGTTATTTAAAAAACACAAAAAGTAAATTTTGTACTTGATTTTATGTTTTTCTACTTTATTATATGCGTAAATAATATAAAGGGGATATTATGAAATTAGATTTGTATATGGGTGCAGAGACGGATCAGAAAATGGCCGATAAGTATAAAAAAATGGGGCCAAAATTTGTTAAAATAATGTTATGTTGTTGGATTAAGGCTTTCAAGGTAAGAAACGTCAGGGCTTTTAACAAGATGTATTCATCGGATCCTGAAATTGCAAAGTTGGTAGGTTTCTTGATGAAAGAATTGTTTGATAATAGATCTATGTTGGAAGCAGAGCGTTTTGCCGGTTTGTCCAAGAAAAGGGCGAAAACATATTGTATCGATGAAGATACTAAATTGCTTGTTTTGTGGCAAGATATGATGAGACAGTTCTTGGAACAAAATCCAAAATTCAATGCTGCGGTTGAAGAACGTAAAAAATTTAACGCAGATTTGAGTGTCTTTTCTATTCCACGTAATATAGATTCTTTTCGAGAAGATATTTTGAAGGCGCGTTTAAAAAGAAAAGAAAAGGCGCTTGAAGAAGATAGGTTCAACCAAGACAAACGGGCGGCATATCTTGAAGCGTGCCGACTGATGGAAGGTTTTATACGTTATAAGGCGTTGGTTGCTGATAAAGTAATAACACCAATTTTATCGAAATAAAAAAATCCCCATTATGGGGATTTTTTTACAAACTGAATTTATAGGCTGCACCAAAGTATATTTCTGTGGCGTCAACCTTGGTTTCTGCAAAGCGTGTGCCGTGCAATTTGTGTTCCAATTCGCCATAGTATTGGTACTTTATGCCCACGTTTAAATCTATTCTGTCGTTTAATGCAAAATTTACACCCAACATTGCCTGATAAGACAGGTTAAATGTCGTATCTGATATGTGGTATGTGTTTGTATCGATGCTGCCCCATATTGTTGTGAATCCGATACCAAATCCTGCGTATGGTTCTATTGCTCCCGAGAATTCTTGGAACAGGTATATGTTAAACATATTCGCCCATACGTCAAAGTCGTATTTTGCATCAAAATCATTTTGTGCGCCGCCGGTGTATGATGTTTCAAATTCTATTTTTACGTGGTCGCTTAAACGATTGCCAATATAGCCACCAATACCAAAGTTGTCGCGGCGGACAGTGGTCTTGCCAGTGCCAACCAAGTCGTATTTAAATGCAATATTTTCGTTTTTGTGTATCCTGATTCCTGCGTAATTGTCCCGTTTTGTTTGTGGGTTGTATTCGTTCCAATAATCGTTTGCCAGTGCCGGTGTTATAAATGATAAACATAAAACTGATACAATAAGCGATGTTTTCATATATGAATCCTTTCCTTTTGGTATGTTGATATCATTATAAATTATGCTTAAAAACGCAAGGGGTTTGTGATAAAATGCAAGCATAGGATTAGGGGTATGCGGACGGAAAAAACAAAGAAGAATTTAAAAAATAAACAAGAAGATAAAAAACGCAGTTTTTTTGGACGTTGTTGCGCGCTGGGGTTAAATGTCGTTTTGTTGGGCGGTGTTGTAATTGCGGGATATATTACATGGATTTATTTGCAGATGCCGTCTTTGGACCATATTTTACATGAAAAACGAGATGCCGCGATTGTGTTCTTGGATAAAGATGGTGGCGAAATCCGTAGTTCTAATCGTATTATGGGGACGCCTGTTTCTGTGGATTCTTTGCCACCACATGTATGGCAAGCAATTGTTGCAATTGAAGATAAACGCTTTTTTGAACATGGTCCGGTTGATGTTCGTGGTTTAACGCGTGCGGTTTTTTCTAATTTATTGTCAGGACGTGTTGCGGCGGGCGGTTCGACAATAACGCAACAAACCGCAAAAAACGTGTTTTTGTCGCGTGAAAAGAAAATGTCGCGCAAAGTAAAAGAATTAATATTGTCTTGTTGGTTAGAAAATCGTTTCTCGAAGAATCAGATATTGGATTTGTATATGAATCGCGTGTCTTTGGTCGGGGGAATGCGTGGGATTGATGCTGCTGCGCGTATGATGTTTCAGGTTCCTGCCAAAGAATTGTCTGTTGGTCAGGCGGCACAAATAGCAGCTATGTTAAAGGCTCCGACGACGTATAGTCCACTGCGTAATCCGGATAAAAATATTGCGCGTGCGCGTGTTGTCTTGACGGAAATGGTACGCCAAGGGTATATCACAGTGAATCAAGCACGTTATGCAGCACAAAATTTAAAGCCGGCCTCAGGAATAAAAGATACTAATAATTACAGATATTGGACAGACTTTGTTATGGATGAATTAAAATCCAGAATAGGGGATTTTGATTCCGATATGTATGTCTATACCACGTTGGACAAGAATATGCAGGACCACGTTGCCGCGGTTCTGGAAGATAGTGTTGGTGAATATCAGGGTGCTGTTGTGGCAATGAATGATGATGGGGCGTTGCGTGCAATGGCTGGGGGGCGTGATTATCAAGCCAGTCAATTTAATCGTGCAATTTCTGCACGACAACCTGGCAGTAGTTTTAAACCAGTTGTTTATTTGGTTGCATTAGAAAATGGATTAAGACCTGATTCTTATGTTAATGATTCTCCGTTTGCAATTGGGGATTATAACCCAAAGAATTATAATGAAAAGTATTACGGAGATATTACCTTGGCGACGGCTTTCGCAAAAAGTGTTAATTCTGTTCCGTTAAAACTGACCCAGCAGTATGGTATTGATGCAGTGTTAAGTATGGCAGGACGTCTGGGGGTCGGTACAAAATTAAGACGTGAATATTCGACGGTTTTGGGGGCGTCGGAAATGAGTTTGTTAGATTTAACAAATATTTACGCTGTAATATGGAATGATGGTTATTCGGTGCGTCCGTATTCTATTACAAAAATTACAGATATGTCTGGAAACTTGATTTATGAACGTAATCCATCAGATGCAATTCAAGTTTTGCAACCACAAACGGTTAGTTTTATGTCGGATATGTTGGCTGATGTTGTTGCTGTTGGTGGAACAGGGGGGCGTGCCCGTGCAAATGGGGTGCTGGGTGGAAAAACAGGCACCAGTAATGGCAATCGTGATGCGTGGTTTGTTGGCGCAATTGATAATTTGGTCATAGGTGTTTGGATGGGAAATGACGACTTTACGCCCATGAATTCAAAGATCACAGGCGGAACAATACCAGCCGAAATTTTCAAGAAAATAGTAGTGTATTAAAAAAAATCCCCAATTTGGGGATTTTTTTAAAATGGAATATCGTCGCCGATTTCAGAAACAGATATTTCTTCACGCGGTTGTGCCGCAGGTGCCGCAGGACCAAAATCGCCGCCATCAATTGCCTTGGACCCACTTAAAATAACCATTTGACCCGCAAAAGGATTCAATACAACTTCTGTTGTGAAAACGTCAACACCCTGTTGGTTTTGCCATTTGCGTGTACGTAATGAACCTTCTAGATATAATTTTGTGCCTTTTTGTAACATACGTTCTGCAACTTCGACCAGATTCGGATTAAATATGACAACGCGATGCCATTCTGTTTGTTCCTTTTGTTCCCCAGTTGAACGATCGCGCCAACGATCAGATGTTGCCAATGAAAAACTGACAACTTTTTGACCACTGCCCATTGTACGTACCTGTGGTTCTTGACCGATATTACCAACCAAGATGACTTTATTTATGCTGCCTGCCATACTTTTCTTCCTTTGTTTAGAGTTTTTTATTTCCTATGTTTTATTTGAGCAACAATGTGGTAAAAAAGCAAGAGTTTTTTATTTAATTAAAATTGAATTTTTGTTTTTGTTAAAATATATATTTCGTCAGTCCCATAGGCGTTATCAACAATGCCCAGACGGATGTTTTTGTAATTTATGGCGTATTCAACAGATGGATTTTGTCGCAAGTCTATTTTGTAATCTTGATATGTGTATTCGCCGTTTGAACGTCGTCCTGTTGGTGTGTGCAGGTTCATATTGCCGTTGATAATTGTGTCTGGTATGCCGATTGAAAAACTGAAATCGTCGCGACGTACACCAATCATAACAGATGCGGTATAAACATTTGAAAACTTGTTTATTAACGAGTCAACAGATGCACGCGGTTTAAATATGCCCAGTTTAGATTGTTGAAAAAATTCAAAATTACCAATTTTTATGTCGTCGATATATTTGATAAAAGACATTGTGTTGTTGTCTGTTGTGCGTAAAAAGCTGTCGGCGACCAAGATATTTGTGTCTTGAAAACCAATTTCAATATTGCCAAATTTGATGTTCATGGCAGTGTTTTCTTGTATGTATTCAATACCAATACTTCGGTTCTTGGTGGATATGTTGTCGTTTAAGTTTGTTGAAAAGGCACGACCAAAGCTGTCAATAAATGCTAATTTTATGTCTTGGGATTGTATTTGTTTGGCGATTGTGCCACTGACTCTGGCTGTTTGCAATGGGGTGTTCAGACTGTCAGATATTGGAACTAGTGCGACGCCAACGGGTCTGGTTGCGCGTTCTAAATCTAATAAACCGTGTCCATATATTGCATCAATACCAGGTTCGCCAACATCACGTGCGGTTGTAAATAATAATTCTGTGATTTGTGCCGATTTCATATAAGGAAAGGCTTCTTGTATGACGGCAATGGCTGCTGATACAATCGGTGCAGCAAAGCTGGTGCCGTTAAGCGTTTGGTCGTCAGATGTTGTTACAATGTTTGTGCCTGGGGCGCTGATGCAATAGTTTTGGGTAATACCACACGCGTTACTGAAATCTGCCAGTTGACCGGTAGAACTGTCCCAAGCAACAACGTTGATAAAATGTCCGTTTAATTCTGGAATTACGCGGGGCAGGGCAGATAATGCACTGGATTGAGAATTATAATCGTTCCCTGCAGCCCAAACATGTATTATGTCGTGATTTATTGTGGCGTCGGTCAGGCTGGATATAAATTTTTGACCAAACATTGCTTCGATTTGTTTGCGAGATTTTATTTCTGTAGCAAAACTGTTTGTTGCAGACCAGCTGAAATTAAATATATTTGTATCCGGTGCAGCGGTATTTATTATGTCTGCAATTCTATCAAAACTGTAAAAATTACTGGTGTTTTTTGCAACCTGATATGATTTTACGGTTGCGTCAGGTGCAATATGCCCCGATGATAAGTACGCAACATTACGACCATGCCAAGTGTTTGGACCTGCGTCAAAAACAGCGATTGTAGAATCTTTGCCCGTATATCCGCGTGCCAATGAATATGCCAGACGTATGTCGTTATATTGACTGATGTTTCGTGTGTATTCAGAAGTTTGTGTCAATGCTGATAGTTGAACATTGTCAACATCGTTGCCAACACGATTTGCAGTGGTGGGAATATGTTTTTGGGTGCTGTTTTGGTTTGTGTTGTCTGAACTTGATGCGCCACCAGATTGTGAAAACAAGGCAATACTTCCGCCAATCAGTGCCAAGGTACCACCTGTAATCGCTGCGGCTTTGCCCCAACGTATCTGGTTTGTGTCAGAACATTTGTCAGGGTTGTGATGGCGATATATATCGTTACTGCAATCGTTGGCACAGGCACTGTTATATACAATCGTGCATGATAATATGGCGGTAAAGATTTTTTTTAACAAACCCATATGTAGCCCCTCTTTATCTTATATAGTACAAATGTACAGGTTTGTCAATTGTATTAAATAATTTTTTCCTAGTTATTTTGATTGTTGTATTGTGTTATAATAAGGGTAGATGAAACAAAAGGAGATATATATGAAGAAAGTTTCAATGACTGTATTAGCAGTATTGTTATCGGTTGGCGGTGCAATGGCGAATTTTGACGGACCTGATGCGCAGGCCATGAATGATAAAACCGTGGTAACACATAATGCAAAGGGTGGTTTTGTAAGTGGTAATGAAACAATTGTTACAATTAAACAAGTAAATGAAATGCGTGATGATATTCCAGTTATTGTCAAAGGTAATATTATCCAGCGTATGGGTGACGAAAAGTTCTTGTTTGAAGATTCAACAGGTTCCATTACTGTTGAAATAGATGACGATGCATGGCGTGGCCAAACAATTACCCCGCAAGATACAGTGAAATTGTACGGTGATGTTGACCGTGGTATCTTTAAAACAGAAATAGAAGTAGATTATATTGAAAAGATATAAAAAAAATCCCCGATTTGGGGATTTTTTTTAGCTGACCAGTTTTTTCCAGAAGGATTTCTTTTGTTGTTTTTTGCGTTTGCGTCTGTTTGCAGATATCGTTGTGCGTTTTGCATCAAGATGTTGTGTGTTCTTTTTCTTGATATCTGTTGATGGCGCGTGCGCGGTTAACAAATCTTCTGTTTTGTTTTGTTCTGGGGCAACACGTTGTATTGAATATTGGTCGATATTTAATAAACTGTCGTCGCCAACGATAACAATTTCTGTTTCGAATTTTTCTTCCATTTCTGCCAATTCGGCACGTTTGTGGTTCAACAGATATATTGCGACATCTGTTGGTACCGTCATAATGATTTTTTGGGCAGATTTTGCCAATAATTTTTCTTGTAAATGACGGAACATGATTATAGCAGATGTTTGTATCGAAGGAACAACGCCTGCGCCCATACAGTGTGGACACGCAACGTATGAAGATTCCATAAAACTGCTGCGCAGTCTTTGTCGCGACAGCATCAATACGCCAAAGTTATTTATTTTTGCAACTTGGGTACGCGCACGGTCGCGTTTCATTACTTCGCGCATTTTTAATTCCAGTTTGCGATTGTTCTTTTCTTCTTCCATATCGATAAAGTCAATTGCAACAATGCCTGCCAAATCGCGCAGACGCAGTTGTAATGCGATTTCTTCGGCGGCTTCTAGATTTGTGTTTAATGCAGTTTGTTCAATATCTTTTTCCTTGATGGCGCGTGAAGAGTTTACGTCAATTGTTACCATCGCTTCGGTTTGATTTATAACCAATGAACCGCCAGAAGGTAATTGAACGTATGGACCATGTAAGCCTTCCAGTTGCTTTTCAACGCCTGCCTTGACCATTAATGGTACAGCAGAATCTTTGTAATGGACCAATTGTTTGCGTGGTGCGCGACCATACATTTGTTGGAAATATTGTTTTGCCGCATCAAAGGCTTCTTCGCCTTGTATAACAAGCGTGTCTTCTTTGTCGCTAAGGAAGTCGCGAACAACACGGCGCAATAACGAATCTTCTGTGTGAATTGTTACAGGCGCGACAGATTCCAGTGTGATTTTACGTATTTCATTCCATAAATTTACCAGATAATCATAGTCGGCAGATATTTCATTTGGGTTTGCACCCATGGCCGCAGTACGCAGTACAACAGTCATGCCCTTTGGTATTTTTAAAGAGTGTAATACATCACGTAATCTGGCACGTTCTGATTTGTCGGATATTTTCTTGGATATACCATAACTGTTGCGTTTGCGTGAGTTTGGCATTAATACAGCAAAACGACCCGCCAAAGACAAGTATGTTGTCATAGACGCGCCTTTTTGACCGCGTTCTTCTTTGACACCTTGAATCAGCAAGATTTGTTTTGGTTTTATTACATCTTGGATTTTAAATTCACGTGCGCGTTTAACAAATTCTTTGTTGTCTTCGCCTGCGCTGTGATCATCGTATTCGGCAACTTCGTCTTCTTCGTCGTTTGGGTCGTCGTCGTCGTCAACAATGTTTGCATGCGCCAATTCCAATAATTTCTTTTTTTGTTCCGCTGATACCTGATAATAGTCAGGATGTATTTCAGAAAATGGCAAAAATCCGTTCTTGCCAGAACCATAATCAACAAACGCTGCCTGTAAAGAAGGTTCAACGCGAATAACCTTGGCCAGATAAATATTGCCCTTGATTTGTGGTTTTGTTGTTGTTTCAACATCAAAATCAGAAACACGATTTGTTGTAGTGTCCACAACAACAACACGTGTTTCTTCCGGGTGGACTGCATCCACATATATTTTCTTTGACATTAAGTAATCCTTTTGTTTTTGGGGTGTATATCGCGGCAATAACCTGTCCCCGTGGGGCGTCCCAGCCCATGCCAAGGGATAGCGCAACGATAACAAACAGCGCCATGCAGACTATTGAAAATAGTGATAATACGAACACTTATTATAATCCTATGTTATACACGGGTCTTATTGTACAATACAATAAGTGCGTTATCAAGGTATTTATTTTTTGTCTGTTATTTCAGACTTTATTTGTTTGATTTTCGCAGGAATTATTTGTTTTGCTTCGGCCAGCCAACGTTTCATCCGCGAACGTAACCAACGTTCATATACGAAAAATAATGTGCCAACACCGATTAGTGGTAAAACATAGTATATAATACGATACGCCAACAGGGCACCGAATATGCTTGCCTTGTCTATGCTGTTTGGCAGTGCCAGCAAGAATACTGATTCAAATACGCCAATGCCACCTGGAACCTGACTGAAAACACCGGTTGTTTGCGCAATTACAAACAGTCCAATAAATGTGCCAAATGGTATTTGTACAAACGGTATTAAACAAAAGTATAAAACCAAACCAGCCAATACACTGTCTGTTATGCCCAGTATCGTCTGTTGAAATGCCATCTTGGTTGAAGGTATTTGAAATTTTATATCGCCAATTTTTATGCTTTTTTTATAAAAAAACAGTGTAATTGCAAAATATGTTAATAAAACTGTGGTACAGAATATGAACAGCGAGTTTAAACCCATACTGGCTCCAATCGAGTTGTCAAAAATAGTCTGGGGAATTAAAAAATATCCAATAACAACAATCGCTGATGCACCCAAGAAGTATGTAAATCCAGATATTGTCAGCATTTTTAAAATATCGCCACCGCGTATGCGCCAGCGTGTATATAATCTGTATCGGATTGCGCCACCGCTGACGACGGCATGTCCGGCATTGTTGCTGATTGCAAATCCTAACATTCCAGCCAACATCCACTTCCACCAAGAAACGCGACTGCCGACATAATTAAGTGCCAAATAATCGTATAATGCCAATGCGACATACCCAGCAAAGCACGCAATGCATGCTAATGTTAAATTTGTAAATGGTATATCCAGAATTGCATGTGCAATATCGCGTAGGCTGTATTCACGTAATTGCCACCACAGCATTGCGGCAGCCAATATAAAGAAAAATATACCCGAATAACTTATAATCTTTTTTATCAGGCGTTTTGTCTGTGCTGACATATAAATCCTTTTTCAAAGGTGATAGGATAACAATATTATACCAAAAATCAAATTTAAAAAAAATTGCAAAAAAATATCTCTTTTATATAATGAAAAAAAATTTGTATAAAAAGGATTTTTTATGTTAAGACCATCTTTACGGAAAAACGATCAAATGAGACCTGTGTCCATTGAAACAGGGGTAAATAAATGGGCCGAAGGATCTTGTCTGATAAAAATTGGCGGAACACATGTGTTATGTAATGCGTCTGTGGATTTGAATCAGCCCGTGTGGAAACGGATGCAAAATAAAACGGGCGGTTGGGTTACTGCGGAATATTCTATGTTGCCACGTGCAAATGGTACCCGCAAAGGACGCGAAGCGTTAATGAAGGATAACCGCAGCGCAGAAATATCTCGGTTGATTGGTCGCAGTTTGCGCAGTGTCGTTGATATGGAAAAATTGGGCAAGCATACAATTACGATTGATTGTGATGTTATTCAGGCAGATGGTGGAACCAGATGCGCCAGTATTACAGGGGCTTTTGTTGCATTAAATCTGGCAGTAAGGTGGTTGATGGCGCGCGGTCGTATTGCAGAAAATCCTGTTTTAGATAGTGTCGCAGCTGTGTCCGCTGGGGTATGGCAGGGGAATTTGATTCTGGATTTGGATTATGAAGAAGATTGTGTTGCTGAAATGGATGCGAATTTTGTTGTTTCTGGAAGTGGAAAGTTTGTAGAAATTCAAGCAACAGGTGAACAACATCCTTTTGAGGCTGCGCAATTATCAGAATTGATGGCGTTGGCACAAAATGGTTGTCAAAAACTTATTGATTTGCAAAATCAAGTTTTGGAATAAATTTGTTTTAATGCATTGTTTTTATAAAAAAACCTGTTCAAGTTGTTACAGGTTTTTTGATTTATTTAATAATTTTATAATGTCTTGTTGTGTTCTGTACATGCACGATAACATATATTCATAATATTCTTTTTTATTGCCTTCGGCATATGTTTTAATTGCTTCCTTGTATTTTTGTTTATCGCTTGGTTTATTGAAAACAATTGGGCGATATCCGTTTTGGACCAGTATCCAATTCATAACTAAACGTGCAGTACGTTTATTGAAATCGTCAAATGCTTGTAAAGCAATCAATTCGTAATGGGCGTCAAAGGCACGATATAATATGTCTTTGGTGTCATTGTGTATTTTATATACGATATCATTCAGCAGATGTGGTATGTTGTGTGCTTCGGGGGCATGCATACGTTTGCCGTTTACCGTCATTTCCAGAATTTTTGAAGTTGTTCGGAATTTGCCACCATCAATATATGTATTGTTACACAGCAAAGAGTGCAGTTTACATATCTCGTTACCGTCAATATGTACGGTGTTATCTGTGTGTTTTACCGTATAATCATAAGCAATGCCAATATTGTTCATACAGTTGAAATCCAAGTGATAAACTTGCTCTTTTTTTGAAACTTGGAACAGTATGCGTGGTTCGGTGTACGATATTTCGTGACGTAACCAATTTATATTGTTTAAACGCTTGACAGACGCCGCATCAAACAACTTGTTTGTGATTATGATGCGATTTTCTTCTATCTGTTTTATATATTTTGATCGTTTAGTCAATTTTTGTCCTTTGCTTACATTATATAATGTAATACATATTTTGCATTTGTCAATACTTTGTTGTTTTTATAAAAATCGTATTGAATACGCGGGGATTTTATTTTATGCTGGGGCATATATGTAAACAAAGAGGATAGGAAGTGTTTAAATATTTGTCTGTTTTATTAATGTTGTTGGTGCCTGTATTTGCAGGTGCTGCGGATAACAAGAAAAAAGAAGAACCTGTTGTTCATTTGACGGATGAACAGATATATCAAGAACTGAAAAAACTGGCGATGGTTTTTGAAGTGGCACGTGAAAACTTTGTCGAAGAAGCAGATGAAAAAAAGATGCTGGAAGCGGCGATGAACGGTATGTTGGGTGCGCTGGATCCTCATTCGTCTTATTTGTCAGCAGATGATTTTAAAGAATTTAGTGAAAAATCACATGGACAGTTTGGTGGTCTGGGAATTCAGATTACTAGCGATCGTGGTGCTGTGCGTGTTATTTCGCCGATTGATGATACGCCTGCGGACAAGGCTGGCATCAAGGCAGGTGATTATATTACACATATTGATGGGGAACAAGTGTTTGATTTGACTTTGAATCAGGCGGTGAAGAAAATGAAAGGACGCCCAGGAACCAAGGTTAAATTAACGATATTGGATGACAAAGGGGAATCAAAAACACTGACATTAAAACGCGATATCATCAAAGTAAAGTCTGTTAAATTTGAAGAAAAAATGCTGGCAAACGCAGATGCAGATGATGAAAATGCGAAAAAAATTGGATATATCAGAATATCTGATTTTGGTGCAACAACTGCGCGTGATTTAAATGATGCGTTAAAGAAGTTGGAAAAGAAAGGCGTTGTTGGTTATGTTTTAGATGTGCGAAATAATCCAGGGGGGTATTTGACCGCAGCAATTGATGTGTCTGATGCGTTCTTGGACAGCGGGGAAATTGTTTCTACGCGCGGCAAGTCGGAAACGGATATTGAACGTGTGTATGCAAAACAGGGGGATTTGGCAAATGGTAAACCTGTTGTTGTTTTGATTAACCATGGTTCTGCGTCCGCTTCAGAAATTGTTGCAGGTGCAATCCAAGACAATAATCGTGGCTTGGTTATGGGATCGCAATCTTTTGGCAAGGGCAGTGTACAACAACAAAAACCACTTGGGGATGGTACAGCGATACATATTACAATTGCCCGTTATTATACACCATCTGGACGTTCAATCCAAAACGAAGGAATTACGCCTGATATTGAAGTTTTACAATCAAAGTTAGAAGTCTTGGAGAAAAAAGAAGGTACTTATTCCGAGGCGTCATTTAAAAATGCCTTGAAAAATGAACAGGCAAAAAAGAAAGCTGATAAAAAACAAGATGATGCAAATTCAAATAAAGAATTGACAGATGCGGAAAAAGATGCCTTGGATTATCAATTGCAACGTGCAATGGATATGGTTGTCGCAATGGCAAAACTGCAAAATAAATCAGCCGATATAAAAACGGATGATGAAAAAGCAGACAAATAAAAAACTGGGCGATGCCCAGTTTTTTATTTAAGTTCATTTAATATAGATATTGTGTTTTGTGGGGTTGTAAACAATATGCCGATACCGCCAGCACTGCACCATTGTGTAATATTTTGAGGGCGGTCATCTATTAATATATCATTTGTGGTTGGTTTTATTAATTTTTCTTTGTCGATATTTGAAATGATTATATTTTGTTCTTTGAAATATTTTGCAAAGTTTTGTAGTATCCAGTTCTTTTTTTCACTGGCAATAAAATTTGTATATGTTTCGGCTGTTGAGAAATGTTTTGCAGCAGGCGTCTTGCTGAGGATGAATAATTCACCAATTTTATCTGCAACTTTTAATACTTCTATAATATTTGGTATTTGTGGAATATCGCGCCAAAAATTTGGGGTTCTTTCTATTATTTTCCAACGTTCTTGTTTTTGTAAATGTGATTGATTTGACATTTCTGATGTGGATAAATTAAGATTTGTTGTGCGTGGGAATATTGCGTCCGCAGATTTGTCAAAATCTGCTAATACGCCATCCATATCAAAATATATTTTTTTCATTGTTTTTTCCCTTTGTGTTTTGCTATCATATCACGAATTTGATACGCGATAAAGAAAAAAGGAGAGTTGATTGATAGATATTGTAGATTGGAAATTGTACACAAAAGCGGATCTGTTAAATGTTATGAGAAATACTTATTTGTTATCAGACAAATTAATTTTGCCATTTAAAAATTCCGATATATCTGTAGGAAAAGTATCAAGGGATTTGTTGTTTCCAACACAAAAGTTTGTGTTAAATGAACAGTTAAAGAAAATAGAAAATTTATATAATTTTTTTGACAAACAAGGTGTGTATATACCTGATTTGCAAGGTTTTTTATCTTATAAAGTTCGTAATGTTGCAACGGATTTTGTTTTGACACCACCCATTGTAGAAGTAATAGAAGGAAAACCTTTGCTGATTGATGGGATGCATAGAAGTTTTTTCTTTGGTAATAAAAATTTGAAATTTAATGCAATTTTTATTGAAGGTATTGAAAAGCAATATTTCCCATATCAATTGCAAAATCCAAAAGGTTGGGATGATGTGATTGTTTTTGATAAAACTTTACCTTTGGGATTTGTACGTAAAGATATGCGTTATGAAGACAAGGAAAAGAAAAAAGCGTTGTTTAGGCAATATCCGTTTCCAGGGGTTATTAAAATTGTGAGGGAACATTCTGGAAGATAAAAAAACTGGGCGATGCCCAGTTTTTTATTTATTATGTCTTGCCTTGGGGCTTTTTTATGGCTATTATTTGTCCGATAAAAAACAAGCGAAGGAAGTATATATGTCTAAATTGATTGTTGATGGAAACTGGGCTGCGGCCGATGTTGCGTACAGATGTGTTGATTTTGCAGCGATTTATCCAATTACCCCCAGCAGTACAATGGGCGAATTGGCGGACGAATGGTCGTTCCAACACAAGAAAAATATCTGGGGGGCAATACCACAGATAATTGAAATGCAATCCGAAGCAGGTGCCGCCGGCGCAATGCATGGCGCGTTACAGATGGGCAGTTTGGCAACAACTTTTACTGCATCCCAAGGCTTGCTGTTAATGATTCCAAATATGTACAAAATTGCAGGTGAACAAACACCATTTGTTATGCATGTTGCAGCGCGTGCACTGGCAACACATGCGTTGTCAATATTTGGTGATCACAGTGATGTTATGTCTGTGCGCGGTACTGGTTTTGCAATGTTGGCGTCGCATAATGTTCAACAGGCGCACGATATGGCTGCAATTGCACATGCTGCAACAATTCGCAGTCGTGTGCCGTTCTTGCATTTCTTTGATGGTTTTCGTACCAGTCATGAAGAATCAAGATTGACACGTATCGATGATGAAGTGTTGCGTAAAATGATACCAAACAAGACTGTCTTGGAAAACCGTCAGCGTGGTATGACACCAGACAGACCAACGATACGTGGAACCGCACAAAATCCAGACGTTTATTTCCAAGGACGCGAAGCCGCAAATCCGTTGTATGATTCTGTGCCAGAAATTGTTCAAAATTGTATGGATGAATTTGCTGATTTGACTGGACGTCGGTACAATGTCGTAGATTATGTTGGTGACAAAAATGCAGAAAATGTCATTGTTGCAATGGGCAGTGCGGTTGATACTATTGAAGAAACATTGCCTTATTTGCCTGCGGGGTTGGGTGTGGTAAAAATACGTTTGTATCGTCCTTTTCCAGTTGATGTGTTCCGTAACGTGTTGCCACAGTCTGTAAAAAGAATTGCCGTTCTGGACAGAACAAAAGAACCAGGCAGTATTGGTGAACCATTGTATCAAGATGTTAAATCTGTGGTCAATCCAGATGTCCAGGTCTTTGGCGGTCGGTACGGTTTAGGTTCCAAAGAATTTAAACCGCGTGATGTCAAGGCAGTGTTTGAAGGATTAATGCGTGGGACAATCCATCATAATTTTACAGTCGGAATAGAAGATGATTTGACAGGCTTGTCTTTGAAAACAGATATGGCTTTTTCTGTTGAAAATCCAGATGTAAAAACGGCTATTTTGTATGGTATCGGTAGTGATGGTACCGTCGGTGCGGTAAAAAATATTGTTAAAATTGTGGGCGAAAATTCTGATTTGTATCCGCAATCTTATGCCGTGTACGATTCCAAGAAATCGGGCGGTTTGACCGCATCGCACGTTCGTTTCGCAGATAATCCGATAAAAAGTCAATATTTGGTTGAATCTGCTGATTTTATAAGTGTTTCTAATTTTATGATTGCCCAGCGTTTTGATGTGTTCAAATCTTTGCGCGCAGGTGGTACTGTTATGATTAATACTGCGATGGCACCAGATGTTGCGTTTGCAAATCTGCCAAAAGATACCCAAGAACATCTGATTCGTATGCGTGCGGATGTTTATTTCTTGGACGCAAATCGTGCCGCGATGGAATTGGGATTGGGAAATCGTATAAATACATTTATTATGCTGAATTTCTTTAATTTGACCAAGGTTATAGATCCAGCCGTCGCAGCCCAAAGTGCAAAAACAGCCATAGAAAAAACATATAAAAAGAAAGGTATGGATGTAGTTAAGGCAAACTGGGCAGCAGTTGACAAGGCTGCGGATTATTTGGTGCGTTATCAAATGCCGTCTTCGGTGTCGTCTTTTGCACCGGACTTTGCGCCTGCAATGACAGAAGACGCACCGTCAGAAATCGCAGGAACATTGGGCGAAATTGCCGCACAGCGCGGTGATGCGATTCCTGTGTCCAGATTTCGTGTCGATGGACAGTTTGGTGGTGGTCAATATCCTGTGGGTACTGCCAAGTATGAAAAGCGCGGTGTGTCAGATCGCGTCGCAACAGTCGATTTGAATAAATGTATCCAGTGTGGAAAATGTGCGATGTTGTGTCCGCATGCGGTTATACGTATCAAGGCAATGACAGAACAACAGGCAAAACAGGCACAAGAAAAAGGAATTACTGTTGTTCCAATGAAAACACCAGAATTGGGTGCAAATATGTACTTTACAATAAATATATCGGCTGCGGATTGTACAGGCTGTAATTTATGTGTAAAGCATTGTCCTGTTGGGGCGTTGTCGATGGTTAATGCCGCAGATGTTATGCCGGAACAACAGTTGGCGTTTGATGCGGCAGAAAAAATACCGAATATCGAACGTGATAAGTTGAATTTAAATATTCCAAAACATATCGAATTATTACCACACTATTTTGAATTCCCAGGTGCGTGTGCAGGTTGTGGTGAAACGCCGTATGTCAGAATGTTGTCTCATTTGTTTGGTGATAGGATGGTTGTTGCGAATGCAACAGGTTGTTCTTCTATATATGGCGCGAATTTGCCAACAACACCATGGACATGTGATGCAAATGGACGTGGACCAGCATGGTCAAATTCTTTGTTCGAAGATAATGCAGAATATGGTTTGGGAATGCGTCTGGCATTAAATCAAAAGCGCGATAATTTAAAAGCCTTGTTGTTCGAGGTGGGAATCGATAATGTCGAAGATTTGTTTAAAGAAACCAATCCTGAAAAACAACGTCAGATCGAATCGGATTTGCGTGAACGTTTGGCAAAAATAGATTCAGAACGTGCCAGACTGGCCGAGAGTTTGGTCGGTGAAATTGTAGATAAATCCGTTTGGATTATTGGTGGTGATGGTTGGGCGTATGATATCGGATACGGCGGTGTCGATCATGTGTTACACAGTGGTGAAAATGTCAATATTTTGGTTCTGGATACCGAAGGTTACTCGAATACAGGTGGACAACAGTCAAAATCCACGCCATTTGGTGCCAGTATGAAGTTCGCAATTGGTGGTAAAGAACATGCCAAAAAGGATTTGGGTATGATTGCGATGATGAGTGGCGCCTATGTTGCACAAATTGCGCTGGGGGTTAATCAAGCACAGGCAATACGCGCCTTTCGCGAGGCTGAATCTTTTGATGGGCCGTCTATAATTTTGGCGTATGCGCCATGTATTGCACATGGTTTTGCACTGCAAAATGGTCCAGAACATCAAATGCAAATGGTACAAACAGGTTCGTGGCCGTTGTTTAGATTTGATCCGCGTTTGATTGCTGATGGGCATAATCCTTTGACAATGGATTCAAATGTGGATAATTTGGCGCCATTGGAAGAATTCTTGAAAACAGAATCCAGATTTGGTGCTGCGCGTGCTGCAAATGCTCAGTTTGATAAGTTGGTTGATATGGCCAAGGCAAATAATGCGTATAAAAGCGAATTAAAAAAGCATATTGCACAATTTGCAATGCATAATACACCAATTGTTAAAGAAAATGGGGAAGGATAATGAAAAAAATCTTGTTGTTATCGTTGTTGTTCTTGGGGGCGTGTACGTTTCAAACAAAACATCGTGGATATGTTTTTCCAGATGATTTGGAAGAAAAAGTTGCTGCAATAAAAACAACAAAAGATTTGTTGGATACGATTGGGGCGCCACAGGTTAAGACCCTGTATGGCGATAATGTCTGGATTTATTTTGGCGCAGATGAAAATTATCGCGGACCATTGGCGCCAACTTTTACAGATGAAACAGTGCTGTTGGCATGGGTAAAAGGAAATCGTGTCGTACAGACCAAGGTTTTGCATGATGCTGATTTGCCGGATGTTAAAATAGACAGGGGTGAAACAGAAATTCCTGCTGCGATTGAATTAAACGCAATCGAAGAACTGTTTAATAACATAGGAAGATTTAGTCCTGCGGGATTGGGACAATAAAAATCCCCGTAATGGGGATTTTTATTGAATTTATTATAAAAGTTTGATATATTGAATGCAGAAATCTAAATGTGTATTTAGGTTTTAATGTGGATTTAACCTGACTTGTCCCACATATAAGCGGACTAAACAAGGAGTTTGATTATGCAAAATAAAGATGTAACTCAGCAGAATTGTGCTGTTGAACAATTTAGTGGTTTTGGTAAGTGTTTTTTTAAAGCGCCAGATAGACTTTCTGGTGATGAGCAAGAAGTTGCTTTGAACCCGGAAATTATAGGTTGTTTGAAGAAGATGGGGTTTGAACAAAACGGAAGAGTCTGGTTGTGTAATAATATTAAAATTGAATTTAGTAATGTACCGCATATTACTTTTTATATTAATGACCGACCAGTTCAGGGGTATACAGGCCTGTCAAATATAACTCGGGTGTTAAAAGAACATTCGGAATTTTAATAAACATAAAGTATCAATGTGTCAGGTTTTATTCAAAGTCCCCACTTTGGGGATTTTTTTATTTGTTTATTATGCTAATTTGTTGTATAATTAAAGGTATGAGAAAATATTTTATTTTGCCTTTTGTAATTTTATCGGGTGTTACAGTTTTTTGTAATGATTTATTGGCGTCTTGTGGGGCGGGATATGTGTTGGTTGAAACACGCCAAAAAACAGATGGTATCGTTACTGCGGAATGTAAGCGACTGTGGTGTATGGATTTGGAAACTGGAAATATGATGGGCAAGGATGGTAAGCCCAATTCCGGTTATCAGATGACAGTAGAACCTGTGCTGTTAGAAGATGCCAAGGGACATTCTGTTGAATGCTGGGGGCAGCGTAAGTGGTGCAGTGGCGAAACAGTTGGACAATGGAATCCTGAATATGGGGCATATACAAAAAATGGCGCAGATAACGCGACGTATATGTCTTATCAAAAAGGCGCGTGTTTTGCATGGCGTTTGGAGCGTCCAAATTGTCCAGAAGGACAGACAGCAATTTTGAATAATGACGAGTGGATTTGTGCGGTTTCTTCGTCTGATGCGGATGGTATATCGCGTGCATCCAGTGTGCGCAGAACAGGTGGTGTCAGACGTATTGTCAGGTAAATAATGACCGGATTTTTATTCCGGTCTTTATTTTTTTTGCCAATTATTTGTTTTTCTTGTTTTTTTATGTTATAATGCACCGACAAGAGAGAATGGCAACCGTAGAAAGGTGTGTGTATGCCAAGTAAAAAATTAGATTTTAAAACAGGACAATATGTTGTTTATCCAACACAGGGTGTTGGAAAACTGGTGCGCGTAGAAGAACAGGTCGTGGCAGACCAAAAGGTTAAGATGTTGGTTATTGATTTTGAAAGAAATCATATGACTTTGCGCGTGCCAATGGAACGTGCCGAAATTTCTGGTTTGCGTCCATTGACAACTGTGAAAAAAATGGACGAAGCAATTGCGTCTGCCAAGGGTAGGGCCGGTGCTAAACGTATGATTTGGGCGCGTCGTGCGGCGCAATATGAAGATAATATCAATTCTGGTGACCCAATGAAGTTGGCAGAAGTGGTTCGTGATTTACAGCGTCGTAGTGCTGCGGATACAATGACTTTTTCTGCGCGTCAGTTGTATTTGCGTGCTTTGGAACGTATGGCACAAGAATTTGCAGTGTTACATAAAATAGATTTAGATGCCGCATCGGATAAAATTGAAGATATTTTGGGAATCCCAAAAGAAATTGATTTAAATGCGGTTGAAATTGATGAAGAAGAAATAGAAGAAGATAATTAAAATCTCCCCCCACGTTGTTGGGGGGATTTTTCTTGTGCCTTGGTCTTGCAAGTCATAAAAATAAGTGTTATTATCTTGCTTAGAAGCCAAGGGTATTATATATGCAAAATGATTTGTTAAAAGAATTAGAGGCACGCGGTTTTATTAATCAGGTGTCTAATTTAGAAGGGTTAAATGATGCGCTGAATGCAGGTAAGATTACTGCTTATTGGGGGACAGACCCAACTGGCGATTCGTTACATGTTGGACATTTGGCGTCTTTGATGTTGATGCGTTGGTTTCAAAAGTATGGACACAGACCAATTACGTTGGTTGGTGGTGCAACTGGGCGTATTGGTGACCCGTCTGGTCGTGACAAGGGACGTCCAATGTTGACAGATGAACAAATTCAAAAAAATTGTGCAGGATTGCGTAAATCAATTTCAAAATTTATCAATTTTGATGATGATAATGCGATTATGGTTGATAATTATGATTGGATGAAGGGGTATTCTCATTTGGATTTCTTGCGCGATTTTGGATCGGATTTTACCGTACCAAGAATGTTATCAATGGAATCAGTTAAGCGCCGTTTAGATAATGGTATGACATTTTTGGAATTTAATTATATGACTTTCCAAGCGGTTGATTTCTTGGAATTGTACAAGAAACATAATTGTGTTTTGCAATTTTGTGGTGCAGACCAATGGGGTAATTCAATTATGGGTATTGAATTAATCCGTAAAAAGCTGGCCAAGGAAGTTTTCGTGCTGTCAACTGCGCTGATTACAGATTCAAATGGAAATAAAATTGGTAAGTCTGCGGGAAATGCAGTTTGGGTTAACGAAGAAAAAACCAGTCCGTATGAATATTATCAGTATTTCCGTAATACACCAGACGATTTAGTGGAAAAATTCTTGAAGATATTTACAGAAATTCCATTAGATGAGATTGCAAAATTGTCTGCGTTGCAAGGTGCGGAATTAAATCAGGCGAAAAAGATTTTGGCATTTGCTGCCACAGAAATCGCACATGGTTATGATGCGGCTGTTGCGGCAGAACAGGCATCTGCTGCGTTGTTTGGGGGGGGCGTTGATATGTCAAATGTGCCAAGCATTGATATTGAGTTCGTATCTGATATGCCTGTTTTAGATTTTTTGGTTGCAACAGGTTTGTTCCCATCAAAATCCGAAGCCAGACGTATGGTTGAACAGAGGGGGATTCAAATCGATGGAAATAAAATTACAGATTCAAAACACATTGTTGTTATGGCTGATGAATATATGGTGCAAAAGGGAAAAAAGACATTCTTGAAAGTTATCAAGAAATAGTTGAATTCTGTTTGTTTAATAAGGATAAATGAAATGGTTGCTTTAAGAAAAGGTATGGTTTATGACCAAGAAACGGGCGAAATGGAATCTGTTTCTTATACATATGCAGATAAAAAAAGGAAAACAAACAGGAAAAAACTTGGTTTTTTTGTGATGTATTGGACTTGCTGGGCAGCTGGGATGTATGCATGTTTTTGTGCACTTCAAGCATTTGGAGCTGGTGATAAACATGAGCCTATTCAGATTCCACAGAAAGAAAATACAGCGGTTACAGATTCTGAGAATGTAAAGGCTGATTTTGCTGCAAAAACAGATACTGTGTTTTGGAATATTGGTCAAAAAATACAATCAAAACAAAAATAAAAAACTGGCAATTTGCCAGTTTTTTATTTTTGTTTGTATGAATTTATTTATTCCTAACAGTTTCGATTGTTTGTTATGTGGGTATTTGTGTGCAGGGTACAGGTTGCCTTTATATGATTGATATGCTATGTCAAAGGATGAAGAATTTGAATTTTTTTGTGTTATTTTTTTCTCTTTCTTGTTTTATAGTAATTTTATGATATCATAGTTTTGGGTTTGTTGTAGCCGTGGATTGTATTGTATGCGTTATATCTTGTTGATTTTATTCGTTTTATTTTGTGGTGTGCATGATGTGCATGCTTCCTCTGCAGAATTATCAAAAATAAATGAACAAATCAAGCAGACAGAACAACAGAATAAAAAGTTGGAACAGCAGGTTAAAACGTCTGATAAGGATATTGCCAAAACAAAAAAACAGTTGGTCAAAGCCGCAGATAAGGTTAGTTCTTTGGAAGATAAACGTGCAGAAATACAAAAAAAGATAGCAGAACTGGATGCGCAACATGATGCGATATTGCGTGATATGCAAAAAAATAAACAATCTGTTACGGATGCGGCTTCGGGGATATTGTTTGTCGCGTCTCATCCCAGTTTTAATACCGAAGATATGCGCGATTATGTTTTGATGTCGGCAACATTGTCTGGTGTTGCGGAAAGCTTAGACGAAGAAATTGACAAGGCTGATAAGCAGATAAAACAGCTGGAATCTGTGTTGCAAGAACGAAATACAGAAATGGAAAAGTTGGAAAAAACAGCAAAAAAGTATAACCGTGAAAAAATAGAATTGGATAAATTGTTGCGGACACGCAGCGCACAAAATGAAAAATTGAAAAATGAACAGTTGATATTACAGAAAAAATTGCGCGAATTGTCTGCGCGTGCAAAAAGTATTTCTGAATTGTCGGCCGGTGTTGGCAGTTCTGAAATGTCCGAAGACGAACGTTTTTCACGAAAAAAGTTAAATTTGCCGGTGCGTGGACGAATAGTTGTAAAATTTGGTGAAAAAACAGCGCTGGGGTTAAAGTCTGACGGTTGGCGGATTCGTACGCGTGGCGATGCCTTGGTGTTGGCGCCGGCAGATGGGGTGATAAAGTTCGCTGACAGTTTTCGTGGATTTGGACGTGTGGTAATTATGTCTCATAAAAACGGATATAATACCGTTATGACAAATTTAGGGAATATTGACGTAGCGCTGGGGCAAGAGGTGTTGGCAGGTGAACCTGTTGGTCGTATGAACCCTGATAAACCAGAAATGTATTTGGAAGTAAGGCGCGGAAATAGTGCTGTGAATCCTTCGCGATTATTCAAAGAAAATTAATACTTGACAAAAAATTTGCGTTGATATAATATCTGTGCGTTTTGTTAATGTAACGAGGTACCAATGTTGAAGTGCTAGATTTTTCTTGTTTTATGGTGTCTGACAATATTTTGTCGGGTTTGTATCATATATAAAAAAGAGGAAATTTTATGCTACGTAGAAATGTTGGTAGGGTAAAAGAAACCAAAAAAAATCAACAAAAACAGTCATTGGTTTTACCCAATAAATTATGGAAATTTTATGTTAAATATGCGGTCCCCAGTGTGGGCGGTATGTTGCTGTTGTGGGCGATTTTGTCCGTCATTGCGACATCGGAAACGATATTGTTCCCATATTGTGAACGTTGGTTCGTGCAGTTGTTTGAAAGTCCTGTTCCTGCGGGGTTGAACTTTGTTCAATTCGCATTGCCGACAATTTTATTAATAACTGGTTTGTTGTTGGGAATTGCAATTATCAGATTGTGCAGTTCAACTGTATTGGGCAGATGGGCACCAAAGGTAAGAAATCATATTTCAGAAATATTGACTGACTATGTTCATGTACAGTCTATGTCTTTTTGGACTGGGCGTATGGCGGGGTCTGTTCACAGTCAGATAAACTATATATCAGATGGTTTTCGTGTGATTGAAGATTTTTGCCGTATTTTGTGCCTGATTGGATATATGTGTATCAGTGCTGGGTTGATATTCTCGATAAACATATATGTTGCGATTATATTCGCCGTGGTGTTTGTGTTGCGTATCGCATACAGTTGGGCAATGATAAAGCCGTTGTCAGGGGCGCATAAAAATGCCAGCAGCGCAGGCAGTGAGGTGTCTGGAAAAATAGTAGATAGTATTTCTAATTTTTCTGTTGTGAAATTGTTCGCAGGTGCCAAATTTGAAAAAAAGTATTTGGAAGAGCCACGTAAAAAACGTGTTCGCTCGCAGATACATGCTTTCTTTATAGAACGTCTGTTCTGGGGATTGCCAATGCTGATATGGGAACTTTGTTATGGTTCAACGTTATTGTTGTGCGCATATTTATATATGCGTGGTGAAATTACGTTGTCAGAAATTATCTTTACCATATCTATATATTTCAGTGTTATGGGTATGATTGCGCAAATTGTAAATCAAATTCCTGTTATTACTGAACGTTTGGGGTCGGCATTAAAAGCATATTCTGAATTGGTTGTGCCGTTGGAAGTCAAAGATGCATTGAATGCACCAGATTTGTCGGTAACAAATGGAAAAATCGAGATAAAAAATCTGTCGTTCAGGTATAAACGCAAATGGGTTTTGCGTAACTTGAATCTGGTGATAAAACCAGGAGAACGTGTCGGTTTGGTTGGTCCAAGTGGTGCAGGTAAATCAACATTGGTTCATCTGTTAATGCGATTTTATGATCCGGCACAGGGGCAAATTATGATTGATAATCAGGATATTCGTGCGGTAACCCAGGATTCTTTGCGTGAAAATATTGCTTTTATCCCGCAAGAACCAACAATGTTTAATCGTTCTTTACGTGAAAACATTGAATATGGAAAACCAGGGGCGTCAATGACCATGATAAGAAAAGCGTCGCGTCAAGCATCAGCTGACGAATTCATAATGGAAACAGAAAAAAAGTATGATTCTATGGTTGGTGACAGGGGAATAAAATTGTCCGGTGGTCAAAGACAACGTATTGCAATCGCGCGTGCGTTTTTGAAAAATGCGCCGATTTTGGTTCTGGACGAAGCGACATCTGCGCTGGATTCAGAAACAGAAGTTGCAATTCAAAAGTCTTTTGACGATTTGGCAAGAGGACGTACAACCATGGTTATTGCGCACAGATTATCAACGTTGCGCAATATGGACAGAATTGTCGTCTTGAAAGATGGTGGAATTATAGAACAAGGAACCCATAAGTCTTTGTTGCGCAAAGGCGGAGAATACGCCAGATTATGGAAAATGCAATCTGGAGGGTTCTTGCAAGAGTAAAAAAAATCCGGTGTTTAACCGGATTTTTTATTTTGTTTCAATTATAACAATCGCTGCACAATAATCTGCTTGGTCTGTTATTGACAGATGAATTTTTGCATCTGTGCCAGCCAATGTTTTTAATGCAGCCTTGGCGCCACCGCTGATTAATAATTCAGGACGACCGGCGTCATTATGTATTACGGAAACATCAGAAAAAGCAATATCGTCGCCAAAACCTGTGCCAATCGCCTTTAAAAAAGCTTCGCGTGCGGCCCAGAAATTTGCAAGATGTTTTTCTGAATTGGCATTGTCGTTATCTGCGTATTCTAATTCTTTTTTTGTGAAGATGCGTTGTTTTTTAAATGCAGACCAGTCTAAAAAACGGCCGCATTCAACCAAGTCAATCCCAATCCCGATTATCATGGATTTACTCCTTGTTTGGTATGTGTTGCGATAAGTTCATACTAGTCATAATTATCCGATTCGTGCAAGCAGAAAATTATGCAAATAACAGTTAGTAATATAAATGATGTCTGTTGAAATTTATATGATGATGGGTTCTGTGTATAACCGGTCTTGATAACGCAGGGGTGGGAACAGCCATTGTTTCAGACACGGTAACAGAACCCATTTTTATAAATAAAAAACCACCAAAAAATCAAGGGTGGTCAGGAGGTTCAAGACAATCACGAAGTATTGTGTGCTTATTCGATTTATTCGCAACCCTCCTGACCGGTATATCAGGAGTTTTTCGTCAGATATAAAAAATACGCCGTGCGGCGCGTCTTGTTTGATATCGGACGCTTCGTGTGTTGGGTCTTGACACCCCATCCCAGGAATACCCTGTGGACAAGAGATATGGTAACATATTTTTTTATAAATACAAATAAAAAATACCGCCAATTTGGCGGTGTTTTATTTGTCACATTTAGAGACGTTTGTTTTATCTTTGTTACCTTCGTTATTTTGCATTTTTGAACAATGTTTGCACTTGCATGTTTTGTTTTCTGTTTTTGACATATTTTTTCCCCTCTGTTTTTTGTTGTTATACAATTTGTCCGGACAGTTCTATTTTATCGTATTATACGATGAAGATACAATATGTGTCTTTTCCCAGAAAAAAGTATTTGTAATTTATTGTTCTTGTGTCTATTATTATCGTGTTCGTCGGGGTGTAGCTCAGCCTGGTAGAGTACTTGCATGGGGTGCAAGGGGTCGCAAGTTCGAATCTTGTCACCCCGACCATAAAAATTAAAACGGGGATTCCCCGTTTTTATTTTTTTGTATCGCAGTGTTCTGCCAACATATCAGAAATATGAATTTCTTGGGCATATTTGCGCGCTGCTGGTACTGCACATGGGTCGCAATCACGACGAATTTGACCTGGGTGACATATATAGCCAACATCTTGACATACGCCAAATGTTTCATGTGTAATGGGTTGGTTCATATAACGCATCGCAATATCCCAATACTTGCCAGGGACCATTTTAGGGTCATAACGCCACATTTTATTTACAGTTTCAATCGTTCGTTTAACACAAGGGTTACTTCCTTGGATATGGGTTACCGGCAGGTGGACGTTGTTTTCAGGTGCGTTATTATTACGATAAATTATAACCCACGCAATTATGCCAATACAGGTAATCGTTACCAAGAATAACAGTATGTAATGTGCGATGGTAAAAGATGATATGTTGGTTTTAAATTTTGGCATATTGCGATTGTCCTTGGCTGTGTGATATTTATGCTAGCATATATAAGTTAGTAAAAACAGACGTATCTATTCCCAGAATTTATTGATTTATTGTTTTTTTTAGTATAAAATAACTGCGTTATAGCCAAAGGAGAATGAAATGTTCGTAACGGAAAAATTAAAAACGTTCTCTTGGATTAATGTTGGCAATCCGGATCATAATGATTTTGAAAAACTGCAAACAGAGTACAAAATTGATGAAGATACAATTTCTGATATTTTGGACCCTGATGAACAGCCAAGATTAGAAGTCGAAGATGATTACAAGGTTATAATTGTACGTTTCCCAATTATTAATCGAGAATCTGGCACCCTGTGGCATACAGAACCTTTGTCTATTATTTTTTCAAGCAATATGGTGATTACAGTTTGCAGAAAAAGATGCGATTTGTTGGATAAAATTAAAAAATCGGAAAAAACATCTCGGGAAGAGTTTATTTTGAATATTATTTATTATATCGCAGAATCGTATTTGCGTATGTTAAAGGTTTTAAACAAGCGTGTATTGGATTCAAAGCATATCTTGCAAGAACGTATTCGTAAAAAAGAATTGTTGGATTTGTTAGAGGTTGAAAATAGTTACACGTTGTATATGGCGGGTATCAAGGGTAATGTCGCTGTGCTGGATAAATTAGAAAAGGTCAGGGGATTTGTTAAAACGGATGATGCCAAAGAATTGGCAGAAGATGCACGTATTGAATTGTCACAGGCGACCGAGGTTGTTACTTCGTACAGTAAAATGTTAAAGTCAATAAAAGAGACTTTTGAAAGCGTTATTAATATGGACTCGAATACTAATATTAACAGACTGACGATGTGGAATATTATTTTGGTGGTTCCAACAGTTATCGTTGGTTATTACGGTATGAACTTGGATTTGCCGTTCGCACAATATGATGCTGCTGCGACAACGATATTCATATTTATAATGGTTTTGTTGTTGGGGTTTGCGCTGTTTAGTGTAATTAGACGCAGAATTATATAATCTAAAATAAAACCGGCGTGTTGCCGGTTTTTTATTTCAGATTTAATTTAGAATTGATGATATGTGATAATACTAAACGTTTTTCATCAAAAACATCGCCAACTGTTTTGACGTTTTTAGTGATTTTTTTATCTTGTTGTATGTCTTTTGTCAGCAATATGTCGCCCTGATAGTTTAATGATGGACCAAATAATTTATTTGCTGTATTGTTTATTTGTGCCATGTCCGCAGATGTCCACAGGTTTGTTAATAAATTTTGCATAGTTATGCCTTTGAACATTTTTATAGGCAGGTTACGGATATATTCGATTTCAGATGTTTTAGATAAATCCATCCATAAAAACAATAACAAGGTTGCAGGACGGTCGGATAATATTTTTTCCAGAATTGATGGGTTTTTATCCAACAGAGAATATACGTCTTGCAGTGATACAATCAGATTACGTTTATCGATTGGTATTTGTTTGATTGTTTCAGGCGTTATTGTCGCCAAAGGAATTTTTGTAATAATGTCACTTTTGATGTTTTCAGGGAGTAAATTTTCAGCAGTTATTTTTTGTTTCATTTGTAACCTTTTTTTTCATCATAGGTCAATATTTTTGTATTTTCAATGTTTTTTTTATTTGCCCCATTGTTTATTGATTATGTATTCAGCAACCAATGGAACAGATATTTTTGTGATGTTTTCCATTTTTGTTTTGATTTGTTCGGCAAATTGTTCGGCGTATTCTTCATCGCATTCAAAAATGATTTCATCGTGTACTTGCATAATCATACTGATTTTATCACTGTTTGGTGCAACGATGTCATTATATATTTGTACGATTGCGTAACGCATTAAGTCTGCTTCGTATCCTTGGATTGGTGCGTTTATGGCAGCGCGCATTGCGTATGCTTGCATACGTGGATTTTGTGCTTCGGGCAGTTCAATGCGACGGCCCCAAGGACTTAATACATATGCATTTGCTTTTGCAAATTGTTTAATGTTTTCAATGTATTTTTTTATTTCTGGCAGACCAGCCATATAAGAATCAATTATTTTTTGCGCTTCTGTTCTGGAAAGCCCCAGTTGTCCCGCCAGCCCAAATGATGATATCCCATAAATTATAGAAAAATTAATCGTTTTTGCGGCGCGACGTAATTCTTTTGGCACAGGTGAATCGTCAGGAATATTAAATATTTTGCGTGCAGTTTGACTGTGTATGTCGGCACCGTTATTAAAAGTTTCTTTAAATGTTGTGATTTCTGCAACTTCTGCCAATAATCTTAATTGTATTTGTGAATAATCAACAGATATTAATACGCGTTTATCTGGTGCGATAAAGCATTTTCTGATTTCTTCGCCAAGTTCTGTTTTAATTGGTATGTTTTGCAGGTTTGGATTACGACTGGACAGACGACCTGTGTTCGTGCTGGTTTGTAAATAGGTTGTATGAATGCGCCCATCTGATGCAATTTGGTGCGGCAAGGTGTCCGTGTAAGTTCCTGCAAGTTTTGCAACAGAACGCCATAGAAGTATTTTTTCAATAACAGGATGTGTGTCAGTCAAATTATTCAGCGCGCTGGCATCTGTGGAACGTTTTTTGTTTGTAGGCAGTTGCAGTTCGTCAAATAATACGGTTGCTAATTGCTTTGGACTGGCGATATTAAATTGGTGTCCAACTAATTCCCATATATCTTGTTCCAGATTTTGCATTTGTTCGTGGAAAATAACAGACAAGTTGTTTAATTTTTGCCTGTCCAGTAAAACACCAATTCGTTCCATATTCACCAAGATTGGCATTAATGGTAAATCGCAAGATTCATATAAATTGCGCAGTTTTTCATCTTTGTTTAATTCAGGACGCATAATGTCGTACAGTGCGCGACATATACAGGCATCTTCGGTGGCATATTTTGATGCTGTGTCTATATCCAGTTGATCAAATCGCAGGTCTGATTTTGCTGTGTCTGGTGAAAATAACGAAGCAAACTTTATCGTATTATGAGACAAATATTTTAATGCCAGTTCATCCAGACCATGTCCATGTAATGTGCCATGCAATATATATGATAACAACATTGTGTCGTCGATTGGTTTTATTTTTGATATATCCCAACCTTCGTTAGCCATTATATGTAAATCGTATTTCAGATTATGTCCGATTTTTATAATGTTTGGATTTGTAAGTATTGGCCATAATTTTTTGTAAACAGTTTCTATATCCAGTTGTTGTGGCGAAGTGTTTGAATCTGTGTTGAACAAGCCGCTTGTATAAGATGTGTGTCGAATAGGTATATATGCGCCATTGGTTTTAGATGTCGCCAGTGATATGCCGACGATTTTATCGCTTGTTGTGTCCAGTCCTGTTGTTTCTGTGTCTATCGCTAAGATATTGTCCAAAGATGATAAAAATTCGTCCAAATCAGAAATGGTTGTTATGGTTTTATTAGTAAAATCAATGCTTTCTGTTTTTTCTGTTTTGCCGTCGTTTTGTTCCGATGGTGTTTCACACATATTTTGTGAAAATTCGAATTCAAATGATGTTGGACCGTCAGTTGTTTGTGGAAATAATTTTTCTATTTTTGCAAACAAAGAAGTGCTTTCAAGTTTGTTTTTGATAAAACTAAGTGCAGAAACAGTGTTGAATCTGAAAGGTGATAATTTTAAGCCCGATAAATCAACGTCTGTTTTTAATGTTACCAGTTGTTTTGATATGTATGCCTGATCGCGATTGTCATGTAACAAGTTTCGTATTCTTTCGCTTTTTATTTGGTCTAGATTCGCGTACAGGTTGTCCAATGTTTGAAATTCGTTAATTAATTCGGCGGCTTTTTTAGGTCCAATTCCTGGTACGCCAGGGACGTTGTCAGAAGAATCGCCCATCAATGATTGTACATCGATAACTTTATCTGGGGTAACACCGAATTTTTCGATTACTTGATCTGTATGAATTTGTTTTTGTTTCATACCGTCGTATAAAAATACACAATCAGAAACCAGTTGCATTAAGTCTTTGTCGCTGGTTATGATTCTGGTTTTTGATGCGTTTGTACAATTAGATTGTGCCAAGGTTGCAATTACATCGTCTGCTTCGACGTTGGGAACGCATAATACAGGAATTCCCATTGCTGTTAAGCCTTCGCGTATCATATGCCCCTGGGTTATTAAGTCTTGCGGGGTTTCAGAACGATTTTGTTTGTATTCTGGGTATATGTTTTGACGAAATGTCTGGCGTGATGCGTCAAAGACACAAACAATATAGTCTTCTGGGGATGCAGCAGATAATATTGGTAATATCATATTTATAAAGCCATATACCGCGCCAGTCGGCGTGCCGTCGCTGCGTGTCAGGCGGCTGTGTACGCCATAATATGCGCGGAATAATAATGAATTACCATCTATTAATGTCAGCATACGTTCCCCTTGTTTTATAAAAGGTTAAATTTGGGGGCGTTGGCCCCCAAACAATTTTGTTTCGTTTTTTGTTTAGAATACGTAACGCAATTTTACACGACCTTCGTATTGCAACAAGTCAATGTCTTTGGTGTTGTATTCAAATATAGAATCTGCATATAAAACACGACCTTCGATGTCTATGTTAAACGGTATAACTGGCAAGTCAAATGTTATGCCCAACATACCCTGATATACCAAATCGTCTTTGATATCAATTTTACCGCTGTTTACTGATTCGTATTTGCTGGAGAAATTCATACCCAATCCCGCACCAATATAAGGCTTAACAACAGGTGTTGGTAATTTAAAATAACCATTTACGAAACCAGTGTTTAATTTGATTGCGTCTGTATCCAGATAATTATATTCTAATTCAATGCGGAACAAAGGAATATCCATACCCAAGACAGCACCATACGATTGACTGGATTTTGATTTGAAATTATCCCCATCGTATAAAGAATATCCGCCAATTCCAAATGTGCCACCAGCATAAATGTCAATCAGCATATTCGCATTTGCTGTACCCGCGATAAAGAAGATAGAACCAGCAGTTAAAAATCCAAGTGTTTTTAGTTTCATGTTTGCTCCTTTCTGTGTTATTATAATAAGAAAAGGGTATCAGATATGCAAGAAAATAAACCTGTTTTAGTTGTTGGATTGGGAAATCCTGGGGATGAATATAAGCAGACACGACATAATGTTGGCTTTATGACAGTGGATTATATGTTGGGGGCCGATGTGTCATGGAAAAAAGAAAAAAATGCGCAGATTGCAACTGCTGTGATTGATAATCGCAAGGTTATTTTTGCAAAGCCACAAACATTTATGAATAACAGTGGGGTGGCAGTGCGTGCATTGATGGATTTTTATAAAATACCCGTTGAAAATTTAATTGTAATTCATGATGATATGGATGTTACGGTTGGTAATTGCCGCGAAAAAATAGGCGGTGGCAGTGCTGGACATAATGGAATAAAATCAATCGATTTGCATGTCGGAAAAGAATACAGACGTATCAGAATTGGTGTCGGTCATCCGCGTGAATTAGGGTTGAATATTAATCCCGCGGATTGGGTCTTGGGACGTTTTGATTCTAATCAAATTAAACAGATAGAAGAAGTTATCGCGAATATTCATTTATTCTAAGGGCGTTGTGTGAAAATAGAATCAGTTGGAATCTTGATAGGGTTACGTCCGTTAAATGAACGCGATTCGGTTGCACATATTTTTACACGCGATAACGGCGTGTTGGTTGGTGTTATGCGTGGGGCACAGGTGGCCAAGAAAAACAAACCGTTGGTTGGACAGGTGGGGCAGGTCGCGTGGAACGCACGCTTGGATTCACAATTAGGGGTCTTTCATTGGGAGGTAGAAAAAAATATTGCCGCTGGGTATATTGCAAAACCAACTGTTTTGATGTGTTTGAATTCTGTGTTTGAATTATTGCTGAATCTGCTGCCCGAGCGTGAAGCATATACTGATTTATATGATAATACAGTATTTTGTTTGGAAAATTTGGATTCAGATGTGCAAGTTGTCTATTTGCGGTGGGAAATTAATTTTTTGCAAGAATTGGGGTATGCGTTGGATTTGTCTCATTGTTCTGGGTGTGGTACAACACGGGATTTGAATTATTTGTCGCCGCGTACAGGGCGTGCCGTGTGTAACAAGTGTGCGCAACCTTATATCACTAAGCTGTACACTTTGCCATTAAATTTAGATGTTACGTATCATTTTTTGGACTCAATATGTCTGCAACAAGGCGTGCGTATGCCTTTGATGCGGAAAATGTTGAAAAAATAATATTTATTCCTTGCCATTTTATTAAAATTTGCTATGTTGTGTCTGTTCAACAAGAAAAGGAGAAAATTATGACTTGGACAATTTTGGTACTGGTATTGGGTATCGCTTTGTACGTGTTCAGCGGCTTGTTGGTAAAACAAGATGCAAAGAAGGCGTCCAAAGGTGCGAAAATCTCAAAGAAAATTATAAACATCGTTGCATGGATGTTGGTTGCAGGTTGCGTATGCCGTCTGTATGTTCCTTATTATTTGACAGATGTTAATCCTGTGATTTTGCAAGAAATGGTAGAATCTATGCAGAAACAGCAGAATGCTGAAAAGAATAAAATGGTTCGCAAATACGTTCGTGATAACGCAGATGTTATGATGGCGGATGCACCAATTTTGGGTAACGAATCTGCAGAAAATACAATTTACATTTGGACTGCGGCTTCTTGTGGTTATTGCCGTCGTGTACACGGTGAATTGGAACGTGTATTGGCTGATCGTGATGATGTTCGTGTTGTTATTAAAAACTATTCTATCCATGGACCTATGTCAGATGCACCAGCACGCGCGATGATTGCTGCAAAGTTGCAGGGTAATGACAAGGCTGCAAAATTGGTAGATTTAATCATGACACGTGAATATCGTCCACAAGAAAAGAATTCAGATCCAGAAAAGATGGTTGCTGCAATCAAAAAGAATATCATGAAATTTGCTGAAGAAGCAGGTTTGGATACAGCAAAACTGGAAAAAGATATGAATGGTGAAGTTGTAGCACGCGAAATGGCAAATGTTCGTGATTTGGCGCAACGCTTTGAAATCACAGGAACACCGTTCTTGATTATCAATGAACAGGCTTTCCCGGGTGCAATCCCAGCAGAACAAATCAAAGCTGCATTGGATAAATAATCTGGTTGTGATTTTGTGTTAAAAGTCCCGTATTTACGGGGCTTTTTTTATCGTTAAAGACTTGTTTTTGTTGCTTTTATAACTATATGTATGTTAAATTCGCGAATCGGATAAAGTTGTGATATAATTTTATAAAAAAACAAGAGGATTTTTTATGGCATTAATACCAATGGTTATAGAAGAGTCGCCACGCGGTGAACGTTCGTTTGATATTTATTCACGCTTGTTGCGCGACAGAATTATTATGGTTAATGGTGGAATTGAACCAGCAATGGCAAACAGCATTGTTGCACAGTTGTTGTTCTTGGAATCTGAAAACCCAAATGCTGATATTTCAATGTATATTAATACACCTGGGGGCGATGTTTCCGCAGGATGGGCAATTATGGATACAATGCAGTATATCAAGGCGCCTGTTTCAACCATCGGTATGGGGTTGGTTGCGTCTATGGGGTCTGTGTTGTTGGCAGCCGGTGAAAAGGGAAAACGATTTGTATTGCCTAATACTCAGATTATGATTCACCAACCGTTGGCTGGTGCCGAAGGACAAATTACAGATTTACAAATTCGTCTTACACAGTATCAGAAAAATAAAGACACGCTGATTAAACAGATGTCTGGGTTTACTGGACGCACAGAACAAGAATTGTTTGATGCAATGGAACGTGATAATTGGTTGAATCCGTATGAAGCCAAAGAATTTGGTTTGATTGATTCTGTTCTGGAAAAGAAATAATTTTATAAAATCTGGGGATGCCGGTATGAGCGAAGATAAAAAAACACCAAATACAGAAAATAATAATCAGCAGTTTTGCAGTTTTTGTGGCAAGGCTGTGTATGAAGTTAAAAAACTGGTCAGTGGTCGTAACGTTTGTATTTGTGATGAATGTATAAATTTGTGTAATGATATTATGGCGGATGATACACGCCGTCAGGTCAGCAAAGATGTTGAAAAATTGCCAACCCCATCACAGATTTATGCGTTCTTGAACGAATATATTATTGGTCAGGATACGGCAAAACGTACCTTGGCTGTGGCGGTTTATAACCACTTTAAACGTCATAATGTCGCATTAACATCAGATGTAGAAATACAGAAATCTAATGTTTTGTTGATTGGTTCAACAGGTACGGGCAAGACTTTATTTGCCCAGACGTTGGCGCGTATTTTGGATGTGCCTTTTGCAATTGCCGATGCAACCACTTTGACCGAAGCAGGATATGTAGGCGATGACGTAGAAAGTGTTTTAACACGTTTGTTGCAAAATGCGAATTTTGATGTTGAACGTGCAGGGCGTGGAATTATTTATATCGACGAAATTGACAAGATTTCTAGAAAATCAGAAAATCCGTCGTTAACACGTGATGTGTCTGGCGAAGGTGTACAGCAAGCATTATTAAAATTAATCGAAGGTACGGTTGCAAATGTGCCGGCGGGTGGCGCAGGACGTAAACACCCAGGCGAAGCAACTGTTCAGTTGGATACCAGCAAGATTTTGTTTATCTGTGGCGGGGCCTTTGATGGTTTGAACAAAATTATCGGTAATCGCAAATGTGCGCGTCGTGGAATTGGTTTTGGGGCGCATGTCGAATCAAAACAAGAGCGTGAATCCAAAGATTATTTGTCCGAAATTGAACCAGAAGATTTGGTGAAATTTGGTATTATCCCTGAATTAATTGGGCGTTTGCCTGTTATTACAACATTGCAGGAATTGGACGAAGAAGCATTGGTAAAAATTCTGACCGAGCCAAAGAACGCGGTTGTAAAACAATTTACAGCAATGTTAGCGATGGATGATGTTAAATTAAATATTACAGATGATGGTTTACGTGAAATTGCAAAAATGGCGGTTGCGCGCAAGACAGGTGCGCGTGGTTTGCGCAGTATTCTGGAACGTATTTTGATGCAACCGATGTTTGATGCACCTGATAAGCCGGATTTATCTGAAATTATCATAGACGCATCGGTTGTTCGTGGTGAAAAAGCACCGATAGAGAAAAAGAAATCAAATAAAAAGGTTGCATAAAAACAGCGCCCCCTTTGGGCGCTGTTTTTATAGATCGTTTAGTGTAAAACAGCCATTTTTATCACATAGTTGGGTTGTGTCTGTCATGGTGCATTCTGAGTAATCCGTTGCGCCCGAATTTTTTGTGGTCTTTCCCGGTGGACATGGTGTTTTGTTTTCAAAACAATTTCCCGCCGGGCAATAATATCCCTTGGGGCAGTCTTTTTTTTCAAGTTCAATATATACAATATGAGATGTTGATGTTAGTGCGGGTATCGGGTCTTCTGGTGTTAGGTCTGACTCGGATTCGTCTTGGCTGGTTGGGTTGTATGCGCGATAACTGCAATATTTTCCTTCTTCAACCGTTTCGTCTGTGGCTGGAAAGTATTCATAATCATCGTATGAGACATCTGTATATTCTGTTTTTTTTGTTGTACTGTTATATACAGAATATTTGTTTGGCGTATAACTTAATGTGGCTTGTGTATTCTTATTAAGAATACTTATATTTGTCTGTGTGTAATACGATAATATGTTTTTACCATAAAATAAGAATACTGTTTGTCCATATATTGTAAAACCAGTAATCTGTGCTTTGTGGGTTGTTTTACATTTTGTTGATACATCTACCGTTTCGGAATAGTTGTAATTGTTAGCATTGCATTCTTTGCCGTTGTGTAGTGCGATTGTTTTTTCGGCTGTGTTAAAGCATATATCAAAAGTAGTGCAATATCCAGGGTAGTTATAATCAGATTGCAGGGTTATCTGTTTGTAAGAATCGTTTGCATGGGCGGAAAATGGTAGTTGAATTAGGATTATAGATAATATTGATAATATAATTTTGTGTTTCATCGGTTATTCCATGTTTTTTTATTTTTTATTCGTACTTTATCTGCCAACGTGTTGGGGAAACACAGGAATCAGAAGTTGTTTTCCATTGTTTGGTTACGGGGTTGTATGTACATTTTATATTTTGTTCCTTATAATAAAAATTTGTTACGCATACGCCACCATCTTTTTTACCATTTTTTTCGCAAGACGGTGTTCGGTGTAGCCATGATACATTATTCAAGTTATTGTTGCTTTGTACAGCAAGAATAATTCCGTCACAAACATATTTTGTACCGTTTGGAAATTCTGTTGATATTGTTTGGTCATTTATATGATTGTTTGTTGAGCCTTTTTTTTCCAGACAATATAAATGGTAAGGATTTTTAGCACCAAAGTAAGTCGATTTTATATTAGAGGAAGGATTGTGATAACAGAAATGTATTTTTTCGCCTTCTTTTTCTATAAAAGGGGTGTTGTTTAGACAGCATACATTATATTCTTGCATGGAATGTTTATTGCAACAATTTGTTATGTTTTGTGTGACGTCGATTTTGTTGTCAATATTGCATTCTGTGCCTTCTGATGTGAAAGGATTATTTATTGATGTACAATTATTTACTGTGTCGCTGGTGTTTGTGTTGCGTGCAAACCATGATAACAATGTTTCGTTATCTTTGTTAGTAGAATTTTCTTTAATTTTTAGTTCTGTGTTTGTTTGTTTATAACAATGACCCCAAATTTGTTCAGCAAGTAAGCATTGTTTATCGTTGTTTGCGCATTCTGTTTTATATGGTGTGAATGTACTGTCGCTGTATAGTTTTGTTTCGATTGTGTCCCAAGTAATTTTGTCATTGTATTCGTCAAAAAATTTGTTACCGGCGCTGGCAACACAATCCAGAACTTCTGACCAACAGGCAGTGCGGTCTATGATGCTGCTTCTGTTTGTAGAGGATACAGTGTTTTCGCACAGTGCAAAGTTACCAGACATGGATTTGCATGATTGGATAATGCAGTTTTGCCCAACAGTGCGACATGTTGATAATATTGTTTCGTATGTTTTATCCGAAATAACGCCCGATACGCCAGATGACCAAGACGATTCTGTGCCCGATGGTGTTGTTCCAATGTTGGTGTTGTTTAATAGTGCCGTGCAGGCGGTACGTATGCCGTTACACATTTCCGTGGCCGTTTTTATCGCAGACACGCCAAATATGGATAAGGCACGTGCATCAAATTCGGTCAAGGAATCCATAGATTGGTCGATACACTGAAATGTCAATGTCGTACAGGATTGACGTATTTCTTCCAGTTTTTTATCCTGGGCCAGTTTGATTTGTGCCAATGCGTCTTCGACAAAGTCATTCCATACGGTGTCAGAAATGTCCTGACAGTTTTCCATCGCAGGTTCCAAGAATAATTTTTTTGTATTCAAGAATGATACAAAACGTTCGTTCCCAGGTGCATTGGTCCACGTCTGGTTTGTTTCAGGACGTGAAATTAATGTAGATAATTGGTGTAAATCGTTTGTCAGGAAGGCTTCGCCCGTGGTGGGGTCAATATAACGTCCTGTTGTATCAAGACATTTCATCATGTTTGGACCGCATACGGAATTATCGCTTAGCATATCCAGCATTTTTTGCTTGCAGGTTAAAATGTCGTCAGAATTTCGCTTTTGGTGTATGTCCAGACGAGACATATCCAACAAGGCACCACTTTCAAATACTTTCTGGCGTGCCTGTTCTGTTTGCGTTTGGTATGATTTGGCGACAGTGTTACAGTCTTGTTCAATAGACATTTGATAACCGCTTTCCGTGATTGCCAAATCTTCGTCCGAGCATACTTCCAATACCATTTCACGGCATATCGGCAAGGCCGCAGCATACAGGTCTGTACCGGTTTTTGTCGTTGTGGATGCACCCAGTAACGAATCGATGTTGTCAAATGCAGCGTCCGTGTTCAAAGACAAGGATATGGCATTTAGACCCTGATTAAACGAGGTGTCTTCGAATGTTGTGTTCAGCTTTTTTGCAATCTCGTCCAGCATTTTCTTGGATTCTGATTTGTCGTCCTGGTTGTATGCCAATTCGCCAGCAGTTGGCGTGTTCAGCGCCATCGCGTCTTCGGCGTCCATATTGACCGTTAACAGGCGCTGACTGAAATCTAACAGTTTTTCATCAACGCGTTTCATTCGTTCTTTGATGCTGTCAAATTCGTTCACGCGTGAAGAGCATGCACAACGCTTTAATAATGTGTCCTTGGTTGCGCAGAATTCGTCCATGCAATTATAAAATATGTCACGACATTTTTTGTAATCGCGGGATGTTACAGATTGGTATGTGTCATTATCTGTTGTCGCAGAACGGGCGCCGGTGTTTTTTTTACGTGATATAGATGTGCGCGATATGGACGGTGTCGTGCGCGTTGGTGTTATTTTACGTTCGTTTGATATGCCGATGTTGGCAGTGCGTGCAGACGTTGAACGTATGGTGTCATATGTGTTTGCAGTACGACTGACAACCGTGTTGTTGCGTGGTGCAATCTGTGTCGCGGTTCGCGCAGTTGTTGAACGTGTGGCGTCAGAAGTTGTCGCCGGGGTACGTGCAACAACAGATTGTGCACGTTCACGCGTGCCAGATGTGGATTTGATCGCAGATTCAATATTTGCATTTGATCGAGATATTGTTGCAGATGGGGGTGTGTTATTTTGTTGTTTGCCGCGTGGTGCATTTTGTGTAGTTGTTGTTTTACGACGTGTCGCCGCACGTGCCACGTCGTCGATATTATCAACAGCCACCGCCTGGAAAGCAAGCGGAATAAGCAATGCAGCTAAAAATAATGTTCTTCCCTTCATACTATGTATAGTATGTTAGCAAATTTATAAAAAATCGGGCAAGTACAAAATAACAAATTTTATAAAAAAATGGTGCGACCAGGGGGAATCGAACCCCCACGGGTTGCCCCACAGCATCCTTAGTGCTGTGCGTCTACCAGTTCCGCCATGATCGCAGTTCTATTTTTTATATTTTTACAAGATTGGTACTTTTTTTTCAACTGTTTTTATGATAAAATTACCTTGTTAAGATTATATGTATCGCAAGGAAGGACGAAAAAATGAAAAAAATATCTTGTTATTGGGCGGGGGTTTTGGCGGCTGTGATGGTGCCGATGTGTGCAAATGCGGCGGGCACTTACTATACTGGTGGGTATCAATCTCCGCAGACGAGATATTCGCAACAATCTTATTCACAACGTATAAATCAGGGCGTTCAACAAGGGGTGTCTGCATATAATCGTAATCAATATGCGCGTGCAGGATATATGCCTGCGCAACAACAAAATGTGGATGATAAACATTCCAAGACAAAACAAGAAAAAAATGCGCGCTCAATAGAACAAGGGTTCGTTATTGGTGCCGGATTGTCCAGACAGACTGCAATGTGGCAGTTTGAAATGAAGAATTCAGGTTCAATATTACATTATGATAATATTGATTGGAATGTGTTTGATTTAAATGCTTTGTACAACTTTAAGGCCGGTAATGTTCCGATGCAGGTTGCCGCAGGTTTTAAATATGGAATGCAGGCAGGTGAATCAACAATGGTTGATGACGATATCACAAATGGTGGATATTTTGTAACCGATTGGTGGGAAGATGATAATGGTGATTTGAAATATTTGGGGGATCAAATTGGTCATACTTTATCTATTGGTACATCCAAGAAAGGTTCTATGATGGAATTTAATGGTGGTATAGGTTTGAAAGATTTCTTTAAATGGGGAAAATTAAAGGTTACACCAAGTGTTGGATGGCGGTATTTGAAATATGAATTGGAAACACATGCTAATCATGGTATATCAATTGATACATATACCGGAGATGGAGGCTGTTTTACTATCGAAGGCAGCGATGAAGTGCAATGCGATCCGATTTTGCTGTTTTATGATGGTCAAGGTGTACCAATGATTGTAAAACGTGTGGATACAAATAATAGCGGTGATATCGACCCAGAAGATGCGATACCAGTGCCAAGTGCTAAGGAAATGTCGGTTGGTAATACTTATTATTATATGCAGCCTGGCATCAGTCATAAGTATGAGGTTGCATGGTCTGGACCTTATTTAGCATTAGATATGTTATATGATATTAATACAAATAATTCAGTTAAAGCCTATGTAGAGCTGGGATTGCCGTCTTATACTGCAACAGGTGATCAACCGTATCGATTCGATTGGGAACACCCAAAGTCAGTCGAAGATAGCACAGGTATTGGCGGCGCATTTCATTTTGGGGCAGGGGCAAATTGGTCAACAGCCCTGACAGATAAAGTGTCTTTGTCAGTTGGTGTTACTTATGATTATTATTCTGTGGGTGATGCTGATGCAGAAACCTATTTGAATGGTGATTATTATATGGGAATTTATAATACTATCCTGGAAGATGTTTATTTTGGCGATGAACAGAAGATGTTGGAAGAAAACACAACCGCACAGTCTATTGTCCAATTAGAAGAAGATTGCCCAGGGTGGGTTTGTAAAGATAGTGGTGAAATAGAATCTTTCTATAAATCACTGGGGGTACGCATAGGGATAAATGCGAAATTCTAGGAAAGGTTTTATAATATGTTAAAGTTTGTGTTTGCGTTGTTCTTTGTGTTTGCCGTGTCTGGTGGTGCCCATTGTGTCGATTTGCGTGGAAACACTGCGGTGCATATCACCAGCGATACCGCGGCAAATGCAAAAAATATGGCTGTTGACGAGGCGCAACGGCAAATTATT
This sequence comes from Candidatus Enterousia sp., assembly GCA_045629645.1. Classification (GTDB taxonomy): domain Bacteria; phylum Pseudomonadota; class Alphaproteobacteria; order Rs-D84; family Rs-D84; genus Enterousia. The sequence continues at coordinate 19,850 of JAZQRR010000006.1, read as the reverse complement.
TTTGATGTTTTAAAACCTTATGCAGATGCGAATGTTTTGCAGGAACAGATAAAGAAAGCTAAAACGTCAGATTTAACAAACTTGATTGCGTCGTCCAGTATCGATGGCGAAAAGTCGTCTGATACGGTGTATTCTGCTAATTTTTCAATGGTTATTGATGGTGAAGCAGCGCGAAAATGGTTAGATTCTTTGGAAATTCAAAATTGGTTGCCAAATGTACAAAATCAGAATACTTTTTTTGTACGTGTGAATTTAACTGATAAAGTTGCTGATTGGACTGCGTTAAATAGTATCGCAAACTCAGAAAAAATAAATTTGAACCTGAAAAATATGACGGGTAACGTTTTAACACTGGAATTGCCACAGTCTGTCAGGGGCGGTTTTACAATCGTGTTACGTGAAAATGGATGGAAATATGCTGATAATGAAGGCGTATTGGTAATTTATAAATAGGTTTATATTCTCTTGACCTGGGGGTCGGTTTTTATTATTTTCAATACATATTAAAGAAAAAAAGGGGATGGCGGTGAAAAAAATATCATTTTTTGCATTAGGAATTATGTTGTCTGGTGGGGCAATGGCCGCAGATGGTGCGTCTTTGGATTTAAATGTCAGACGTATTGGACTGGAATGGTCCAAAACAGAAGTTAAACATGCAGAACAATATCAAAATTCACCAGTTTCTGCATTAAAAGCAGACAGTCAGGATTTTATCAAAGGTATTTTTGATACCGCATTAGAATATAATCGTGATCGTTTGCAGTGGACAAACAGCCTGTTTATGGAATATGGCGAAACAGAATTGCGACCACATAATGCCGAGGCTACAATCAGTGAAAATGCAGATGATATTTTATTAAGTACTGATTTGGCTTATTCTTGTTGGAATTTTTCAGGAATAAAGTTTGGTCCAACTGTTCGTGCGGCATATGATACGGAATTTGTCGCAAACGATAATTCTCCGCGTCAAAATGTATTGCGTGGGAATGCGGGTATTTCTTTGTTTGATAACGAAGTTGTTAAAAGTTTGTATCTGACGGCGGTTTATGAATATGATTTCACATACGCAGGTAATCAAACCAGTAAATTAGCATCTGAAATAGGGTGGCGTTTAGAGTATCTGGTGCGCGAAGGCGTAAAACTGTCAACAAACGGATATTATCGTAAATATCTTAGCTATTCTGCCTATGTGCCGACTGATTTGACATATGATTTAAGTGCGATTCTGCGTTTGGATACTAATTTATGGGGTGATTTAACAATGGGACCTTATGTTCAGTACAGACGTGGTCATGCACGTGGCGCAGATGTTTATGGCAGTAATTTTATTATGGGTATATCATTTAATTATATAACGTCGTTTGGTTTAATACGGCCGGCGGTTGCAGAATAATAAAAAATCCCCAAATGGGGGTTTTTATTTTCTGGTGGCAACTATCAGCGCCCATATCCACGCAAGTATTGACCATCCACATACCCAGCTGGCCATACGAACACGACCCATTTCTATTTTATCTTTGTTGTTTTGGCGCGCAACCCATGCAGGGGCAAGTATTATCGCAACAAGTAATAATGTGGCTGCGATATATTTTGCAGCAAAAATAAAAGAAATAGGTGTCATCTGTTTATTCTTTGTTTAAAAAAGAAAGAGAAGGATTTTTTGTCCTTCCCCTCCTTGTTCTTCTTGGTGTGTATTATATACCATATTTAGCATTATTGTCCAGTGCTTCTTCAATACGAATTAACTGGTTGTATTTTGCCATACGGTCTGTACGTGACATAGAACCTGTTTTGATTTGACCAGCGTTTGTGGCAACCGCTAAATCTGCAATTGTTGTGTCTTCGGTTTCGCCACTGCGATGAGAAATAATGACGCCATAATTTGCATCTTGGGCCATTTTGATTGCACGCAATGTTTCTGTCAAAGAACCGATTTGATTTACTTTTATTAAAATTGCGTTTGCAACACCGTTCGCGATTCCGCGTTCCAATCTGGCAGGATTTGTTACGAATAAATCGTCGCCAACCAACTGGCATTTAGAACCGATTTTTTCTGTTAATTTCTTCCATCCATCCCAATCTTCTTCGGCCAGCGCATCTTCAATAGAAATAATTGGATAGTCGCAAATTAATTGTGCATAAAAAGCAATCATTTCATCAGAAGATAGTTTTTTGCCTTCAAAGCTGTATATGCCATCGGCATAAAATTCAGAAGACGCAACGTCTAAGCCGATTGAAACTTGGTCGCCTGGGACATAGCCTGCGGCCTTGATTGCAGAAACAATTGTGTCTAATGCTTCGCGGCAAGAGTTAAAGTTTGGTGCAAAACCGCCTTCGTCGCCAACGTTTGTTGAATTGCCGCCTTTCTTTAAGATAGATTTCAGGTTATGAAAGATTTCAGACCCCATACGAATTGCTTCGACTTCGGATTTTGCGCCATTTGGAATAATCATAAATTCTTGGGCATCCAGACCGTTGTCAGCATGCGCACCACCGTTGATGATGTTCATCATTGGACGTGGCAATACACATGGATTATCATTGCCATAAATGTTGGCAATGTATTTATATAAAGGTAATTTTTGTGCGTTTGCAGCCGCGTGTGCTAATGCCATAGATACACCCAGAATTGCGTTTGCACCCAATTTATCTTTATTTGGTGTGCCATCTAATTCTAACATTTTTTCATCCAAGGCTGTTTGTTGTGTTGCATCCATTCCGATTAATGCAGGTGCGATGATTTCGTTAACATTTTTTACGGCCTTTGATACGCCTTTGCCCATATAAGAAGCACCGCCGTCACGCAATTCTAGGGCTTCGAATGTGCCAGTAGATGCGCCAGAAGGTACGGCCGCACGCCCAAATGCGCCGCCAGATAATTCAATGTCGCATTCAACTGTTGGGTTGCCACGGCTGTCCATAATTTGACGTGCGTGAATAGTTTTTATTTTAAACATACTTTTTCTCCTAAATTTATTTATAAATAATACAATTTCGTCTTGCCTTAAAAAAACGAATTGTGCCATAATATAATCATATTTATTTTGGGAAGGAAATAAAAAAATGTTGAAAAAATTAATTTCTGTTGTTTTGTGCTTGTTTCCAGTGACTTCAATTGCTGCAACTGTTGTTGATATTAATGCAACGGATAAAGACGCATCTGTTTCGGTTGATTCTGTTTGGGATGACGCGGTCAGCGCGGGAAATACAATCAGAATATCTACTGGGGCCGGTATTAATGCAGGTACAGGTTTGGATATTAATGGTATTGTTCAGGTCGGTACCCCAAGTAATGCAGGATTGGGAACCAGTAATAATTTATATGTAATGCAATCTGATAATGTCGCAACTGATTTTGTTATATCAACAGGTGGCGATGTGTCAATCGGTACATTATTACAAGTCTTGAATGCTTATAATCTGGAAGTGTCAATAATGTCTGGGACAAATGCAGATTTTTCTGCGGGGGCAATCGAAGTTGGAAGCAATCAGTCTGCTGCAAAGTTAAGTATTTTGGGATTTGATAATCTTCAATCAACTGGGACAATTACAACATACGGCGATTTGGATGTTAATGTTGGTGCCATGACGACAGGTTCTATGAATTTGTTTGCAGGAAACACAGATATAGATGTTACAAATGGTGACTTGGTCGTTAACGGTGATATTGCAAAGCTGTCAGCTGGGGAAGTTGATATAATTTCCAGTCAACATATTCAAATTACTGGGGATTTACAGAATAATTCGGGACAGATGGATTTGTCTGCCGGTGATACGATATCTGTCGGTGGCAGTTTCGAGAATCTGGGGGATATGCGTGTAAAAGCGAAAAATTTAGTTGTTGACGGTACTATGAATAATACTGGTGACGGCTTGGTTTTGCAGGGGTTGATGTCTTGGACGGTTAATGGAACCGATTCGGGGTATTCGTTTGTGAATTATGCCGATTTGGTTGCAAATGTTTCTGGAAAAACAAAATTTGCGGGCGGAATTGATATTTCTGATATGGTAAATACAGGAACATTCAGTTTAACCACGGGGCAGATGGTTTTTGGAACGAATAATGCCATATTAAATCATTTACAGAATTTTGTTTTGAATGTTACAGATGGTGATTTATTGTTGTCTTCGTTGTCTAATGTTGCAAGTGATGCAAACCTTGATTTAGATGTGTCAGGACAATTAACGATTAATAATCTTGTTAATAATGGTGGTGTTATAGATGTTGTTGCAGGCGCGTTTAGCGCAGATGGTATGGTTAATGGGGTGGCAGAAAATGCATTGTCTGCGGCGACAGGAACAACAACATCGATTGTGTCAGGTGGTGTAATAGATATTACGGCCGGTATTTCAAACAGTGGTAATATGACTTTGAAATCGCCACAGGTTAATTTGGTATCTGTTGTAAATTCTGGGGAAAATTCAAAATTGCAGATTGGTGCATTGACTGATCAAACAGGTGCAATCAGTGTGTCCGGCGATGTTACAACATATGGTGGTACTACGTCTTTGTGGGCCAAGGATGTAAGCGTATCAGGCGGACTGATAAATAATGGTGGTGATTTGTATGTCAAGGCATCTGATCATAATGGTGGCGCGGTTTCTGTTGGTGCAATCAGTGCTTTAAAGCAGGGCGGATTGATTGATATTAACGCATCTGCGGGGGCGTTGGATGTCTCTGGTACGATAAGTGTTACAAATGGTCAATTAAATCTGGGTGCGGATATTTTCGATTTGTCAGTTGCTGGGAATGTTCAGTTAAATGGTGATTTCTATGCGAACAGTGCCAGTGTATTGAATAGTGGCGATATGAAAATTGGTGCGTCTGGGAATACTGCATTTAAGGTATCTGCCGATTCTATATTAGTTGGTGGCGATGTTGTTGTGGGTGAAGTTGCCACGAATCGTAATGTGGTCTTTGATGCGCCTGTTTATGTCGGTGGTGATATTGTTGTTCAGAATAATGCCATGTTGAATTTAGGACTGGCTGCAACAGATTCTGTAACCGTCAAAGGGGCTGTAAATGTTGATGCGTCTTCTGTGTTAATATCAAATTCCGAGATATTTAATACCGGTTCTGTACAGGCAGACGGTAAAATGAAGATGTATGGTCAGTCTTTGATGGCAGACACTGGCAACATAGAAATTAATGGTGATGTCAGATTCTTTGAAGAAATGACGGATAATTCTGGCTTGGAAATTCTGGATGCAAATAACAGTAATTATCAAATAAAAGCACTGGCCAGTGGGGCAGATGTTTCTGTTGAAAATATTATTGTACAGAACGTTGCTGGTGTGGGCCAGAATTTGGATATACAATCAGCTGGTGATGTTTATGCGTCTGGTACAATCAGCAATAATGGTGTACTGAATATAACTGCAACAGACAGTGTTGTTGTATATGGCGCTGTTGAATCTGCTAATCGGTTGAATGTTTCTGCGGATTCAATTAAAACGGGTAAGTTAAATGCGCAAGCAGGTATGGTTGGGGTATTTGCAAATACTTCTGTTAATCTTGGGGATATTGAAAATACCGCTGCTGCGATTTCGGTTGCCGCGTCAGATGGCGTGTCTGCAACTGATAAAGTTGTTGTTGGTAATGTTTTGCATAACGGCGGTTCAATAAGCATTGTTGCAGATAATTTCTTGGCAGACGGATTGGTCGTAAATGCCAGCGGTGTAACATTAAACGCGGGTGTTATCGATGTCGCAGCTGATATATATGTTGATGGTAAATTGACCCAAGGTGCACAAACCGGTGCGCTTAATTTACTGAATACAACAGAATTGTATGCAAATAATATGGATGTTACTGCCGGATTGGATTTGACAGTTGGTAATGTTTTATATGACATTGATCAGACAGTTGCTGTTGGTGGTGATATTTTGGTTGCAAATGGTGTTATTGCAGAATTTATTGCAGGGAATTCGTTTAGCGCGCAAAACCTGACAAATAATGCAGATTTTACTGTTTCGGCCAATGGAATAAAGTTGGCTGGCGTAACAAATAATTCTGGTAACTTGTCATTTGATTCTGGAAAATCGGACTTGGATGTTGCGTTTTTACAGGTAAATAATGGCGTGGTTTATTTGGATGGTGCGTCGTTGCAATCTGACGGTGCCTTTGCCGCAACAGGTGGACTGTATCAAGGTTTGAATACAAATATTACAGGCGGGGATGTTTATGTCAAAAATCAGAATTATGTCATAGATGCAACAAATGTAAGCGTATCAGATATTAAACAGTCTGGGCGTATGCAAATTGTTTCTGGGGACGTTACTGTGGCTGGTGATATTGATGCAGAAGATTTGAGTTTTGTTGCAGGAAATTCTGCTGATGGTTGGATGTATGCAGATATTGGCGGTAATGTATCAGGCGGGGTTGACTTTATTGGATTAAAGAAGTTGCATATTGGTGGAAATTATACATTTAATAACAACAGTTCTTTGAATGTTGCGCTGTTGCCTTATGCGGCAGGTATGGTTCCAAATACTGCTGATGTTAATTATTGGTCAACAGTCAGTTTGAATAATGATAATACGTTGGGACAAATAACAAATCCAGCAGGCGCAGGTGCGTTGATTAGTATTGATGGCAGTTTTATATCAAATCTGTCGTTGAACGATATGTCAGGTGTTACGTCTGGGGTGTTGGAAAATTCGCAGATTGGCATTAGCGTATTTGATATGATTGATGAAGGAACTGCTGTTTGGTTGTTGGCAGCAAAGCAGGGTATAACTGAACTGGATGGAAAAATCCGTAATATCGATGTTAAATTCTGCAATGAAGATGGGTCTATTTGTGTCGATTATTTTGACAAAGATGAAGCAAATAATAAATCAGATACAGATTTGCCGGCATATGTGTCTGTGCGTGATATGTTGAATAATGATGGTGTCTCAGACAGCCTGTATATCGTATTTGATTCACGTTTCGGCGGTCCCGTAGAAATATTTGGCTTGCAACCGATTGTTGGGCGCGAAGTAGGGCATACTTACGGAGAATATGTGTCGGCAGGGGCACTGGATAATCTGATTGCAAATCAGGTAAAAAGAAATAAATTCTATAATCGTACACCAATAGAAGTTATTCCAGAAATATTCAAGAATACTAATTTATCAAATGCAGCAAACGAATTGTATTTACGTATGGAAGATTATGTTACAAATCGTAATGGTGCGCCATTGACAGCGTTTAGCCGCCTGTTCCAGACGCATGAATTAGAACAAATTGCAGGTGCAATTTCTTTGAACGAACATACGGCGTTCCGATCATTTGAAGATCGTATGGTGGATGAATTTATATGGAATCGTAACCGTAATTTGCAAAAGGCGTGGCTGGATGTTGATTATGGTATGTCTTATCAGAATATGAATGCAGGCGGTCATGCAGACGGATATCGTTTCAGTATGGCAGGAGGCTTTGATTGGCAAGAATCAAATACGTTGATTCTGGGCTTGACAGGGCGTATCGCACATACTTCATCGTCCAGTCATGATGCTGTGAATCTGGGGTATAGTAATGTGTCTGAACATGGCGCAGTTAGTGTAGAGGTTGCAGATACAAATATTGCGCTGGGTGGCTATATGATGAAGACGTTACATGAAAAATTACGTTTGTATGGAAACGCATTTTTAGATGCACATATCTTGGATGTGAACCGCAGTCAGAATTTTGTGAACAGTATTGATGGTGATGGTTCTTCGTTCAGTTTGATTTCAGAATGGGGATTGTTGCACGATATCTTGAATCAATATATTGTTGGTAATTTCTATGCGCGTGCTGGTTATAACTTTGGCTTTAATGTCAAGGAATCAGCAGCGGGTTCAGAATATATGCGTATGGAATCAGATGGCTATTTGATTTTGACCCCAGGGTATTCATTGACAGCGCAAAAACGTATATATCCATCTGCGTGGTTTCAGATGCGTCCATATGCGTCAGTTGGTATTGAATATGATTTGTTAGGGGCGCCAGACACAGCGAATTATAAGTTTGCATTGGCTGATAAATATACATCGTATGATATTGATGTTAATCCAATGTGGGCAAATATTGGTGGTGGTATTGAATTCTTGTCGGCGCGTGGCGTTCAGTTTGGAATAGATTATCGATATCAATATAATAACGATATTCAGTTGCATAATATAAAAATGTCTGGTTCGTACAGATTCTGATAGAAATCCCCAGTTCTGGGGATTTTTTTTGTCTGAAATCTTTGTGTTGTATAAGGATTGTGATTGTGATACAATGATTAGTGTCATCGGGAGTTCTGATGATGAGGCGTAGAAACCTGAGAATACGGTGTCTGTTGTAGTGACAGATAGAACATATACTCCAACATATGGGTTGGAGGGCGGTGAATATGTTGAATAAACCCGCTATACCGTATTATAGTTTCTAACCTCCAACCACCTGAATTGTTCTGGTGGTTTTTTGATTGGGGGTGGATGTTATGAGAAAGATTTTTGTTTTATTGACGCTGATGACGCCGATGTTTGCATTTGCAACAGATATGTGTGCGCGTGATGATACGATGGTGTTGGTTTTTGATGCGCATGTTGCTGGTAGTGGCGGGACGCTGAATCAGTCAGAGTGGACTTGGGTGGCGTCATATGCATATGGGCGTATTCAGGGTGAGGCGACTTGTATATCTTCACAAGAATATCAAAATGGTAATATTCAATCCGGGGTGTCAGGAACAGATGTTGATGGAAACCCTAGGGGCAGTTGCTTTTGTAAAATGCTGCATCCGGTTATGTCTGGATGGGTTGGTACCAGTGCGTGGGACACAGACGGCTGTATTCGTAATTGTACGTACAGTTGTGGACAGTATGCGGGGAATAATCTTCAATTTCGTCAGAAGATGTTTAATTTGATTGGTGTATGAAAACACTTGACTTTTTTGTCAATTTGTTCTATAATTAATTTATCTAAATAGCGTGATCCCACGCTGGGAAAAATCTCCACCAAAGGAAAATTTATGCATATTAATGAATTAAAGGCTAAATCGCCACAGCAATTGCTGAAAATGGCAGAAGATATGGGTATTGAAAATCCATCACAATTAAATGTACAACAATTACGCTTTGCTGTGATGCGTGTTTTTGCCGCAGATAACAAGGTTACATTGATTGGCGATGGTGTTTTGGAACGTATGCAGGACGGTTTTGGTTTCTTGCGTGCGCCGGAATCAAATTATTTGGCAGGACCAGATGATTTATATGTTTCTCCAAATCTGATAAAAAAATATGGTTTAAAAACTGGTGATTATGTCGAAGGACAAATTCAAGCGCCCGCGGCAGAAACGGAAAGATATTTTGCACTGGAAACAATTGAACGCGTAAATGGCGATAAACCAGAAAAATTAAAACATCGCGTATCTTTTGATGATATGACACCGCTGTATCCAGATGAACAATTAAAGATGGAAGTTGCAGACGACAAGGACAAAGGACGTAATCTGTCTGCACGTGTGATTGATTTGATTTCTCCGACTGGCAAAGGACAACGTTCTTTGATTGTTGCACCGCCACGTACCGGTAAAACGGTTATGTTGCAGAATATCGCGCACAGTATTGCGACGAATTATCCAGATGTTAAACTGATTGTTTTGCTGATTGATGAACGTCCCGAAGAAGTTACAGATATGCAACGTAGTGTCAAAGGAGAAGTTATTTCTTCTACGTTTGATGAACCAGCTGCACGTCATATTCAGGTGGCAGAGATGGTTATTGAAAAAGCAAAACGCTTGGTCGAAGCAGGGCAGGATGTTGTTATATTGTTGGATTCTATTACCCGCTTAGGACGTGCCTATAATACATGTGTTCCATCCAGTGGCAAGGTTTTAACAGGTGGTGTTGATGCCTATGCGTTGCAACGTCCAAAGCGCTTTTTCGGTGCGGCGCGTAATATCGAAGGTGGTGGTTCTTTGACTATTATTGCGACTGCGTTGGTTGATACTGGTTCAAAGATGGATGAAGTTATCTTTGAAGAATTCAAGGGTACAGGAAATAGCGAAATCATCTTGGATCGCAAATTGTCTGACAAGCGTGTATATCCTGCGATTGATATTACAAAGTCTGGTACGCGCAAGGAAGATTTGTTGGTCGGTAAGGAAATACTGTCAAAAATGTATGTGTTACGCCGAATTATAAATCCAATGGGAACACTGGAAGCAATGGAATTCTTGTTGGATAAATTGCGTATGACAAAAACAAATGATGATTTCTTCTCGTCGATGAATCAATAAAAATAGCGCCCCAAACGGGGCGTTTTTTATAGCAGGAGTTTTTTAATGTTTAGACTTTATTTAATAGGCTTTGCTGTTGTGTTGGTCGTAATGGTTTATCTGGCAGGAATGCATGCAGGATATGAACGTGCAAAACGTATCTTGAATCAGACTAACATAGAAAAACAAACGCAAATTATTAAAATTCAGGAGAAAATAAATGAAGATTCTGTTAATCGTGCCACTGATGATATTCGTAGCATCTTGCGCAAGAAATACACAATTGCAGACTGATGTTAAGGCAAATTTGTTATGTCGTCCGATTTATGGTCGGGCAAATGATTGGAATTGTATAAGTGATGATTTGGCGCGAAATATTTATAAGCATAATAAAATGTGTGAAGAATATAATAAATAATACTTGACAATAACTGTGTTTTGTATAACGATGAGTGCGATGGGATTATTGGTGCGTTTATTTTCAGATCGTGTAGTCAAGCAAGAATGTGTAAAACATTCTGCGTTGACCAAGTTTATAAAACGTAAGTGGGCCTCCAAGGCAACTTCGTTACAGTCTATTTTGTCAGAATGCCAAGTTTCCAAATGTCTGGGTAGTTTACCAAAAGAATTGCGTGAAAATTTGCCGGCAGATACAGATATTGCACAGGCAACTATAAAATTTCATACAATGTTGGTCACATTTATCAGATATTATGGCAAGGCGATTTTAGACGGTAAATTAGATGGATATTATGTGTTTTATGAAACTATAGATATGTATGGGTCTGAATGTGTTTTTGAATCCAAAAAACGAAATGAACGCGGATACAGTCAGTGGCAGGGTAGCATAGGTGTTGTTGTAAAAGTATCTTTGCCACAAATTAATGTCAGTTATGCGTTAAAGCTTTTCTTTGATTGGGCAAATATTTTTGCAGGACATGGACCATGGAATGAAATCGCGACGGCGTTTGCCGCAAATAAGGCAGAATCTCGTAATAATTGTCCTGTGTATATGGCTAGTTTAGGAAATGTCAAATATATGTTATCACAGTGGGGCGGCGATTTTTGTGGTAGTGTCGCCGTAAAGCAAAATAAATATAAAATATTTGAAACAGAAGAAACAGAACGCAGATTAAGTAATTATCGCAAGGGGCGCTTGATTGATTGGGGTGGTACACGACCAACAGATTATGGATTGGAAAAATACCCTGTGCGTAAAATTTACAGAACTATGTTGTATGCGGCGGAACATGGTGATGAAAATTTAATGCGTATGGTTTGTTTGGCAAATACAAAAAATATATGCCTTAGACAGAATTTAGATAGGGCTGTTGACTTGTTGTTTATTGATTTGTTCTGTGAAGAATCGCCGTTGGTACAATGTGCATTGGATATGTCGCAACAATACGTTCGCTAATTTTATTTATTCGTATTCAGATAAAACACTTTCTGCGATATCTTGTATTTTTTGTAAAGATTGTTCGTACACAGCGCAGTCGCGTGAAATTTCAGATCGATATGCGTCGCGCAGATTCGTCAGCATATATGCGCAACCTTGCAAGTGTTGAACACAATATTCATGTCCCGTTGTAAATGCTTTTTGACCACGGACACGACTCTCCATGTCTGCCCAGTTTATATCCAGCGCATTATCGATGTTTTCCCATGAGTTAGAGTTTGTATATTTCCCAACAGTAGATAACCAATATTCGTTCATTTCTGCGTCGGTCCAATTGTTGGTTTGCTGTAATGACAACAGTTGCATTACTAATGAATTAATATTTTCTTGGTATTTTGCATCAATCTGAGACAGTTTTGCACTGCAATAACAGCGATTATATGCTGTTTCAGGGCGTTCGCAGTACCTGTTCATACATTCTGTGTAATCTGCCATACAACGCGCAGAAGATGCATATTCTGTTGTTTGTACGGTGTATTTATTATTATTGGATGTCGTTGCACGGACGTTGTTTGTGCGTGCTGATGTTCGTGCCGTCGTAGCAGGTGCGCGCATCGTTGTGGTATTGCGCAGTCCAGAACGCGCAACAACACGTCTGGGTGTGGTATTCTGTTGTGTGGCAGTCTGTGTGCCACTGATTTGTCGGGCGGGAATACTGGTTGCGCTGCGTGCAGTGCTTGGGCGTGGTACAACGCGACGTTCTGGTCCCATTTTTGATGTTCTGACGATTGTGTTAATCGGGCTGGTTGATTGATCCGTTGTAACCCCAGGATTCAAATTTGTTCGCATTTTATTGCTTAAATAAGGGTACATATAATTATAGTTATATCCGGTTGTATTTGTCAGTTTGGCATCGCGAGTTGTGGCAAACGCGCCGCATAACAGCGTTAGATAGCAGATAAAACAAGCAGAAAATCCTTTCATATTTCTATAATAGAAAAAAACACGAAATCAGACAAGCATATTTTTTAAATAAATATTTGCATTTTAAAAAATTGCTGTTATAATGACCTTCGTTTCGGGGTGTAGCTCAGTCTGGTAGAGTGCTTGGTTTGGGACCAAGATGTCGAAGGTTCGAATCCTTTCGCCCCGACCAGAAATTCAAACCACCACTTTTGTGGTGGTTTTTATTTTCTGTTTGGGGCGTGCGGATTCGAACGTTTTATATATGGACATTTTTAGTGATTTTTCGAACTTTTTATGATATAATTGTGGGCATGAATATAGAACATTTATTTGATGTCGTAGACGATAAATTCAGATTAAACGATATTGCCAGTGGTGATATTGTGCCTTTTAGAAATCAATATTATTTGATGGACCCTGAAAATTTTCATTTTGACCAAATAGATGCACGTGAAAGCAAAATAGATAAACAACAAGTTCAAAAATTTCTTGATGATAAAAAGATAGCGATACCGGTGGATGATTTCATAGTTTTATGGAATTTTCAGGCTTGGGTTAAAATGACTTATCCTGATCATCGGCATTATGAAGCAATGCGTGGTGCAACTATGCAAATGTTGAAAAACAGTCCAACAAATCCACTGCCGTTGTCTGAGGCGTTTAATCGAAAAATCGTTATGTGTACAGAAATGTCTGCATTGGCACAAATGTATTTGCAACACAAGGGTATTAAAAGTTTTTTATATAATGGTAATGCTATCACTAATTCAAAGCAAAATATACAGCTTGGTGGTGCCGGACATGCGTGGTTAATGATTGTGATAAATGGAAAAAAATATTTTTATGATCCGGTGAATCCGATGATAACTACTAATAATATTGTATTGCCAGCAATAATGGATTATTCTGGAATATCAAAGACGGCGCTTCAAGATTTCGAAGAGATAATACATAAGTCGTCAAAACAAGGTGGTGGTTTTGCATATTTAGAAGCCAAGGATATTTATGGCGTTGGACGACGTTGGCTTTATGGATTTGAACACGGAATCGACCGTGTCAGAACGGAACGGGCCGTCAAAAGATTGTATTATAATCAAACACAAAAAAACAGTGGTTATGAAATCTAAATTCTTTTTCAATCTGTATAATTTCACCTAGGGATTTGTCATCCCTGTACGATCAGAGAAAAATAAAAAAACTCGCATTAAATGTGAGTTTTTTTATATGTTCTGTTGGGACGTGCGGATTCGAACGGTAAAGTTTTTTTTGGTTTGGTGTGAATTTTTTCTTTGTGTTTACTTTTTTTGAAAAATGTTATATAATCGACCTTGAATCCAAGAGATTGGCTTCGGGACTGTGGTAGTCCGCTTCATTCGGTGCAAATGCATCGTTATCTGATGTTTCGGTGTTATTTTGCACCGTTATCATCCCTGATTCCGTGTGGGTCGGGGAGCTGTTGGTTATAAAACACGAGTAATCGAAAGCCCAACAGAATCAATAATGAAGTGATTACCAACTCCCCGACCGCCTTTTCTCTGGCGGTTTTTATTTAAGTTAAAAGAGTGGGGCAAATGAAGCGGATTATCTGTGTTTTGTGTCTTTTATGTTGCGGTGTTGCATTTGCAGGACAGGTAACAATAAATTGGGGGACGGATAATCAGATATACACAACAACAACTTGTGAGGTTGGTGGCGATGTAATATTGCCGACACCACCAACAAAACGTGGTTATACTTTCAGGGGCTGGAAAAAAGATTCCTTTAATCGTGGGACATGGGCAAATTGGGAAGAACTCCCAAACAATAATATCTCCTATCCAGAAGATGTTTATGGCAACAGAACACCAATGGAAAATGATTATATGGTGGTTGTAGATGCAAGCCAATATACCCCTGGTATGACAGAAAGTATTGTTGTAAGCAAAGAACCATATAGTCATATTCTTGTCATAAATGGTGTAAATGTTGGAAAGCCAAATCAGACAGTTACATATACATTTGATACGGTTACATACACAGTTGAAAGCACCGCTGGTGGTGGTTCTATAAAAGTATTTGCAAATAAGAACGTGCAATATAATGGTCAATTAAAAATTGTCGGCACACCTGCTATATTAACCGCTTATGCATCAACGATTGAATCATCAAAGATATATTATTCAAAACTAGACAATTTATCGGGCTCGTGGCGTTTTGTTTATCATGGAATTTGGGCAGACGATAACGAAAGTGGCTGGAAACCAGAACAACAAATCGGGGAATAAATGAAATTTATTTTGTTTATTTTTGTGGTTTTGTTTTCTGGTTCTGTTATGGCAGATGATTTGATTATAGAAAATCTGTCCAGTGATTGTGGTAATGCATATTCGTATTCTGCGGTTTATGATGTAAATACATATATTTGTGGGGCGGGGACCTATTTGCCAGCGGGTGCGGTTGAGTGTGAGTTTTGTCCTGAGGGTTATGTTTGTAATGGTGGTACATTTAATTTTAGTGCAACACAAACCCAAGGTGTAAATGCAGGTGATATTTTACTGACAAATGCAGTGGGCAGTTGTGGCGCAGATGAATTTAATCAAAGTTTTTCTGCCATATATGAGGCAAATATTTATGATTGTGCGTATGGATATTATCTGCCCGCGGGTAATGACTGGCTGACAGATACCCAAGGTTGTACAAAATGTACAAACGATAATTATTGCGCTGGGGGGACTTTTACATTCAGCGAAACGGTTGACCAAGGACTGTCGCCGTGTCCCGATGCGCATCCGTTTGCGCCACAGGGTATGTGGTTGGAATCGCAATGTGGGCGTAAGTTGCATATTGGGGATAATGTTTTGTATGTGCATCAAAGTCCTGCTGTGCCAACAAAGCACAGACTGTATGTGCGATATGGAAATACAAAATATTCTGCCAATATTATCCCAACACCAGATGGTGTTGTTGCGCCAAATATGTCTGTTGATGCGACACGGTCTTTGCGGGTATTGATGGACGGTGTCGGATACGGTGTTTGTGATGATTCTGTTTGTCCAAATACAGTTGAATAAATCTGTGTTTTATTTAGTTGCAAGTACTTGAAAACTGGTGTATCATCTGCGTCGAACGTTTACAAGGGTATGGGTCATGAATACTTATAAAATTATATCACAGGCAATAAGAAATAAATTATATGAAATCCCTGAAATCAGGGCGTTGGACAATCCGGAATTGTTGAACAATATCGTGGTAGAGGTTCCACGTGTGCGCGAATTTGGTGATTTTTCGACCAATGCTGCGATGGTTCTGTGCAAGGCGCTGGGGAAAAATCCGCGTCAGGTTGCAGATATTATTATGCCTTATATCCAAGATATAGACTTGGTGGACAGCGTTTCTGTTGCGGGTCCTGGGTTTATCAATATCAATGCATCTGACAAGTTGTGGAATACGTTGATTGCGGATATTTTAAAGAATTCTGATGCGTATGGTAATTCTGATATGGGTGATAATCAGAAAATAAACGTTGAATTTTTATCTGCAAATCCAACAGGGCCTGTTCATATTGGACACGCACGCGGTGCGATTTTGGGCGATGTTATTTCCAGAATCTTAAAGAAAAACGGTTATGACGTTACCAAGGAATATTATGTTAACGATTACGGTCATCAGGTTGATGTTCTGGGACAATCTATTTACTGGCGTTATCAAGAATTGTTTGGATTGCATGAAAATGAATCTTTGCCAGAAGGATGTTATCCTGGGGATTATTTGATTCCTGTGGCGGTTGCAATCAAGGAAGCAGACGGGGATAAATGGCTGAACGCAAGTGTGGCTGAATATTTGCCTTATTTCAAGCAAGCAGGTGCCGCAGCAATGATGGACGTTATTCGTGGCAGTTTGCGTAAAATCGGCATTGAATTTGATGTGTTCACATCTGAAAAAAGTCTGGTTGACGCAGGCAAAGTTCAAAAAACAATTGATTTTATGCAAAACCAAGATTTGTTGTATCGCGGTGTTTTGCCAAAACCATTGGGTGAAACCGAAGAAGAATGGAAACCAGAAGAACAATTATTGTTCAAGGCAAAGCAATTTGGTGATGACGTTGATCGTGTAATCGCGCGTGCAAATGGTGTAACGACTTACTTTGCGTCTGATATTGCATATCATTTGGACAAATTTGAACGCGGCTTTGCCAAGCAGATTAATGTCTGGGGCGCAGATCACGGCGGATATGTAAAAAGAATTAAGTCTGCGTTGGGGGCGGTTACAGATAATCAGGCTGATTTAGATATCGTTTTGTGCCAGTTGGTCAGTCTGGAAAAAGACGGCAAACCATTTAAAATGTCAAAGCGTGCAGGCAATTTCGTAATGATAGAAGATGTTCTGGAAGAAATTGATGCAGATGTGTTAAGACTGTTTATGGTGATGAAGTCTGCCGATACACAAATGACATTTGACCTGCAAAAAGCCAAAGAACAATCCAAGGATAATCCTGTGTATTATATCCAGTATGCGTATGCGCGCGCATGTTCTGTGCTGAAAAAATACGGTACTGTTTTCGCTCAGGATTTATCAGCGTTATTGGATATTGATTTCAAAATGGAATCGGCCAGCGCAATTGAAAAACGCTTGGTAAAGTTTATGGCGGATTATCCATCTGTTATCGAAGGTGCAGGCCGTACAAAAAATCCACAGATATTGACAAAATATTTGGAAGATTTGGCTGGTGCGTTCCATTCTCTGTGGTCAACCCAAGATGGTGTAAAATTGATTGACGAAGGCGATTTAGCATCGACCCAGCAACATATGTTGTTGGTAATGGCGTTGAAAAACGTGATTGGAAACGGTTTGCAGACAATCGGTGCAAAATTAAAAGAAAGTATGTAAAGAACAGGGCGTCAGCCCTGTTTTTTTATAAAAAATATTTGTTTGAAAACAGGTAATCTTGCAAATAAAAAAAAGAACAGTTTTTTTGTTTTTTTAATTGATTTTTGCCCTTGTTTTTGTTTTGTGATTTTATTACCATGCGCAATATATAGGTGGGTTAGTATTGAATTTCTGGGGAAAATTTATTTTTTCAGTTCTGTTTATAAGCGTTTTTTGCGCAGGGGCGTGGGCGGCGTCGCTGGGCAGTGGTGCACCGTTGTGCGGATACGGTATGTACAAAGTTAATGGAAAATGTGCGTCTTGGTTGG
The DNA here is from genome assembly GCA_045629645.1 of Candidatus Enterousia sp. Classification (GTDB taxonomy): domain Bacteria; phylum Pseudomonadota; class Alphaproteobacteria; order Rs-D84; family Rs-D84; genus Enterousia. The sequence goes on along the minus strand of JAZQRR010000006.1, from coordinate 2,079 downwards.
AACAGTCGGAAAAATGTCGTCAAATTAATGGTCGAAATTCATATTTGATGCCGGTTAATCAGGCGACTTATGCCGGCCCGCAACAGTATGCAGATGCACCGTGCGATGCGGGCTATGATTTGATTTCGTTGGATCGTGATGTTATGTATCCAATGTATTCCGGTGTAATTGCGATGTCTGGGGCGCCACTGTGTGGATACAACCAGTATAAATTAAACGGCAAGTGTTACGATTGGGATGATGATGCGGTTCGTGGACGCTGTCCAGATGGTTTCTATAAAACAAATGCTAATCAGGCAACGTATATGCAGTATATTGATGGTGCGCAGTGTTCCCCAGGGTATTCAGAATTGGATTATGGTGTGTATTTAACGGCGGATAATTTGGTTGTGTTCTATCCGATATTCAACGGCGTTATTGGGTTAAGTGGTGCGCCATTGGGTACGGGGACTTCGTTGGATACGTCAACACCGTGTTTGGATTCGTTGGGGGCGCGTTATTATAAATTGGACTTGTCAACGTATGAAACGTCAATATATGAATACCCAGAAAACGGTGTATGCCCATCCGGCTATGCCAAGTTAAATGTTTATAACGATTGCAAGGATATTAATATCAATAACAACAATGCGTCGGACCGTTATTCGGTTGCCAATCAGGAAAATCAATTCTGTGGCATTTTATGTCCGTCGGGTGAAAATTCTGTTTATTCTAATTCCGGTCAATGCACCAGTTATTGCAATGTCGGGGGCAAGGATTTACGTTTGTATGCGCGTCGTGGTGACAAAACGGTCAGTTTCCCATTATACAGGGGTGGGGCGACGGTTCCGTCGGTGCATTTGAACGTTGACGGAAATATTTGCCATGTGAACCTGTATTCAGGGCCCAAGGAAAATACAATACGAATAAGATATAACAATGTGGAATACCACACAGGTGAATAATAACCAAAAGGGGACGATATGCAAAGGCTGTTGTATGTTTTGATGTTTGGGATGTTGTTGGCGTTGCCGGCGGGTGCGGCCGATGAAAATCAGATATGTCAGCGTACGGGCACAACTGTGATTACGATTCAGCGAAATACGAACGGAACGGTTGTTGATACGGAAAATAATTCGTGGTCGGTTAAATTTGATTACGATATGTTTGCCGGTGCGCGTGGTGATGGCAACAACGTTATAAAAGGAATTACTGCGTGTAATGATATTGATACCAAGTCTAATGCGGCGGGAACATCTGGTACGGTAACGGGCTTGGCACCGGGGGATGCAAATACGTTTTTGCGTGTTTCTGATGCCGACAGTGGGCTGAATTGTTGGTGCCGTATGGTCAGTGTTTTGTCGTCTTATTGGGTGTTTGTGAAATCGTATGAAACGGCGGATGCCTGTGCCGGTCAGTGTACAACATATTGTGCCAACGCGTTTGCGAATAATTCAGAAATTGGGACTGATGGTCGTCGGTTGCGCTGGGCGATGTTCGATTCAATGTGGTAAAAAAAGGGGTGTAAAATGATGAAAAAATTATTGATGATTGTTGCGTTATTAATGCCGGTATGCGCTGTTGCAACAGATATGTGCGCACGTGATGATATAATGATTATGGTCTTTGACCCGCAGGTAAATGGGACGGGTGCTGGCAATAATGCGACCGAGTGGCGTTGGTGGACTGATTTTGCATACGGTCGTGTTGCGGGTGATGCAACGTGTTTATCCGCAGCCGAAGGATTGGGGCGCACCACGGGTATGGGTGCATATTATGGTACCGGTGATTATGCAAATACATTTATAACAGCGGATGCTGGGTTAAATGGTGTTGACGCGGATGGAAATGAACGTAAATATTGCTGGTGTAAAATGACACATCCTGCGTCTTCGCGCTGGGTGTTCAGCTTCGCTAACGCTTCCGCGTCTGCGTGTGTCTCGAATTGCTCGAGCCACTGCGGTTCCTACGTCCGTAACGACTCCGCGATGCGCGGGGGCGTGTTTGGGTCGGTTGGCCTTTGATGTGACGTCAAACATTGTAAATGTTTGACGGCCGTGACACGTAAAACGTAATTGGGGCCCCACCCAAAAATCCATA
>JAZQRR010000005.1:0-1617 GCA_045629645.1 Candidatus Enterousia sp. | reverse complement strand
CCTTTCGCAACACCGTGAATACGGCCTTTGTGTTGTTTGCGAAATTTTGTTTTCTTTGGCATTAACATAATACAAATCCTTCAATTTAATAATGTTACATTATTATTTGTGCTTTCTTTCGCTGCTGCCGGCATATTCTGTCGGACGTGCCATTTCAGAAGCCAATTTTTCTTTATTAACAACATCGCCTGTGTAAATCCAAACTTTTACACCGATAACACCATATGTTGTTTTGGCCTGAATAGAGGCATAATCGATATCCGCACGCAATGTATGCAATGGAATACGACCTTCGCGGATTTGTTCGCTACGTGCGATTTCAGCACCATTCAAACGACCAGAGCACATAACTTTGATACCCTGCGCGCCTGCTTTCTGAGCATTTTGCACAGCTTTCTTCATTGCGCGTTTGAAAGAAACACGACCTTCGATTTGCTGTGCGATATTTTGCGCAACCAACTGCGCATTCAGGTCAGGACGGCGAACTTCGTAAATATTTACGACAACTTGATCATTTTTGACCAATTTTTTGATATCGTTACGCAATGTTTCGATATCGGCACCGTTCTTACCAATAATCATACCAGGTCTAGAGGTATGAATAGTCACAACCACCTTCTTTGCAAAACGTTCAATAACGACCTTTGCCAAGCCGGCTTTCTTTAACTTCTTTTCAATAAATTTACGAATTTTAACGTCTTCTGCCAACAGGGCTGCATATTCTTTTTTACCTGCAATCCAGCGAGAATCTGTTATCTTATTGATAAATTCGCGCAATGAAATTGGTGATACTTTCTGTCCCATTTTCTTTTTCCTTGTTATTTGTGAGGGCGTTCTTGAAGTGTTACACTTTATTCAGGAATAAATTATTCCATACCGCCCTTCACTACATTTTTATTTTGTTGTTTCTTTTTTTGCTGCTTTTTTCTTTGATGGCGCAACACCAGATTCCAAAACAATTGTCAAATTAGAGAATGGTTTCAAAATCGGACGTGCACTACCACGTGGACCAGCCATGATGCGTTTCATTGTCAACGCTTTGCCACACCAAATTTCTTTGATGAACAATGTGTCAACTGGCAAACTTTTGTTATGTTCTGCATTTGCAACCGCAGACAACAAAGTCTTCAAAACTTCGCCAGACACGCGTTTCTTTGAAAATTTCAAGACATCAACAGCGCGTCCTACTGGCAAACCACGAACCATATCGCAGACCAGATTCAGCTTCTGATGGCTAACGCGTATCATTTTATTAAACGCGCGAACCTGATTTTCTTTAATTCCATATCTTGTCGTTGTCATAACTACTTACCCTATATTATTTTTTGCCTGCTGCGGCTTTCTTGTTAGCTGCATGACCTTTGAATGTACGTGTTGGTGCAAATTCACCCAATTTGTGACCAATCATATCTTCTACGATTGACACAGGTATAAATTTATTACCATTGTGTACTTCGAAAGTCAACCCAACCATCTGTGGTATAATTACACTACCACGAGACCAAGTTTTAATTGGTTTACGGTCATCATTTTCAATCGCTTTGGCTGTTTTTTTCAAAACAGAAGGATGAACATAAGGACCTTTCCATACTGAACGAGACATCATTTACTCCGTTT
>JAZQRR010000004.1:0-6185 GCA_045629645.1 Candidatus Enterousia sp. | reverse complement strand
CTCTGCTAATAATTCTGGTTCAAGTGGTTTGTTTGCTCTTTTGCGGTTTGAAAATACTTGACGCAAAGTCGTGTCTGTTGATTTTGACCAGTCAGTGTTTCTTGTATATGATTTTTTTGTTGTTTTTACTGTTTTTATTGGGTGTGATTCAGCTGTGGTCGGTGTTTGTTCATTATCTGATGATGCTTCTGATATAGCTGGTTTTATTGTGTTGATGACATTGGATATAGTGTTTTGAAATATTGTTTTTGTGATGTTATATGGCAATTTTTGAACAAGCGTATTTTGCAGTTGTACTACGCTGTTGTGCATTTCGCATATTGCTTTGCATATTTCTGGGTCGTTTACAAGTGAATCCGCAATTAAGTTTATATAATAATTCTTATCATCTTCTGTCATTATATGTACTCTTTGATTTTGTAGAATAAAGTTTAATCTAGTACTTGTATTCTGGTTTGTCAATGTATAATTTTTTTGTTGACATTTGTTTCTGAAATGTATAAAATCAACACGCTTTCAAAAAGAAAGTGCAAAGTTTTGGGGTTGTAGCTCAGTTGGTAGAGCACCTGCTTTGCAAGCAGGGGGTCGTCAGTTCGAGCCTGATCAGCTCCACCAAAACAAAAGGAAAGGGGATGAAAATCCCCTTTTTAATAAAATAAATACAAATGCGTCGTAAAGGGGGTGAATACATATGGTAAAAGTTCTGGTTCGCGATAATAACGTTGAACAGGCATTGCGCGTTGCAAAACGTAAATCTCAGAAAGAAGGTTTGTACCGCGAAATGAAAGAACGTCAGCGTTATGAAAAACCAACTACTAAACGCAAACGTTTGAAAGAAGAAGCCGTTCGTAATGAAAAGAAACGTCAATCAAAACAACGTATGGTTTTCGGATTCTAAGATTAAATCGCCCATCGGGCGATTTTTTTGTGTTTGTAAAACAGATTATTTTAATTTATAATGTATTTGTTGTCGGGGATTCCGATGATGGGGCGTAGAAACCCTTTATAAGGCATTTGCACTTGTGTGCGATGAAAAAAACTCCAACCCACGGTTGGAGGGCGGCGAATACATAGAATAAGCCCGCTATTCCTTATAATAGTTTCTAACCTCCAACCACCTGAATTGTTCTGGTGGTTTTTTGATTGGGGGTGGAAAGTATGAAGAAAATTTTTGTTTTGTTGGTATTGATAATGCCGTTGTGTGCGATTGCAACGGATATGTGCGCACGTGATGATACGATGGTGTTAATTTTTGATCCGCAGGTTAAAGGAAATGCTCAAGGTAATAATGGGGCTGAATGGCGTTGGTGGACAGAGTTTCCATACGGGCGTGTTGCGGGTTATGCAACATGTTTATCTGCGGCCGAGGGATTAGGACGCACTACGGGGCAGGGGGTATACTATGGCATTGATGAATATGCAAATACGTTTATAACGGCAGATGCGGGCTTAAATGGATTGGATGCAGATGGAAATGAACGTAAATATTGTTGGTGTAAAATGACGCATCCTATGTCTTCTCGCTGGGTGTTTCACGAAAATTCATCTTCTGCATCTTCATGTGTCAATAATTGCGTTCGCGCTTGCTCTTATGGTCTCTTGAATGGCGTTGCGTTACGCAAGGGCGTATTTGGTTCTATTTGTTTATAATTTTTAGCTGTGATTTGTAATAAAAACGCCGCACAAGGCGACGTTCTTTATTAATTCTGGCGCATCCAGAAGGATTCCCTTGCGCGGTGTTGCACATCGGCTGTGGGGCATTCGTTAGCGCGCGAACTGCGCGATGCTTGTTCTTGCTTACTCATTGTCGAACCCTGGGTTCGAATATCCACGTTGCACGTGGTTTAATAAAAAACGCCGCACAAGGCGACGTTCTTTATTAATTCTGGCGCATCCAGAAGGATTCGAACCCTCAGTCTTCTGATCCGTAGTCAGATGCTTTATCCAGTTAAGCTATGGATGCAACGGATTATTATTCTATACATTTTTATTTCAAATGCAAGCAAAAATAATATTTTTTTTATATGTGTTTATATGCACATGGATTTCAGTCTGTTTATACGTTTTCTTATTGGTGGGTGTGTGGCCATTAATTCTGGTATAAACGAACGTGGTCTTGTCGGTGACGCAATAAATATCGATGCCATTGATTGGGTTTTGTCTATTTGTTCTATGCGTGAATCTGTACTGATTTTTTGCAGGGCAGATGCCAATGCGTGCGGATTGCGTGTGATAAATGCGCCTGTCGCGTCTGCAGCGTATTCGCGTTTGCGCGAAATAGCCATTTGAAGCAATGGTGTTATAATTAAGTTAAATATGCTGAACGCCAGCCAAATCATCATCAAAATTGCGGCGCTGTTATTATTGTTGTTATCGTCAGATGTGTTAATATGGCGACTGTGTACGGCACTGCGGAAAATAATGTCTGCAATAAATACGGTTACACCGATACCGGTAATTATTAACATGTCTAATCTGATGTCGCGATTGCCAATATGTGCCATTTCGTGCGCGATAACCCCAGATAGTTCGGCGGTGTCCAGTTTGTTTATTATGCCACGGGTCAGGGCAACAGTCGCGTCTGCTGGTGTGCGTCCCGTTGCAAATGCGTTTAAAGAGTTGTCTTCGATAATATAGACGTTGGGAGTCGGCAGTCCGGCCGCCAGTGCAATATTTTCGACCAAATTATAAATCTGGCGGTTGTTCTTGTCATTTATGTCCAGTTTGTGGGCCCCAGCCATAGATAACATCATCGAATCGCCAAACGCCCATGATATCAGCATCCATACCATACAGATAACAAATGTTGGTATCGCAACAGATATGGTGGTGTTTATTGCGTCATTCAGCGGAGATACCATTCTGACAAACAAAAATACTAATGCGATAAATATTACAGGAAACAATAAAACCAACAGTGCGGTCTTGATGTTGTTAGATTTTATGTGATCATAAACTGTCTTGGTTTTTGTCATATTTATATGGTCTGGTTTTGTTTTTTGAATTTGACAGAAAAACTGCCGTTATTTATCGGTGTAAAAGATATTATGTATGGTGATAATACGCTGTCAGATGCCCACTGTTGAAATTTTATTTTTAATATTCCGCTGGCACCGGTGATAATGGTGGCGTTTCGGGTGCCTGATTTTGCCAAATCTAGTATTGCTGTCCATGCCTGTTCTTCGGTCAGTTGATGCAGGTCTAATACGGCTGTGCGCGGAACAGGTTTTTTTGCGGCAGGTATTCTGGTGGATAAATGTAATTGTTGGCGCACACTGCGTTGCGTTGCATCTGGGTTTGGTATAAACTCAGATTTAATCATTTGTTGTATGTCTGTATCGTCCAGTTGTTTCATTGGTGTGCCTTGGTAAAAATCAGAACGCGTTCAATGCCCGACAGATCAAATTCTGTTCGTAACAAATTCCACCCGTTGTGTATAAATATGTTTTTAATGTCTGTTCCTTGGTTGATGCCGATTTCAAGGTACACTTTGCCGTCGTTTTTTAACCATTTTTTTGCGTTTTTTGCGATTGCTTCATATGCGGACAGTCCGTTGTTTTTTGCATATAATGCCCGTGCTGGATCGTGCATGGCACCATTGTCAACACGTGTGTCGCCGTATGCAATATAAGGTGGATTAGATACAATTATATCAAACGATTTGTTGAAATTGTGTGAGCGATAAAAAGATGTGCGAACTGTTTTTATTTTTTTGCCCAGTTCTAAATTTTTTATATTTCGGTGTGCAACGCGTAATGCACGTCTGGAAATGTCTGTGGCGACCCCAGATGTGTTTTGTATGTTTTTTATTAACGAACATATTATGCACCCAGTGCCTGTACCCAAATCCAAGATTTGTTTTGGTTCGTTGTTTGTACAGTCCGATATTACTGCGGATACCAATGTTTCTGTGTCTGGGCGCGGATCCAATGTGTGTTTGTTTGTGTAAAATTTTATGCCAAAAAACCATTTTTGATGGATGATTTTTGCCACAGGTACACCACGACGTAACATACGTGCAATTCGCCATATATGGAATCTGGACAGTTTTTGTGTGTTTTCTGTGATAATGCGGGCGGCACGAATGCCGCCTGCACGTTGTAAAATTGTGAAGGCTTGATTTTTAGTCATGTCGATATTATAATCAATGCCATGAAAAAAGCAAAAGATATTATAAATTCAGTTGTGTTTGCGCGCATTGTTATGTGTGTGGCTGTTGTGTTTGTTATTGCCGCGATTGTTGTGGTTGCGTTAACATCAGGGGGACATAAATCTGTATCTCGTGATGGTGATATGTGTGTGGCTGTTGTTAATGTGGCTGCGGGGGATACCTTGTCAGAATTATTGATAAAGCAGGGGCTGACACATCGCGATGTTAATAATATTGCGGCGCTGTTAAAAAAAGACGCGGGTATTTCTTCATTGCGCGCAGATCGCGACAGATTGGAATTTGTGCGTGAAACAGACGATGCGCCAGTATCCAAGATTGTTGTTGTGCCATCCCCATGGCGTCAGGTTGAATTGACTTGCGATGATTCTGGTGCATGGAATTGTAAAACGTTGGATGTTGCACCCGATACACGTGCGGTTTGGCGTAGTGGTGAAATTCTGGATGGGGACAGTTTTTATTTGGCGGGGCAACGTGCTGGGATTCCTGCGGGAATATTGATTGATGTTTATGATTTGTTGGCATTTGAAATGGACTTTGAACGTGATATTCGTGCGGGACAAAAGTTCTGGGTGTTGTATGAAGAAAATTTTTCGGATGGTGAAAAGGTTGAAAATGGTCGTGTTTTGGCCGTATCTTTTCAGGCAATGCGCGGAAATGTTGAAATGTATCGCTTTAAAAAGTCAGATGGTACAACTGGTTTCTATGATGCGGATGGTAATGGTGCGATAAAGTCATTGAAGCGTACGCCGATTAATAATGCAAAAATTACCAGCAATTTTTCTAAGAGTCGTAAGCATCCTGTGTTGGGATTTACCCGTGCACACAAAGGGGTGGATTTCCGTGCGTCAACAGGAACGCCAATTCCGGCCGCAGGGGCAGGACGTGTTGTGGCGCGCGCGTATAATCGCGGACATGGTAATTATGTGAAAATCAGACATAATGGTTCATATGAAACATTGTATGCGCATATGTCCAGATTTGCCAAGGGGGTAAATGTTGGAACAAATGTACGTCAGGGACAAACAATTGGTTATGTTGGTTCTACGGGGTATTCAACTGGGCCACATTTGCATTATGAAATTATCAAAGACGGCGTTCATGTTAATCCAATGACTGTAAAATTGCCGGCGATAAGTAATCTGGGACAGGCAGATAAAAAGAAATTTAAAGAATATCGCAAATCGTTGGACAAGGCGATTGAGTTGTTGGAAAAAAATCCAAAAATGTTTATTCAGTTGTAAAAAATCCCCAATCGGGGATTTTTATTTGTTTGTACAAAAAAATATGGTATAATATACACGTCCACAGGGTATTCCTGGGATGGGGTGTCGAAACCCGGTCATTGGCGTCGAACAAAATATGGCGCGTTGCGCTTTTTTTTGTAGCAGACGAAAGAACTCCTGATATTTCGGTCAGGAGGGTTGCGAATATATTGAATAAGCACACAATTCCAATGATTGTTTCGAACCTCCTGACCACCTTTTGTTGTAAATGGTGGTTTTTGTTTGCAATGGGGGGAAGAAATTAAGTGCGGCAGATTGCAATATTTTTAATGCTGATTATGGGCGGTATTAGTGCGGCGCACGCATCCATTGCGACCATGACGTATGTCGAAGGTGCCGTCGCACCCAAGGTGGATACCGCTGCAACTGCAAACCAAACCATGGCGGGTTCTTATACCGTATCTGGAACAATGGCTGTTCCCACCCCTGCGTTACCAGAACCAACTGATTAAGGACCCGCCACCATGTTAAAAAAGATTCTGCTGTGTTTATTGGGATGTTTTTGGATTCTGGGGGCGCATGCCGCACAGATTGTTAATGTCGAATATATACACCTGTTAATTAAACAAGAACATGATTTAGAAATACCATACAGCCCCAATCTGGAAAATCCAAAATTTGCCGCAAATATGAAGTATCTGCTGACAACAATCGATGTTGCAAACCAGATGCTAAACGGCGAACCATTAACCGATTACGGCAACGGTGAATTTGCCACTACCCAGGCGGTT
>JAZQRR010000003.1:0-52676 GCA_045629645.1 Candidatus Enterousia sp. | reverse complement strand
AATCTTTTTATGCCCATCGTTACGAACCGCGATTTTCTGATATATATCCAGAACGCCTTCTGCATCTACATCAACGCGTTCAGTCACAACATTGATATGATATGGTAATTCTTGGTGAATATATTTATAAACCTTTTCACGAGTCAATTCAGCTAAATACAATTCATCCGGAACATCAGGCGCATCAACCGTATCAAACAAATATGGACTTTCTGGCATAACATCAGCCAAAGACTGTAACATTGGTACAATACCGTCGTTTTTCAGTGCAGATATCATAAATATTTCACGCCACGGGGCCATTTCTGAAATTTCTGCAACCATTGGCAACAACTGTAATTTTGCAATCGCGTCAACCTTGTTAAGCGCAACAAATATGTTTGGTCTGTCCTGAATCTTTTCTGCCAACGCACGTATTGTTTCTGTGATGCCCTTGGTCACATCAATCAACAACAACACAGCATCTGCATCACTTACGGCATCCATTGCCGCCGCAACCATTGCCCTGTCCAACCGACGAGACGGCTTGAAAACACCAGGCGTATCAACAAATATCAACTGTTTATCGCCAACCATTTTTACCGCACGCAAACGTGTTCGTGTGGTTTGCACCTTGTGCGAAACAATGGATACTTTACGACCCATAATTTGATTTAACAATGTACTTTTGCCGGCATTTGTCGGACCAATTATCGCAACAAAGCCTGAATATGTTTTTTCTGTCATATTTTAACGATAGCACACCAAAATCAAAAGTGAACAAAAATATTGATATTTTTTTATTTTTTGTGTTATATACTAACGACAAGAGAGAGACCAACTTAAAAGGATTACAATATGCAATTGACTGGTCCAGAAATTTTGCGTCGTATGCAACAAAAAAAACCTGACATAATCATAAAACCTTTTGATATTCGTTGTTTGGGCAGCAATAGTTATGATTTACATTTAGGCGATACATTACGTGTGTACAAACATACAATTCCACACGGTATGTTATCTGCAATTCAATACCAAGGCGATAAACATACTTACTCTATGCGCGATTGGTTCATAGATGACGAAACGTACGAAGACTATAAAGTTATGCCGTGGATTTATGATTTTCGTAATCCAAAGTATCTGATAGACCCAACAAATCCGGAACACCATGAAACAATTGATATAAAAATACCTGAATCGGGACTAATATTGTCACCAAACATTGGTTATTTGGGAACAACTGTTGAATACACAGAAACAAAAAATTTATTTCCATATATTGACGGAAAATCCAGTGTTGGACGTAATTTTATTATAAATCATCACACAGCAGGACGCGGCGATGACGGTTTCTGTGGTCAATGGACACTTGAAATAAAAACACTGTATCCAACTGTTGTTTACCCATATATGCGTATTGGTCAGATATACTATGAAAAGTTTACAGGCAAGCGCAAGCCTTATAACGAAAACCCAGCCAGTCACTATAATCAACAATATGGTCCGACTGCCGCTGCGCCAATTACAATAGATAAATTCTTGAAAGAAAAAAATGAAAAAATCAAATAAATAAAAATGCCCAGAAATGGGCATTTTTTAACTGTGAAAATACGGATTATTCTGTTTCAGATATTTGATATCTGTTGCCATGCCGTGACCGTGCACAACTTCTGTATCATCGGACAAATTCATTTTATATAAATTTGATATAGACTGAAACAAAACATTTTTGTCGCCACCAAGCAAATCATATCGACCGATTGATTCTTGGAATAAAGTATCACCAATTATTATTAATTTTTCATCTGGAAAATGATACGCTACACCACCAGGGCTGTGTCCAGGGGTTTCAACTATGTTCATTAACACCCCAGACAAAACCATCGTTGATTTAATATCCAGAAGCGTCGGTCTGACATCTTCTGTGGTAATTTCTGGTAAACCAAAATGAGTCAATAAACCATTTCCCCAACCAACCATACGAAAATCACCGCTGTGTAAATACCACGGAACGCCATACTTTTTCGCCAGTGCTGGCGCCGCAGATATATGATCTGGGTGTCCATGCGTTGTATATATTGCACGCAATTTTAAACCACGTTCATCAATTATACGCGACCAATCTGACACATGACCCCAAGCATCAAAAACCACACACTCGTCACCCACAGTCAACAATACTGACTGAGTATTCATCGGTGGCATTTGCAGTAATTCAAATTTACTGTTTCTTAGTTTTTGCACGTCTTGGCTTTCCATTTTCAACCACTTTTTTCACTGTTTTTTTCTTGCCGAAAATGATTTCGCGGATTTCTTCGCCAGTTAATGTTTCTTTTTCCAGCAGTTTCTGCGCCAGTTGTTCAACCGTCTTTTTATTTTTAATCAGACGTTTGGTCGCATCGTTGTATGCAATATCCAACCAATTTCTGATTTCTTGATCAACAATTTCCGCAGTCTTTTCGGATGCGTTTTCCAGCGCAGAACGCGTTCCAAATGTGCCAACTTGATTTATCGCAGCCAAACCAACACGTGGCGACAAACCAGCAGTTGTAATTGAATAGCGTGCCAAACGTGTCGCCATTGCAATATCATTTTCTGCACCTGTTGTAACCTTGTCTGCACCAAAGAATATTTCTTCGGCACCGCGTCCAGCCATCATAATAGACAGATTTGCACGCACTTCATCCAACGTCATTGAAACTTTGTCATCAATCGGCAAGTGCTGTACCATACCCAACGCACGACCACGTGGCACAATTGTCGCCTTGTGTATCGGATCAGTAATATCTGCATATATCATGCTGACAAATGCATGCCCTGCTTCGTGATATGCAGTCATTTTTATATCTTCGGGGCGCATTTTACGAATTTTTCGTGGTCCCATAATTATTTTATCTCGTGCTTCTTCTATATCATCCGCAGTTATTTCTGTACGTTTGTTACGCACCGCATGCAAAGCTGCTTCGTTCAGCAGATTTTCCAAATCAGCCCCAGAAAAACCAGTCGTTCCACGCGCAACATCTTGCAAATTAACCGCATCAGACATTTTTATCTTGTTTGCATACAAATCTAATATTGCACGACGACCAGATAAATCAGGTAACTCGATATAAACCTGACGATCAAAACGACCCGGACGCAACAATGCCGCATCCAACATATCTGCACGATTTGTAGCACCGATGACAATAATACCTGTATCGTTTGCAAAACCATCCATTTCAATTAACAATTGATTTAACGTCTGTTCACGATCTTGGTCATTATATGAGTGCGTTGAACGCTTTTGCCCAATTGCATCAATTTCATCGATAAATAATATACACGGCGCATTACGTTTTGCCATTTCAAAGATTTCTTTGATTTTAGCAACACCCAGCCCAACGATAATACCTGAAAAATCAGAACCAGACGCTGCAAAAAACGGAACATTTGCTTCGCCTGCAATGGCACGCGCCAACAATGTTTTACCAGTACCAGGTTGACCAGATAATAAAACACCACGCGGAACACGTGCACCAACCGCACGATATTTATCTTTGTTTTTCAAGAAATCTACAATTTCTGACAATTCTTGTTTTTCAGATTCAATACCCGCAACATCTTTAAATGTTGTTTGTGGTTTTCCTGTTGCAATTTTTGTTGGATTTTGACCAATTAAACTGCGACCGATTCCGCCAGCACCACCGCGACGCAATCCTTTGAACACCCAGAAAATAAACAATAATGTCAAAACCAGTGGCGCAAATGTCGCAACACTTTCCAACCATGTCTTAGATGTATCAATCGTAATAGAAGTGCCTGCATCCGACAACTTTGTCAACATTTCAGGATCATATGTGATTGTCGCCGTATATTTTGTGCCGTCTGCCAAATTACCTGTGGCAAGATTATCTTTTATCGTCATCGTTTTTATGTCTGATGCGCGTCTTAATACGTCTGAAAAAGACAATTCAACCGTTGGAACCGATTTTTGCACAAAAGGAGCACCCACAGTCCCACCTGAAAAGAACACACGACCAATCATGGTAATGAATAATATACCAAAAATTATTAAAAAGATTGATGCGCCATCACGCTTAGCGCCTATTTTTTTATTGTTGTTTGTTTTGCTTGTGAAGTCTTTTAATTTTCTCATTTTTTTTCCTGATACTTGTTTTTTGACCTTCGGGAACAATCAGAATTTGATTCTTGAAGCGACGAATCGTACAATGCCCCAAAGTAAATTTACAATCCGTCTTTAACTTACTTAGTGCAAAGATTAACGAATTCAAGCGCGGTTGATAATTATCCCCCCCAATTGTTTGAATCAACAATCCCAATGACTTTAAACCAATATCGGCCGGTACGTCAAATAGAAAAGAATCAGAAAACAATGCCCAGCCATCATACAATACCGACCTAACACGAGAATCAACATCCATATCCAACGCATCACGCGCACGCGATAAATTCTGTATCGCCAATAAAATACGACTGTCACAGATTCCTAAACAGTCTGATAACAAATGACGATTTTTACGAATTTTTACACGTGTATAATTTTCATCTTCGTTCATTTCGTCATGATAATAATGAATATTATGTTCATCACAATAATCAATCAATTCGCTGCGAAAAACATCCAATAATGGTCTGACAATCTGAACGCCATCACGATAAGATACACGACGCATCGCAGACAAACCAGAAACCCCACTGCCGCGCGCCAAATTCATAAGAAAAGTTTCTATCTGATCATCAGCCTGATGCGCAATCATTAACGCATCAATATCATGCGCCACACACCAGTCCGTCATAAAACGATAGCGTGCATCACGGGCAGCAGCCTCTAAACCGGATTCTGGTTTGTCATCAGTCCAATGAAAAACAACACACGGTATGTTTAACGCTTTACAGGTACTGACAACATATTGTTCTTCTTCGTTTGCCGCATCACGCAGATGATGATTAACGTGTAATGCTGTGATATCCATATTCGATTTGTGCAGCCAATGCAACAAACACACAGAATCAACACCACCACTGACCGCCACAGCCAGACGGGCACCAGAAAAACGACTGATAAAATCTGTAAATTTTTCGTTCATTGTAGTGCTATTTTATGATATAATTTGCAAAAATAAAGGAAAAAGAAAAAATGGCACGAAGTTTAAAATCTATTGCAGTATATTGCGGACATCAATTTGGAACAAATCCTAAATACGAACAAGATGCACGTATCGTCGGTGAAATTCTGGCAAAAAATGGTATTCGTATGATTTTTGGCGGTGGCGATGTTGGTTTAATGGGCACTGTGGCAACAGCCGCATTGGTAAATGGTGGCGAAGTTATTGGCGTATCTACAAACGATGTGTTGGCACGACAAGAACCTGCCCACCCAGAAATCCGTGTCAAGGTTGTAGATGGTGTTAATGAACGCAAACAATTAATGTATAATATGTCTGATGCTTTTATCATTTTGCCCGGGGGAATTGGCACACTTAATGAATTGTCAGACATTATGACAATGCAGCAAATCGGCGAAACACAAAAACCATTATTCTTTTTGAATACTGGTAATTTTTGGCAGCCTTTATCAGAATTAATTAAACATATGATGTCCGCAGGATTTATTGAAAATATGGACGATTATCGTATGTATAATGCAGATTCTGCCGATGAATTAGAAAAACAAATATTGAAATACTAAATTTCAAAAACTTTGTCGCGTGATGTTGCACCGCGAATTAATTTAATGCTGGTCTTGGGTACGTTATAGTGTTCAGCCAGCATTTTTATTACGTCCGCAGTTGCCTTGCCATCTGTGGGCGCTGTTGTCGTATGTATGCGCAACGTGCCATCGGGTTGAACTTCAACCCGATTTAGTTTAGCACGCGGAATAACACGAACGTTTATTATCATTTCTCGATATCTGAAAATAATTCTTGAAAGGCACCTGTACGTTCACCCGCAACCAAATGCAAATGAAAATGAAATACAGATTGTTTTACAAACGGCGCATCAGCCCCAGCATTTGCCAAACAATTAAATTCACATTTTATTCCCAGTCTGTCCGCAGTTTGTGCAAAACATTCCCAAAAACCAATTTGTTCGTTCGCCGTCGCATTTTTTGCAAAATCTAAAATATTCTGATATGGCCCCTTGGGAATAACAAGCGCATGCGTCTTGAACATAGGGTTAATGTCATAAAAAGACATCGCATAGTCGTTTTCATAAATCTTGTTCGTTGGTATTTCACCACGTATCATTTTTGCAAAAACATTATTATTATCATACATATTTTTATTCCCCTTGTTTTTCTGATACAGCATATTAAAATACAGACTTGAAATCAATCTTTTTTAGACTATATCAATAACACAGGTTTCAAAGAAGGAGATTATTTATGTTCAAACCTTTGCACAATTATATTCTGCTGGAAAGATTAGAAGAAGAAAATATCACAGCAGGCGGAATCATTATCCCTGATAATGCCAAAGAAAAACCATCTCGCGGGCGCGTCATTGCCACTGGCGACGGTATTTATTATGGCGAAAAACTGGTTCCTGTAACCGTAAAAAGCGGAAATGTTGTATTGTTCGCAAAATGGGCTGCATCCGCAAACGAAGTAAAAATTGACGGTCATGATTATGTATTAATCAAAGAAACTGATATTTTGGGAATTTTAGAATAACAAAGGAATAAAAAATGGCAAAAGATATTATTTTTGATACAGAAAAAATGGCATCTGGCGTTGATAAACTGGCAAACGCAGTAAAAATCACAATGGGTCCCAAGGGACGCACCGTGGTTATTGAAAAGTCTTATGGCGCACCAGTCGCAACCAAAGACGGCGTTACAGTTGCCAAGGCCGTATCTTTGAAAGATCCAACCGAAAACATCGGTGCACGTATGGTTCAAGAAGTTGCAAAAAAAGCGGGCGATGATGCAGGCGATGGAACAACAACTGCAACCGTTCTGGCACAAAAATTAATCCGCGAAGGTCGTCGTGTAATTGCTGCGGGGATGAACCCGATGGATGTAAAACGCGGTATCGACATGGCAACAGCCGCTGTTATCGCTGACATAGATAAACACGCACGTCCCGTCAAAGACAGTGCTGAAATCGCACAGGTTGCCACAATTTCCGCTAATTCAGATGCTGATATCGGTGAAAAAATCGCAACCGCAATGGAACGCGTCGGCAAAGAAGGCGTTATTACTGTTGAAGAAGCCAAAGGATTAGATACTGAAATTGATGTCGTAGAAGGTATGCAATTCGACCAAGGTTTTATGTCGCCTTATTTTGTTACAAACAGTGAAAAAATGTTGGCCGAACTAGATGGCGCACAGGTATTGGTATCTGAAAAGAAAATCACAGGATTACAAGCACTGTTGCCAATTTTGGAACCAATTGCGCAATCAGGAAAACCATTGTTGATTATTGCAGAAGATGTCGAAAGTGAAGCGTTGGCAACATTGGTTTTGAACCGTCTGCGCGGTGGATTAAAAGTATGTGCTGTCAAGGCTCCTGGTTTTGGCGACAGACGTAAAGAAATGCTGAAAGATATCGCAATCGTAACTGGCGCAACTGTGATTTCTGATGATATGGGTATGACTTTTGAAAACATTACACCAGCTGTATTGGGTAGTGCAAAAAAAGTTGTTGTATCAAAAGATTCCACATTGTTGGCACATGGTGCAGGTGATAAAAACGCAATTTCTGCACGTGCTGATGAAATTCGCGCTGCAATATCAACAACAACCAGCGAATACGACCGCGAAAAACTGTCCGAAAGATTGGCTAAATTGGTCGGCGGCGTGGCTGTTATCAAAGTTGGCGGTATGACCGAAGTCGAAGTAAAAGAAAAGAAAGACCGTGTTGATGACGCATTGGCCGCAACACGCGCAGCTGTCGCCGAAGGTATCGTTGCTGGTGGTGGTGTTGCATTAGTACGCGCAGTACAAGCATTAAAAAATCTGACCGGTACAAATCCAGATCAAAATGTCGGTATTGATATTGTTCGTCGCGCAATCGTTGCACCATGTGCACAAATTGCAGAAAATGCTGGGAAATCTGGTGAAATTGTTGTTGGCAAAGTTATGGAATCAACAGATTACAACTTTGGTTACAACGCGCAAACAGATGAATATGTCGATATGATGGATGCTGGGATTATAGATCCTGCAAAAGTTGTAAAGACCGCTATTGCTGCGGCAGCAAGTACCGCAGGCGTAATGCTGACAACGGGCGCTGTTATGACTGAAATCCCAGAAGAAAAAACATCTGCACCACAAATGGGCGGTGGAATGCCACCAATGATGTAATCATAAAAAAATCCCCGAAATGGGGATTTTTTATTTTTTTCTTTCTAAATCCTTTTTCCATTTATAAATTTGATGACTGTACAAATTAAATTCTTTTGCTGCATCAGCGAAAGATGTTTGATTGGCAAATTCTATAATCGCCTGTTTTTCTTCTGATGAAAATTCACGATGTTTACGAACATTATACACTTTTAATTTTTCATTCCATATTTGTATTGTTGATGATGGAACATTATACTTTCTGGACGCATTGGAAATACCGTGCTCTTTGGCAAAATTTAAAATTTCTAATTTGGTATCTAAATCAAAACGTTTTAATTTCTTTTTATGGGTTGCGTTTGCCCTGCGACCGTTTTGTACATATATATTAAAATCACTGTTCCATTTAAGTATTGTAGAAATATTTATATTATATTCACGCATTGCGCTGGTTAAACCATGAGCATTTGCATATTCCAAGATTTCTTTGCGCTGTGCATCTGTAAACGTACGCATAGAGCGTTTCTCATAAACATGATACAAATCGTTCCATCGCAAGATTGTCTTTGATGGCAAAGCAAACATCTTGGCTGCACGGACGCTGCCGTATTTTTCGGCGTATTCTAACACCTTTAACTTATAAGTTGTATCATATCTCATTTTTATTTCTCTTTGTATCACACATACCATATTATACATTATTACGATTTGTCAAGTGTATTTATAAATATTGATGCTATTTAAATAATAAAAAATCCCCGAAATGGGGATTTTTTATTCAGCCAATGTACCGACCGACATTGTTATTCGGCGAACACCACTGCTGATAGACTTTTCTTTATTAATACGTGCCTTGATAATTTCACCGGTATGATTGATATGTGTACCGCCACACAATTCACAAGAAACATCACCTGCGGTAATAACTTTGACCGTATCGCCATATTTTTCACCAAACAACGCCATTGCGCCCTTGTTTACGGCTTCGTCCATTGACATTTCTTCGTGTAAAACCGGCATATCAGCAGCAATCCATTTATTAATCAAGTCTTCAACCGCTTGTTTTTCTTCGGCAGTCATTGCGCGACCAAACGAGAAGTCAAAACGAACAGAATCAGGACTGACCTTGGAACCGCGCTGTTCAACATCTTCGTTCAAAATCGAACGTAACGCAGCCTGCAACAAGTGTGTCGCGGTATGTGCACGCGCCGTCTGTTGACGCACATTGGCATTGATAACAGGATTAACAATATCGCCAACACTTAAATCTGATAATAATACCCCTTTGTGAATAACAATATTATCAACACGCCCTGCTTCGCTGATATTCATAACGGTTTTATCATCAATACGCAATTCGCCAGTATCACCAACCTGACCACCCTGAGTGCCATAGAAGTTTGTTTTATCTAATGCAACCTCTACCTCGTCACCGGTGTTCGCAGACTGTACAAATTCGCCATTGCGCAAAATAGACAAGACAGTCGATTGCATCTGGGTTGGATTATACTTTGAAGTATCATCCGTTGTCGATAAATCTGTCTGAGATTCCCAGAAAACACGTGTTCCCTTGGTGTTTGCACGTGAACGTTCTTTTTGTTCTGTCATTGATTTTTCAAAACCAGCAACATCAACTTCGATACCTTTGTCACGCAAAATCATTTGGGTTAAATCCAATGGAAAACCGTATGTATCAAACAATTTAAATGCAACATCACCTGGTAAAACCTTGTTATTCAACTTTGGTATTTCAACATCTAACAATTTCATACCATTTTGCAACATATCTGCAAACGCAGATTCTTCGTTCTGCAAAATTTCAACAACACGAGACTGTTCACGCGCCAATTCAGGATACGCATCACCCATTTCTGTAATCAATGCAGGATACAGTTTTGATAACAACGCACCACGGTGTCCCAACATTTGACCATGACGCATCGCACGACGCAAAATACGACGAATTACATAACCACGATCACTGTTAGATGGTATAACGCCATCTGCAATCGCAAAACCAACACTGCGCAGATGGTCTGTGATAACTTTGAAACTGGATACATTTTCAGCTGTTTCTGAAACACCTGTAACATCACTGACCGCGCGTTTCAAGTTAACAAACAAGTCTGTGTCATAATTATCCAATTTGTTCTGCAAAATTGCCGCCCAACGTTCCAACCCCGCACCAGTATCAACATTTTTCTGTGGTAATGGGGTCAGATTGCCATTTGCATCCCTGTCATATTGCATAAACACGTCGTTCCACAATTCAACCCAGCGACCACCATCTTCGTCTGCACTGCCTGGTAATCCACCGCCCAGTTCTTCGCCCATATCATAGTGCATTTCTGTGCACGGACCACAAGGACCAGTATCACCCGCAGACCACCAATTATCTTTATCGCCCAACAAAATTGCATCTTTACCAGAAACTTTTTTCCATATCGCTGCCGCTTCATCGTCGCTGAAATGAGTTGTTACAACAATACGATTTGAATCAAATCCGAACACCTTGGTCAAAACTTCCCAAGACATCAAAATCGCTTCTTCTTTGAAATAATCGCCAAAAGACCAATTACCCATCATTTCAAAGAAAGTATGATGACGACCATCAAAACCAACATCGTCCAAATCATTATGCTTGCCACCAGCACGAATACATTTTTGAACGTCTGCAACACGTGTCGCAAATGCAGGTTCTGTCCCCTGTAATATCCCCTTCCATGGAACCATACCCGCAACCGTAAATAACAAAGACGGATCATTTGGTATCAAAGATGCAGACGGAACAATCTGGTGCCCGTGTGAAGCAAAATAATCAAGAAAACTTTTTCTGATGTCATCATATTTCATGCTAATATTCCTTTGTTTTTATGGCGGTATTGTATATATATTACAAATAACTTGCAATCATATATTTTATTTTTGTTCATTTTTTTCAGCGTCCAATGCCAAACAAACCAAATTATCATATCTGGACAACGCACGCGCAATGCGCGCCCCAGCAACACCAGAAACACTGTCCAAATCAATATTAACACATGCAACATTATCCATATATATCGGCGTATATTCTGCGTTAAAATCGCGCGCAACAATATTTAATGCAGACCACATCATCATATCAACCGGCGCAGGATATGACAACGATACGTCAATGTCATACACCTTGTCCAATATAGAATGCAATATATCCAATGTGCGATATAATACCCCAGAACGAACCCATGTCCCAGACAACCCAAGATAAGGACGAAGCAAAAATGTCTTTGTATCATCAACTTGGTAAGCGCCCGAATTGCACATTAAATGCAACGCATCAATAAAACCTGAACGTAATGTGATTTGATTTTGAATAATCGCAAAATTATTTTGCATAACACAAGGCATCGAAACCCCTGTCACAATATTTGCATCACGTATAAACATAAACCAATCAGAACGAATTTTGTGGCGACGAACATGATTTACAATTTCAATTCTAGATGCCAGCACACCAATACTGTGCGCACCGTTTATAATATGCAACCTGCCACGATAACCATGGTTCCGAACCATACGACGACTGATTTTACAATCCGCACAGTCATTATATATCACCAAGGTAAAACACCGACGCAGACGCGCCAATGCAGGCACAGACACACATAAATATGCCACATCTGATACAGTTAAACCAATTACAAGATTCTTTTTCTTGAATAACATATTAAAATATTAAAAAAAACTTTATCAAATTGCAAACACATAGTTATTTATGATATAATATGTCCTGTATGGGAGATATATTAATATGAAAAACACTATGCTGTGGGTAATTATGTTTATGATCGCCATTATTTTGATGGTTTCGTTTGATATTTCCCTGACGCCTAATCAACCTGTACAGGTTCCATTGGCTGCGCGCGCAAACGCACTGTATGTATGCCCCGCGGCAAGTGAAATGTGGGATGCTATATCTAATGGCATAATGCCTTTTAAAAGATACATAAACATCACAATTATATTTTCTGGATTAATTTTGTTGGCAATTTGGGGATGGGCACTGTATCAAAATTTATTAAAGGATAAATTTAATCGTGATTCTTTTAAAAAACCTTGGGGGGCAACAAAGTTCTTTTTCTGGTGCGTAATTACTATTTATATATTGGTTATGACACCAAATTATTTCAGAACAGTACATATTACTGGCAATAATCAGGACTGGGTTTTGTGCGAAAACAATACTCCTGGGGCACGACCAGTACGCGCAAACGCGGTAAAACCATAACTTTTTTCATATTTTTGTAAATATATACTTGACTTAAAGTGCGGAATTCTCTACGATTCGGGTAAGCAGTACAGGCAATGCCCTTGGAATTAGCGAGCTGCACGATAGCAGTGTTAAAAAAAACGTAGATTCCAGAGACATTGCCTTGGGGGCTGTGAACAACTTTTAATTTTTATGAAAGGAGAAACACATGAACAAACAACAATTAATCGAAGCTATCGCAAACGAAGTTAACGTTACAAAAGCAACAGCAGCAGGTTGCTTGGATGCATTTATCAACACAGTTACAAAAGTTTTGAAGAAAAAAGGCGAAGTTCGCTTGGTTGGTTTTGGTACATTTGCAACAGCAAAACGTAAAGCAACAACAGGTCGCAACCCTCAGACTGGCGCTGCAATCAAAATCCCAGCTTCTACACAGCCTAAATTCAAACCAGGTAAAGCATTGAAAGAAGCTTTGAACTAAAAAAATTCCCCGATTTGGGGAATTTTTTTTACTTTTTTTATAAAAATATATTTTTTCTTTACATATTTTTTGAAATTAAATAAAATATGATCGCTATACAAAAAAAGGAAGGGAAAATGGCAAAACAACCAGCAAAAAAAACGACTACCAAAAAAACTGTTGCAAAAAAAGCAGCTGAAAAAACTATGAAAAAGACAGCGGCAACAAAGAAAGCAACAGCAAAAAAAGCAACAGCGCCTGTAATTGAAACATATTCATGCGGTTGCAGTCACTCTTGCCCATGCGGCGGAAAATGCCACAAAGGTGGTTTTTTGAAGAAATTATTGTTCTTTGTAATCGTATTCGCTTTGGGTTTTGCCACAGCACAAATGACATGTTGCAATAAACGTGGTGGAAAAATGGGACCACGTCCACAATTTGAAAACGGATGTTTGGTTGCAAAATGTCCAAAAATGGCACAATTTGCACAAAAAATGGACACAAACCAAGACGGTTGCATCAGCAAAGATGAATTTAGAACAGCAAAAAAACAATTCAAAGCAGAACTACGTGCACACAAGCGCGCAGAACGACCTGCACCGGTTGTTGAACCAACTGTTGTTGAATAAAAAAATCCCCATTTGGGGATTTTTTTATAAACATACACTTTATTTTTATATTTTTCATATTGTGTTATTTGCATCTTTTTTCTATAATCACAGCATGAAAGAATTACCCGACTTATTTACTTTATCTGAACATAGCGAACTGATAGAAAAACTGAAACGATGGGATATTGCATATCATCAAAATGATAATCCTGTTGTTGATGACGCAACGTATGACGCGGCAAAAAAACGCGCGTTGGAAATAGAACAACAATATCCAGAATTGGCCAAAGACGGTGCATCCAGCCATGTTGGCGCTGCGGTTTCAACAAAATTTAAATCTTACCCGCATATTGTGCCAATGTTGTCTATTGCTGACGTATTCGACGAAAAAGATGTGGCGGATTGGTTTAATAAACTGTCAAATAAAAACTTGTTCATAGAATTAAAAGTAGATGGCGTATCGTATGCTGCACGATATGAAAATGGTATACTGGTACGTGGGCTGACACGTGGCAGCGGAACAATGGGCGAAGACATTACAGAAAACCTGAAAACAATACCTGATATACCACAAAAATTGACAGGTCAATATCCTGATGTCATTGAAATTCGCGGCGAAGTATATATGATACGTAATGATTTTATCGCACTGAATGCAGAATCTGAAAAACAATTTGCAAATCCCAGAAATGCCGCAGCAGGTTCATTGCGACAACTGAATCCACAAGTAACCGCAACCAGAAAACTTAGCGCATTTGCATATACGTATGGTGATGTGTCTGAACGTACTTGGAATACACAATCCGAATTCTTTGAAAAATTAGAATCTTGGGGATTCAAGACCACAAAAAACTGGGCAAAACACGCATCTGATATGCAAGAAATCCAAGACGTTTATAACAATATTATGATGACACGAACACAAATACCATTTGATATTGATGGATTGGTATTAAAGGTTAATGATGTCGCAACACAAGAACGTATGGGATCACGTGCGAACAGCCCACGATGGGAAGTCGCATACAAATTCCCCGCTGCACGTGCAATAACAGAATTACAAGAAATAACTGTTCAAGTTGGACGTACTGGCGTACTGACACCAGTTGCAGAATTAGCACCAATAAACATTGGTGGTGTTGTCGTATCTCGGGCGACGCTGCACAATGCGGACGAAATAAAACGACTGGGGGTACGCATCAAAGACAAGGTAATTGTACAACGCGCCGGTGATGTTATTCCACAGATTGTAGGTGTTGCAGAAACAACGCCCGACGCAATTGATTTTGTATTCCCTGACACTTGTCCAATATGTGGGGGCAACGTTATTCAGGAATCTGGTCAGGTTGCACGCCGTTGTGTGAATACACTGAATTGCCCTGCGCAACGTCTGGGCGAAATGGAACATTTTGTATCACGCAAAGGATTTGATATTGATGGACTGGGAACCAGACAACTGGAAATGTTCATAGAACGCGGTTGGATTACCCAGCCGGCAGATATATTTACACTGGTTGAAAAGCACGGCGACGCAATAAAGAATATAGAAGGCTTTGGCGACAAGTCTGTATATAATTTAGAACAATCTATTAAAAACTCACAAAAGATTGAACTGCACAAGGTACTGTTCGCAATCGGAATACCAGAAGTCGGCGAAGTAACCGCCAAGATTTTAGCAAAAAACTTTGACACAATTGACGAAGTACGAAACGCTCCTGTGTGGAAATTAAAAAACATTGATGGTATCGGCGATGTTATGGCAGAAGAAATAGTAACTTTTTTTGCTGATGAACATAATATAAATGCGCTGGACAATCTGTTACAATATATACAAATAACAAATACGCAAAAAATACAAACACCAAAAGATGGACCACTGGTTGGAAAAAAAGTTGTACTGACAGGCACACTGACCAAATACACCCGTGATGAAGCTAAAGAGATTTTGGAACGTATGGGCGCAACCGTTACTGGCAGCGTTTCTGCAAAAACAGACATCGTTCTGGCAGGCGCAGAAGCAGGCAGCAAACTGACCAAGGCACAAGAACTGGGAATTACCATTTGGTCCGAAGAAGATTTTGATAAAATTATAGCTTAAAAAAAAGCCCCTTGTACGGGGCAAAGACATGAAACTGTGTTATAATTAACGATCGCGTGATACTGGTCTGTCAATAAACATCCATATTAACCATATTAATGCAGCAACACCAATAATCGCGTACACAATGTTACTGGCCAATGTTGCAGGTCCAAATAAAAACGCAACCAAATCAAAACCAAAGATACCAATCAAGCCCCAGTTCAGGGCGCCGATAAACGTCAATGGCATCAGAACGTAATTTGTAAGTCCTCTCATCTATTTTTTCTCCTTTTCAAGGTTTACGGTGTCTTGTTATAAGACAGGGATATTATATTGCTTTTCTTATCCTTTTTCAACACGAATAAAGCATTTAGGAAAAGGTACCTGAACTATGGATTTTAATCATATACACGAACATATTGCCGCAATATATATCTTTTTTTATACCGCAAATAAAAACCCGCCAACGGCGGGATTTTGTTACTTTAAATAAAACGTTATAGTCGCAACAACACGAACCTTTTTATTTATAGACTGACGTTCGTTTGATGACCAAGTATCTGTTGGATCACGCGACTCAACACTGAATACACCCTGATTTGCACTTTTAATTTTTCCCAGACGTGCATCAGCATCCTTGGCAAACTGTTGACCAGCAGCTGTAGCATTCTTGGTCGCCTGTTCAATCATGGATATTTTTATGTCGTTCAATCCATTAAATATGTATATCGGTCCCGCATAATCTTCGGTAATAGTAATTCCACGACGAACCAATTCGCCCATACGACGAGACACACTGTCAACCAACATAACATCGTTCGAACGAACCATAACACCCGTTTCTATTACATAGCGACCATCATTTTGTTGGTTTTTCAATTCTGCGTCTGAATAACCAGCGTATTTATCACGTACTTGGACACGTAAATTCTGGATATCCGACGGCGCAAAACCGGCATCTGTTAAAAATGTATTTATTTCTGAAATATCTTGGTCAATACGCTGTTGTAATACAGTTAAATCACCACCAACACCATTTATCTTGATATTCCAAACCGCAGTATCCGCAACAACATCGCGTTCCGCCAATCCTTTGACGGTAACAGTACGCCCAGACATAGCACGATAAATACCGTCACCTATGAAAAAACCACCCATTGCGATACCAAGCGATAATACAATAACCCAAAATCCAGATAATGATTTTAACTTGTTCTTTAATGCCATAAAATCCCTCCTGTCATATGCATATATACTAGTAACTTATCGCAACAATGTCAAAGCTAAACATTTTGCAACAATTCATTTATTGCCCAATTAGCCATACATAAACCAAACGTTCCTGTTACAGTTATCACTGACCCCAGATTCTTGGCATGCCCCAAAACCGGCGCCGGTGTCTGCGTTGAAAAAACAACCGGAAAATCAGGCAAATTTTCTGTACGTATTAAACGACGTACGCGTGCCGCCAATGGACAAACACTTGTTTTAGATATTCTGGAAATTTTTATCTGGGAAATATCTGTTTTAGACGCCGCACCCATACTGGATATAAAAGGAATATTACGTTTGCACGCCCATTTATACAATGCAATTTTGGAATCAACAGTATCAATCGCATCTATTACAATATCTGGTGTTACTGCAATGTCAGATTCAGACGAAAAAAACATATTATAAGTATCAACCTTGATATGTGGATTTATATCTTGTATTCTGGCGCGCGCAACTTCAACCTTGGGCACACCAACAGTAGAATCCAATGCAAACAACTGACGATTTATATTTGATTCTTCGACACAATCAAAGTCAATTAATACCAGATGCCCAACCCCACTGCGCGCCAACGCTTCTATTGCAAAGGAACCAACCGCACCACATCCCACAACCATAACACACGCACGTTGCAGTTTGTCTGTACCATCAGGCCCAAATAATAATCTTGTTCTGTGTAATCTGGTCATTGCCTTAGAATCCTGAGTGTATTTTTATATATTATATCAGCCATTTTGTCCGGTGCAATATCCAATATTTCTGATATTTTACACACACTATCAATAACAGAAGCGATATCTGTACTGTCTGATTCAACCAAAATTCTGTCCAATGGCACCGACAAAACACGCGCAACATTGCTTATATTACGCGAACTGAACGAAAAATACATATTATATAAATCCGCCAGTCTTTTAGTCTGAACAACCGGACCAGAATAACAGTGTGCAATAATAAATCGCGGCAATATATT
This sequence comes from Candidatus Enterousia sp., assembly GCA_045629645.1. Taxonomy (GTDB): domain Bacteria; phylum Pseudomonadota; class Alphaproteobacteria; order Rs-D84; family Rs-D84; genus Enterousia. The sequence goes on along the minus strand of JAZQRR010000003.1, from coordinate 34,754 downwards.
CTGATTATTTTTTAATATATATAAAACTTTATCCCATGCGCCAACACAATGCATATGTACACCACGTCCCAGATTATACGCAGCCTTTAACTGACACAAAAAGCAATCTAACTGGCCCGACATATCCGGATAGAATTTATCCAGACCAATTTCCCCAACCATTAAATCGGGGTTATGATGCAATATGTCTATTAATTTGTCCAACCAGTCATTTGGTAAATCTGATATATGCCAAGGATGCACCCCAACAGCACCATATATCCCCTTGACGCGTGTGCACATATCAACAACACCAGCCCAATCAGACATACGTGCAGAATTACAAATCGCACCAACAACCCCGACATCGCGTCCAGCAGACATTATTTCTGATGCATCAGATACAGATAAATGACAATGCGCATCAATATATTTCATATTTTATTACCGTATTCTAAAAACCTGCGCAATGCGCACGTTTTTCACTTATTTATCATCCAGTCCTTGCAATAAAATCTCTTTGATTTCATTTGGCATCATACCTGTTGTAGAATACCCACAATCAACATGATGTATTTCACCGGTAACGCCACTGGATAAATCGCTGAATAAATACATTGCAGCGCCACTGACATCATCCAATGTCATATTACGACGCAAAGGTGTTGTTTCTGCGTTCAAACGCAACATTGCCTTGAAACCACCAACGCCACTGGATGCCAATGTCATAATTGGACCCGCACTGATTGCGTTTACACGAATACCTGAACCACCCAAATCAGATGCCAGATAACGAACACTGCTGTCTAATGCGGACTTTGCCACACCCATAACATTGTAATTAGGGACAGATTTTTCACCACCATAATATGTCAATGTAATAATACTGCCGCCCTTGTCCATCAATTTAGACGCACGACGCGTAATATCAACCAATGAATAAACAGAAACATCCATAGTATTCTTGAAATTAGCACGCGAAGTATCTGCATAACGACCCGTCAATTCGTTTTTATCAGAAAAGGCAATCGCATGCAACACACCATCCAAACGCCCCCATTTTTCTGTAATCTGGTTAAACAAATCGTCCATCTGTTCATCGTTTTGAACATTACATTCTTGAACAAATTGCGCACCAATAGATTCCGCCAACGGACGCACACGTTTTTCCAACGCAGGCATTGCGTATGGCATTGCAATTTCTGCGCCCTGTTCGGCCGCACGTTTAGCAATTGCCCACGCCATAGACCAATCATTTGCGACGCCTGTGATTAAAATCTTTTTTCCCTGTAATAACATAAAAAAATCCTTTGTGTTGTTATTATGTATTGGACACAACAAAATATATCATCAAAAACACCAATGCGCAAGCCGTAAAAAAACCGCCCATATACTGGGCGGGGATATTACTCTGCGGTCTTGAACTGCATATCATACAGTGTTTTATATGCGCCACATTCATGTTTTAACAATTCATCGTGAGTACCACTTTCTACAATCTGACCATGATTAATCACCACAATCTTGGTTGCGTTTCTGATTGTAGATAATCTGTGCGCGATAACAAATACTGTCTTGTCACGCATTAAATTTTCAATCGCCTGTTGCACAACTGCTTCGGATTTATTATCCAGCGCAGATGTTGCTTCGTCCAGAATCAAAATCGGCGCATTTTTCAAGAACGCACGCGCAATCGCAATACGCTGTTTTTGACCGCCAGATAACAATATTCCGCGTTCACCAATCTGGGTATCCAAACCGTTTTCCAATTCTTTGATAAAGTCTTCCAGACATGCCATCTTGATAGCTTTTTTGATTTGCGCTTCGCTGGCATTCTGGTCGCCCAGCAAGATATTTTCACGAATTGTGCCCGCAAACAAGAAATTATCTTGGAATACAACAGCGATATTCTGGCGCAAAGAATTTAATGTAAAATCACGAATATCTGTACCGTCAACACAAATCTGACCACCAGTTACATCATAGAAGCGTGGCAACAGACTGACCAATGTGGATTTACCACCACCAGAATTACCAACCAATGCAATAACATCACCCTGATTAACAGTCAAATTCACATCTTTTAAAACAGGTACGTCTTTGATATATTCAAACGAAACGTTTTTAAATTCAATTTTCTTGTGTTTAGACGACATTTTCTGGGCATTTGGTTGATCCTGAATCGCAGGAACAGAATCCAAAACTTCGAATACACGTTCAATCGCCAAAAACGACAATAATACAGAATTATAAGTTGAACCCATACTTTTCATCGGCGTATATAACATAATCAACGCAGCCAGAAACGAAACAAAACTGCCGCTGGTAATCGTGCCGTTCAAAATCAAGTAAGAACCAAACCATATCGCCAAGCCAATACCAAAAGATAACACAATATGCATTACAGGCGTTATCCAACGAGTACGCTGAACCAATTTGATTTTCAACTGAAATACCGAGTCTAAAACACCATTAAATTTTTCTTCTTGGTACTGTTCCAAATTGTATGCAGAAATAGTCTTGTTACCGGCATAAGATTCATTGTACGCCGTTAACAGCGCAGAATCAGCCGCAATAGATTTGCTGAATACAGAATTAACCTTTTTCTTTAATGTCGCCATCGGTAACAGCGCACCAACCAATACGGTTACGCAAATCAATGCCAACTGCCAAGAATTATAGAACAATACGAAAATCAGCGAAATTGCAGTAAAAAACTTTTGAACCAAATTCTTTAAGTTAGTCAACAATCCTGCACACGCCATATCTGCATTATTGTTGAACATAAAAATAACATCACCAGAATTTTTCTTGTTAAAGAATTCTGTTTCAAAGAACAACATTTTTTTATACAAATCCAACTTTAAACCATTTGTTATCTTGGCGCCTGACCATGTATTCAAATAATTTGCCAAATATGTCAGCACGCCTTGGATAACAGTAAAAGTAATAATAACCAATGGAATATACCACGCAGTCTGCACAGACTTTTCCACCATAACCAAATCCATATATGGCTTTAAAGACATAGCAATAACAGCGTCCAACGAACCAATTGGAATTGCCAACAACAAAGACATTAAACCACGGAACCAATACGGCTTGATATAAGGCCACATACGTCTGTAATTCTTTACAAACATATTGCGCAACAATTTATTTTTTAACTCTTTCGATAATTTTTCTTTTGGTTTCTTGCTCATACTGCTAATCTTTATACTTTGGTTATATTTATTACAATACTGTGCCTTCTGTAACAAGCGACAGAAAACTTTTTCAAATTATTGCGCAAGCATAAAAAAATGTCAACAGCAGATATATTGTTACAACAATACAAAAAAAGCCACCCGATTGGGTGGTTTTTTTCTAACGGGAATTCTGACGTTGTTCCAACTTATACCTTGCCATACTTTCCGCATGTTTTTTGATATTGTCTAAACTGTCCAGTCGCATTCCATCCTGTTCTGCATAGATAGCTTCTCTCCGTTTTTCTATTGCCTGCAGCTGCTTTTGTCTTTTGTTACCAATATCTGGAACAGTGTCGTTTTCGGCCTTGACTTCGTACAGGTCACTTACATAGCGAATACGAACCCCGATATTTGTCCCAGATTCTACACTAAAAGGCTGTTGCATATCTTCCTTGGAAATATAAGAGCTATATTTCCCTTCACCTTTGTCGGTAAACACATGGGTTTTGGCAACCTTGCCATTTTTTGATGTTCTGACAACCTGCCATTGATTATTTCCCAGACTTTTTAATTCATATTTTGCACCTGGCTGATTAAAGAAATCCATTTGCAGTTTTGAATCATACACATCGGTAACCTTGCCAAAACGAATACCAGCTCCTCTATAACTCAATACCGAATAATCAAGACGATCTATCCCCGATTCTCCACCTTGTTCAAAAACATATTCTTTGTTATAGAATTGATACTGTTTTGGTAACTTAAGCGGTCCTAAAACAGGGTAATATTTTATATATCGTTTTTCAATTTCTTTGATTTGCGGTATTAATTCCGCAGCTGCTTTGGATGCAATTTTATCCCAATCAGACCAAACCTTTTCCTTATCACTAACCGTAAAATATTCAGGATATTTTACCCCACCAGCAATAACACCTAAATCAAGACTATCTAGTGAAGCAACATTTTCTGGAATATATGGCCAGATATCCCATTCAACATCGCTATAATCAATAAATTTCTCATCACAGTACTTGGATATTTTTGATACTAATTCCTGTTTTTTCTGTTCTATGGCCTTATCAACTTGCTGTTGCAACAAAAACCACTGACGACCGGACTTTTCAATACTGTCCCTCTTTTGGTCCAATGAATCTGATTCATCCCGCAAATTTTCATATCTTGCATACGCAGAATCATATGCCGCGACATCAAAATTCATCTTGGTCAACACAGAATCACGAACTTGATTATAATATATTTTATCCTGACGTTCTTGTTCGCGTCTCAGGCTGTCTTGACGCGCTTCGTACGCCTCCTGACGCGCACGTTTTACCGCCAACTCTTCTTGTTCACGACGTTGACGTTCTTCCTGTGATTCACCACAAGACATCAAGCAAAATGCACCAGCGGCAACAGCACCCGCAGTTAATAATGCATTTTTTATTTTCTGTTTCATTTTTCACACCCCTTGTTTAATCCATTTTGTCAAACAGATCCAGAAACATTGTTTTTCTACCAACGCACCAGATACGTCTGACATATCCCTTACACATATAAATATAATACTTATTTTTTTATTGTCAAGTGTTTGCTAATTAAATTTATCTTGAAACCACAATACAACATCCAAAATTCTGTTCGTATTACATATTAAAAAACACATATTTTTACACCAACCTGTGGTAAGGCCCTAAAAATACGGCGGATTTCTGGGCAACAGAACCCCCAATAAAAATATTCTAAAAGCGCTTGACTTCTGTGTTTATTTAATATATTATAAGCAACGCTATTCGGGCATAGTTCAGTCGGTAGAACAACGGACTGTTAACCATGAGAGCAAACCCAACAGCAAATTCGAGTTTTGCCCAGATTTCTGGGTTTTTTTGTTGCTTTTTTCAGTTCTAACGACTTAACACATTACGCTTAAAACCTGTTAAAACCTGTATGGATACCGTTTGAAAAACATACATTTTCATACCGCAAACCGATTTGAACCAAATTTTGCGTTCCACGATTTCAATACTGATTTCTGGTTGAATTCAATGATGATTTCAACCAGAAAAATTATACACACTTTTCCCCACCCCAGCACAACGGAAACCCGTCCGTCGTGCAAGAAAAAAACACCGCCCGAATGGGCGGTTGGTTTTTATTACTTTGAACTAATTGGCACAATAACGCTGCTGTCATATGTACACATATTTCCAGCCGCACCATCAACTGCCAAACCTATCAGCCCACCAAAGACTACATTTCCAAAAATCCATGGATTCACACTGGACGACACAATCGCACTAGATTGATTTACCTTTTTGTCTTCCATGACATTAACTGTTATATCAGAACAAGATTTTGGAACTGTTATAAAAGTTGGCAATGTTATCTGTTGGGTTCCAAACTGCTTTGAATTTATCTGTGCTTTTACCGATGCGCCATTACTGGTCATCAAGTTTATTGTATCCGGTCCGCCGTCAACAATTGAAGCACATCCCGTCAATGCCAATACAGATAAAACTAATATCTTCTTCATGTTGTTTCCCTTTGTGTTCATGTATTAAAAAGTATAACGCAGTCCTGCACCCCACAGAAATGCTCCCTTGATATCAGAATCACCAGTTGGCACAAAATAACGCAATGTTGTTTGTATGCCGAATCCATTTTTTATATCTGCCGACAAGCCAACTTTGAAGACTGCGGCCCCACCGTCATCTTCTTCACTTATACTATAAACACCGTTGCTTATTGCTAATTCTGTCGCTGTCATTTCAACACGCTGGTTCACATTGGCATATCCGACACCAAAAATTAAAGAACCTTTTTCTGTGTCACTAAAATCAAAATTGAAATAAGCGTCTGCCATTGCACTAAATGCCGAAAAACCAATGGTCACATCTGAATAAGCTTGGTTGTATGGATATCTTACAACCGCATCTTCGTCAAACGCATAATCATATGCAATCGAACCGCCAAACGAAACTTTATCGTTTGTAGCCGGATTAAACTTCACGCCTGCTTCTGCACCCAGAACTTGGTAAAAATCTGGCACAAAGCTTAACATTTCATCCAATACTTCTTCTGCTTCTGAAGTATATGATAAATTAGCACCAGAGTAATTTGCCCCGATAAAAAACTGTGCATCTACCGCCAAGGCCGGCAAAGAGAACAATGATATCGTAGCTGTTGTTAAAAATATGTTTTTCATTTTACACCCCTTTATAAAAAAAGTTAGACCGCCATGGGATGTTAGGCGGTCGGGGAGTTCAAAAATCACTTCATCGTTGATTCTGTCGCTTTCGGGTTTCCCCTGTTGTATAACGAACAGCCCCCCGACTTATTAAGTCAGGGATAAATAACGACACAAAACCACAGGAAGCATATCGGATTTTCGATACGCCTTGATTTTGTACCGGATGAAGTGGGCTTTTGACAACCCCGAACCCATATCCCTATGGATTCATTTCACAGTCTATCACCAAAAATCAAAAAAGTAAATTGAATATATTAACTATCGTTTCAAACAACTAATTTTTAGGGCTGCCGTATTTCTTGTCCATATATTCCAAGCCATATTTTTCAATAATGTCTTTTGTATAAATACTATCGATGTAATATGATAATATCGCATGCAATGCTTCAACTGTCTGTGGGTCTAAAGTTGTTTTTAGATTTGTATCAAGTCCAGTGTGTCCTGCTCCTGAAGTTGGGCCATGTTTGCACCTTGTATAAACATCATAGCAGTGTTTAAATGTTGTTTCGATTTTTCCGAGCTTTATAGGAAACCGTTTTATAAGTATTTCTTTAATTTGCTGTTTGAAATCGTCAAAGGTTTCAAATTCTTTCGCCAGAGGGTATTCTTCTTTTAATTGGTTGAAAGCTTGCATTATTTGTTCGTTTGTGAATTTAGCAAACCATAGGTCCAACAACCAGTCAAAATGTCCGCTTTTATCAATGCGATTTGCTTGTTCAAATAATTCATGACAAGCCCACAGCAACACATTTGCACTATAAACATTACCTTTTTCAAGTTCCGCCGTGGCAGATTCAAACATCTCAAACATTATATTTTTGTATGTCATTTATACTCTTTCGGGTTATACAAATAAGTCGCAAACGGTAAAAATTAACCATATTATTGTTTAATTCCCTTTACTATATTTGCAATTTGCTCCATTTTATTTAACAAGTCTTTATCCTTACATTTATCGTTCGAATGAATTTGTGTAAAGAATATTTTGGCCATCTCCAATCTTAATTTATCTTTCTCACTATAATTACCATACTGATTTTGTTCTATATCAGCCAAATATGGATTGATAGACAATATTGCATTGCTTAAATCTTTAAACTTAAATGCTCTTTCTCGATATTGTCGCTCTATTTGAGAAAAGAATAATGCCGGTAAAAAGGATAAAAACGATACCGATATGCGCAAAATAGCACCACCAAAAGACAGGTTTAGTATATCTGTTGGGAAAATCTCATACCAAGAATTATACCAGATATTATGTATCATAGGTAATAATATAGGAAGAAGTATAAAACCAATCGCACTAAACATCGCTATATTGGTAAAACTTAGAAAACTATCTGCTTTTTTCTCAGATAGTGCTGACAATTCCGAATAATATTTCGCTTTTTCTTTTGTTGTATATTTAGCGGAAAAATCTTTTATGTCCCCAACCAAATTATTCAAATAGTCTTTGTTAGAGTTCGACTCCTGCAATGCTTGATTTAGATCGCCTTTATATGCATCCAATTCTTTTAACATTTTTTCATAAAACTCTTCCGAGTGTTGTTTATAAGTTGCACTAATTTTATTAAATTCATTTGCGGCTATTTTCTTATTTTGAGTAGGATAGCCCGAAAGGATTCTAGTTATGTTTAACAAATATCCACGAACATGATCAATTACGTATTGTAAATTACTATTTAAACTCAAATTTTTTAAATAATTTATAATGTATTGCAAATGACCGCTAATGCTGTTTAAATCCTGCAAACTTATTAGAAATGCATTTATATTGGTTAATATGGATTCTATATTGATCGTAGCGTCTGTCAAAAAAGCAAGCTCTAAGGCTTCTGTTTTTTGTAAGACTTCATTAGTGTTTCTGAGATCTTTTAATTCAAGAAATTGTTGATGTATTTTATGATTATTAAATTCTTCTAATTGCATTTCTGTATACCTTTCTGCATATCTATTATGTATAAAATCACACTACTAAATTCTCTTTGTTTTTTCAATATTTTTTTCTGAAACAAGGTTGATTTTAATTGTAGAGATACAGCCAATTTTATATTTTTCTGGTGTTTTTAGATATCATTTTTAGCATAGCAAGGTCGTTTGAAAAACATACATTTGCATACACTCTGGGACAAAAGTCGCAGGTTTCTGCGGTTTTGCGGGGTGTGCGACACACGACAAAATTCTTCTAAAAACGCTTGACTTCTGCCTTTTTTTAGTATATTATATGCAACGCTATTCGGGCATAGTTCAGTCGGTAGAACAACGGACTGTTAATCCGTATGTCACTGGTTCGAGTCCAGTTGCCCGAGCCATATTTTACACCGTCCTTAAAAAGGGCGGTTTTTCTTTGGATTTCCAAGCTTTTTCAGAGTTCGATAATGTTGGTTGTAAAACGGGCTATTTTTCAGGCATTATCGAACTGCATAATAAAAAAGGTTAGAAATCTAACCTTTTTTATTAGCTCGAGTAAATGTACTTATTTAGCAAGGACTTTAAAGAACGTCTTGCGACCGACACGCACACATAACGGTTTATCAGTTATGAATGTTTGATTTAGGTCGTTTACCTTGTCATCGTTTATCGTAACTGCGTTTTGAGCAACTAGTCTGCGCAATTCACTGTTTGATGCATCCGGCATACCTAATTTCAAGATTTCCATTACGGATAATGATTCTTGATCGGTTTTTATTTCTGGCGCATTGTCTGGAAAAGTGTGTTCTGAAAAAGTTTTGCGCCAGTTTTCCAATGCTGCAACAGCCGCATCCGCACCATGGAAGATTTCTGTTATTTTCTGGGCGGCAAACAGTTTTGCCTGCATTGGTTCGTTGTCAATATCCAACGCATCAATTTTCGACAATGGAACACGAGTATTATTCACCAACAAAATACGTATCATTTCATCGGGCTGCGCCATAATCTGGGCAAACATGGTATCTGCGGTTTCATTCAAGAAAACGCCTGTACCACGCGATTTTGACATCAATTCACCCGTCACCGGATTTTCCATCAAATTGTTGCAAACAATAAACTTTTCCTTGTTCTTTAATTTGCGCAACAAAGTACGCCCCATCAGTGCATTAAATGTCTGGTCTGTGCCACACAATTCAACATCCGCATCCAACGCAACTGAATCAAAGCCCTGGAAAATCGGGTACAGGAATTCGTGCAGGTGAATTGGCCGGTTATCGTTCATCCGTTTCTGAAACATATCACGTTCCAGCATATGCTGGACAGTGGTGTTTGAAGTCAATTCAATCAAATCGTGCATGGATAGTTTGTTTAGCCATTCGCCATTAAATACCACTTTGGCCGGATTGTTTGGGTCGTTAAACTTGATAATTGGTGAGATTTGGCGTACCCAGTCAGCGGAAAATTCGTGTACTTGTTCCGGTGTTAATCTTGCACGTGCGGAATTGCGGTCACTGGGGTCACCAATGCATGCGGTAAAGTCACCGAACAATACAAAGACTTCGTGTCCCAGTTTTCTGAATTCTTCCAACAACATAAAGTTTTTCGCATGCGACAAGTGCAACGACGTATTTGTCGGGTCTGCCCCAATAAAAAAACGCAGTTTTTCTGTCAGCAGTTTTTTCTTGAATTCCGCACGCGATGGCAAGATGTCAACAATTATGCCCCTGTCCAGAATTTCATCAATAATTTGTTCTTTGGTTTTCATTACTTAATCCTTTGTTTTTATTTTATGAATAAAAAAAATTGGCTTTGACATATACCCCTTATGGTGCCAAAGCCAATCAAACCCATAACACCATAAGGGGTTAATAGGCGTAATAAAAACCACGTACGCAAATCTGCGCACATTCTGAAATTTGATTAAAATGCAAACTATTTCTTGTCATTTCCCATCTATTATAGAGAAACTTGTTGTTTTTGTCAACTTTATTATTTCAGGAATATTTCTGCGACTGTGCCCAGTTGTTCGAATTCGTTTGGATTTTCGTGCTGGTATGAACAAGCTGCGCCGAGCCAAGGAATTCCGCCACAAAATCTTTGAGTTTTGCGGATTTTTTATACATTGCACTTTTGGATTTACGCATATCAGAAAACACCTATATTTGCCCCCTGCGACGCACCCCTTGATTTTTTTGACAATGTAACTTTTGCATTTTATACTGTACCTGTACCCCCCAACCATAAGGATTTGAAATGACGAAGACACAGCCTGTTAATGCACGTGATTTTCTTGGTAAAATCGTTAATGTACAAATGGACAGACCCCTGGGCAGCAAACATCCAAAGCATGGTTTTACATACGAAGTCAACTATGGATTTATCCCAAACACCATATCGGGCGATGGCGAAGAATTAGACGCATATATATTGGGTGTCGATACGCCACTGGCAACATTTACCGGAAAATGCGTTGCGATTATTCATCGCACAAATGACAACGATGATAAACTGATTGTTGTGCCAGACGGACAAAATCCAACAAACGAATATATTGAACAAAAAACCGCTTTCCAAGAACAGTGGTTCAAGCACACGATTATAAGATAAAATCAAGGGGACAGACATGGGCATAAAACCTGCGAAGTTAAATATTGGCGATACAGTTGCGACCGTTTCTTTATCATGGGGTGGTGCGGGGTTGTTGCCCGACAGATACGCACAGGCAAAACATATGCAGAATAACTGATGTCTTTTATCATTATTAATTCTTTTGGTTAATAGTTTCAATCGCTTTGATTATAATATGCGTTTCACCAGACGGAACACGCACCGTTGTTTCATCACCGACCGACAAGCCAAGCAGAGGTTGTACCAGTGGAATATTGTACGCATACACTTTTTCTGTTATATTCTCTGCCCCCAACGGGACAATACCCAGACGACATTCTGTCTGTTCGCCAGTTTCTTCATTTTCCTGACTAACACATACCCAACAATATAGTCCAACAGTGTTTGTGTTTGCCGGTTTGTCTGTCGGGACAATTAACATATTACCCAGATCTGTCGTCAAATCAGCAATCAGTTTTTCGGTCTGTTTTTCTTCACGGGTTAAATGTTCATAAGCAAAATTATCGTGCCATGTATTCGTGTCTTCTGTGTATGCCGCCACTTTATCACTGCGTATCTGCGCCAACTTTTCATTTAGTTCACAGATTCTCTGTTGGGACTTATCAAAATATTCTGCTGTTACAAAAATTTTCATGACACACCTGCGTTATCGCATTATGCCACGATTGTTTTTTATTCGCAATATTTATTGTCTGCAACCCAGGGGGCAATCACGCAGAAATATTTCGCAGATTCTGGACAAAAAGGCTGGTTCCCCAGCCTTTTTTATTTAAGGCATTAAACGGGTTGGGCCACGGAAGAGGAACGTTGCCTCACGCAAACTAGGCAACCCCAGCAACTGTTTGATAAATCTGGCGCCACCCATACCCCAACCGCCATGCGGTGGCATACCATAGCGGAAACATTCCAGATACCACTGCAAACCTTCTTGGTGCAAACCTTTTTCGCGTAACTGTTCACACAGTTTTTCATAGGATTCTTCGCGTTGGGCGCATGTTACAATTTCAACCCCGCGATACAGCAAGTCAGCAGATACAGATATTGGTTGTCCATGTTCACCAATGGATTTCTTGTGATAGAACGGGCGACATTCCCATGGCCATTCGGTGATATACACAAAATCTGAACCAAAATGTTCTTTGACATATTCACCTAATGCCTTTTCTTCGGCAGTGGTAATGTCTGGTTCTTCGGACGCACAACCCATTTCACGCAAGATTTCTTTGGCACGTGCCATAGTAATACGTGGAATTGGTTTCTTTAACTGAAACTCTGAAATACCAAAGTATTTTTCGATTTCTTTGCCACAGGTCTTTTTGATGGATGTCAGCATATAGCGGACAGCCTGCTCCAATTCAGACATTACTTCTTCGAAGCTTTCAATGTACGCCATTTCACCGTCAAACGATGTGAACTCGGTCGAGTGCCGTGTGGTAAAAGACTTGTCCGCACGAAATGCCGGTGCGACTTCGAATACACGTTCCAGCCCCGATGCAATCGCCATTTGTTTGAACAATTGTGGCGACTGCGCCAAGTATGCGGTCTGACCAAAATATTCCAGTTTGAACAGTTCCGCCCGTGATTCAGACGGTGTCGCCATAATTTTTGGTGTTTGGATTTCAATAAATCCGTGCTTTTCCAAATACTGGTGATATCCGGCCGTCATCGCAGACAGTGCACGCATTATAGTTGCGCCGCGTGGACTGCGCAGGGATAAAAATCACCAATCCTGTGCTTTTTCTGGCGTAACCTCGATGCTGCCCTTGGTCGTGACGGGAATTGGTGTTGCTTCGGCTTTTGAAATGATTTCCAGTTCGGAAACATGGATTTCAAATCCCGATTCCGTGCTGGGTGTTTTTACAACGATACCTGTCACAGATATGACAGATTCTGTTGTTATCTGCTTTACCATTTCAAAGCATGCGCAACCACGTTCAACAACACATTGAACAGTGCCGGTGATTTCACGCATGACAATAAACGCAATACTGGACTGCGCGCGTATTGTCTGTGCGTGACCTTTGATAGTTATTGTTTCGCCAACTTTTTGTGAAATTTCGGCGATATGCGTTCTTATTTTAGACATTTTTAACCTCCTTTGTGTTCGTTGTTTATGTTTTAATAAGAACACAAGGACGTTAAAACGCATACGCCAGTAATCTGAAAATATGCGTGACAACGTGGTGCCACCTTGTTTCGCAACACTGTCGCCAATGTTGCCTTTTTAACTCTCGCTGGGTTCGCCATACCATTAAAGAGTCAACTGCTGTAACGGGCAGTCCCGGGAAGTTCTAGTAAGCGCACGCAATTGTGCCGCCGTTCTTCTTCCGCCTCGCTATTGTTAGAGGGTCATCGGCTTTCATATTTTATTATAGTAAAAAAAATTAATATTTCAAGTTTTTTGTCAATATTTAAACAAAAAAATAATTAAATAACTTGCAAAAACATTCCTACTGGGCTAAATTCTTGTATAATATTAGTATATAAGTTTAATTGAGAGGCCCTTCACATATGTTCAAAAAATCGGATAAAATTGTAAACTATATCGAACTGGTTGTACCAACATGGCCATGTAATTTTCGTTGCCATTATTGCTATGTCGGACAACATTGTGGCGAATTGGAACGCGCAGCTGTTCAAAAATTTGAATATTCACCAAAACAACTGGCAGAAGCGTTATCAATTAAAAGACTTGGCGGACGTGCAATTATTAATTTCTGTGCACACGGTGAAACATTGATTATGCCACAAAATTTAGAATATATAAAATCTATTTTGTCTGCTGGACACTTTGTAATGGTTGTTTCAAATATGACCCAAACGCACGCTATAAATGATTTATTGAAATTACCCGCAGAATATTTAGAAAGACTGTTCTTTAAATGCAGTTTCCATTGGCTGGAACTGAAACGTCTGGGACTGCTGGAAACATTTACGAACAATGTAAACAACGCATGGCGTGCCGGCGCAAGTATTACTGTTGAAATCACACCAGCTGATGAGTTAGAACCAGAAATACCTGAGATAAAAGAATATTCTTTGAAACATTTTGGCGCCCTGCCCCATATCACGGTTGCACGCGATGAAAATAATGGATATGGAATACTTACTAAACACACACCAGATGAGTACAATAAAATTTGGGGACAATTTAAATCAACGCTGTTTGATTACAAGATGTCTATATGGAACCAACCAGTTACACAATTTTGTTATGCCGGCGATTGGATGTATTCTATCAATTTAGCAAACGGTCAAATAAACCGCTGTTCTTCGTGTGGTGAAATTGGAAATCTGTTTACAGATAAAAAAATTCCAAAGAATCCAGCCTGTCACAAATGTCCGTTCTCGCACTGTTATAATGGGCATTTTTGGCGTCTGTTTGGATGTCTGCCAAATGAAAAGACACCAACATATAACGATGTTCGTAATCGCGAACGTACAGATGGAACACATTGGGTTTATCCACGTATGGCACGCGCATTTTCAACACGGGCAACAGATACAAAAAAGCCGTACTCGTTACGCAAGCAAAAACGCATTATTCGCAAACTAAATCCGCAACCACGTCATCATCATTCTTTGTGGTGGCATTTGCGACATATGAAATTTTAAACAAAAACCGCCCAAATTGGCGGTTTTGTTAGCATATAAAATCTGGATTCAATTTGTTTAAGACCGTTCATCACCTTAGAAAACAATAAAAGTAGCGAATAACATACTTTTTCTTAAAGGACTTTTTGATGGCCGTGGTTTTGGTTGGTTGGACGACTGGCATACCAAGTTTTTATTATATCTTCTTTATTTTTTTCCCATACTGTTTTTATTTGCTTCATTATTTTATTTATCGGGGTTGGGATTCCCTTTTTAGCCTCGGCCTTCATCGGCACACAATCCAATATTTTAAACCGACATGTAGTGTTTTTATAAGTTACCTTGAAATGCGGTTCTTCTGTTTCGTTTGGATATATTTCAAATTTTAAATCAACACGTGGCGCATCCTTGATAACAATAAGCATGCCCATACCGTTGCCGCCAGATGGTGTACCTATTCGGGTATTACGCTTCTGTTCCAGACCATCTGCGACCAACAAATCATCCAATTCGTCTGATAAATATTGTTCTAAGTTTCTTATTTCTGACATATTTTAACCTTGTTCTTTTCCATTATAATATAATACAAGATTATTATTTTGTCAAATATTTTTATGAATTTATCAAATAATCCTTTGTTTTAGTATTTTCTGTTGTGCACGACGGCAGTATTATATTTACTGGCAAACGATGGTGCAGGAATAACGTTAATGCCAAATTGGACTAAAAATAAAAACGATAATCTGGTTGAAATTGATACAATCGATTTTGAATACGAATATGTTTTGACAGCTGTCGGAAACCCATTAACAACAAAAACACCAAAAGTACGAACTTTTATCGAATTCTTTTGCGAATTCTGTCGTGACTTTAACATAGACGTTGAAAGATTTATTTAAGCGATTATTTTGCCGTTTTTGTCCAGTGTTTCTTCGGTAATACTGCATTTACAGTTTAGTTCTGGTATTTCATCTGGGCTGAAAAATACTTGTCCGTCCAGTCCCGAACATTCATCGCAGGTATTTTCACCATGTTCGCTGCGCTATACCTTCACAATCAGCGGTTATGCGATCTACATATTCAAATCGGCAAAAAGATCATTTGCCACACAGCCCGCAAAATTTGCTGTCTGTGGGAACACAGTCTGTCAACAGCACACAAAATAAAACTATCTTTTTCATAAGCATATTATGACAAATAAGATAATAAAAACTCAACACAAATTGCCTTTGCACAATCTAAATTTTCACAATTGACTCTTATCAAATACAGCCATATAATACTTGTACATGATTAAAAAAAACTGGCTTTTCATATATATTTTATGTTCTGGAACTTTGTTTCATCGTTGGGCCCTATGTGAAACAACCGCACAAAGTTGGACCGACAAATGGATTTTGAATAATCAAGACGCCATTTTTGGTGGGGTAATGGAAATTTTTAACTGCGATGATTCATCATGCGATTTTAAGTTGCAATCTTGGTATGATTCACATATTTGCGATGCCGAAGGCAAGATTGAAATAACAGGTAATAACGCAGAATACAAAGGTAAAAAATATCAATATGATAGAGAAACAGATACAGAATATTTTATTCCTGTTGGCATATTGTTTCAAATGGAATCAGGAGATAAAATGAGTCTGCAATACAGTAATGCAGACTCATTTAGTGCCTTCTGTGGCATGCAAGCAACACTAGAAGGAACATGGGTAAGACAATAATTAGTATTTATTAGTTCGTTTTGTCCAGCCGTTTTTTGCTGTTTCCCAGTTCGCCGTACCCTTTAAATAATTCAATCTTTCAGATTTTAGTACGTCCATAAATTTGTCGACTTGGCTATCAGGAATCGCATTTATAGATTTAATTGTTTCACTGCCTATTGCGCCATCAACAACTAAATTTGCAACCAAGAAAGAATTTAATGCACGCTGAACGGTTTTTCCTGCGCCCCCCATTACATTCATATCGAAAACAGCATCACGTATTCTGTCATTTTTGATTTCCGGGATTCTTGTATTATTCCAGTATTCATTTTTGTAGATTTCTTTTGCCTGGGCCGCAGTTAAATATTTCACATCTGTTGGAAAATTTTTGTCTGGGTGTTTGGTAGAATATCTGTCCAGTGTGCTTTGTTTAATTCCCATATTTGTAGGCTCATCTTTTTTTTGATTTTTGCCATCAGTATAATCGCCTTCTGGTTCTTTTAGTTTATTGTATGCCCGTTCAAAATTCATATTATTTTCCTTGGATTTGTCTGTTCCCTTGTCTGCCTTGTAATCTTTCTTGGCGATTGTTTTGCCGTTTTTGTCCAGCGTTTCTTCGGTGATATGGCATTTACAATTTGGGTGCACTGGGATATCCGGTATTTCATCTGGACTGAAAAATACTTGTCCGTCTAGCCCTGCGCATTCATCGCAGGTATTTTCACCATGTTCGCTGCGCCACCGCCATATCTTTGGGGCAATTTTAAATTCTGGAATATTCAATTCGTATGTTTCTAAATATTTTTTTGAAACATGACCACCTGGCATCAGGACTTTTATCGATATCGGTTCGCCGGCAATGACATATTCTTCTATATTAAAATCAAATCCAACATTTTCAAAATATTCACCAAAGTCTTCCATTACTTCTTCGGTGGCTTCTTCTTTTTCAATTTCAAAATCCGCATCTATTTCGTCTTGTGCTTTGTAAAACTGTTGCAGGATCATATCGTATTCTGGGCGTATCATACGACCGGTCGTATCAAATTGCACCGTCCCAGGATACAGAATGTTCATATAATTGGTTGCACGTTTATATGTTTTGCTGGTTTTATCACCGTATTCTGGCGAAGATATTAGTTCTTGTAAAAATTTTGGTGTTTGCATTTTTTATCTCCATAAAAAATACCCGCGATTGCGGGCAATAAAAAAGACGACCGATGTCGTCCGCTGAACGCAAGTATTATACCACAAAAACGTTAAAAATTCAATCAAAAACGCCCGAACTGCCCAAAATAAAAAAAACACCTTGCGGTGGGTTTCTTTTTTGGCAGGGACACAGGGACTGTAAAATCCCCATCTGCGTCGCGTCGGCGCGATGGGCCCCATTCACTACGTAAGCTTCAAACGGCGCATTCGCTTGTTTTCACCAACTGACGTTCCGAACCCTTTTTGGGTTCTCGTCCGCGCCCCATACAAAAATTAAACGACCGGCAAGCGGTCGTTGAATTTTTGGTGGGGACACAGGGACTCGAACCCTGGACCCAATGATTAAAAGTCATTTGCTCTACCAACTGAGCTATGTCCCCAAAACTGAACCGGAAATTTAGAATATTTCTATCCTTTTTCCGTGGTTCGGGGAAGATTTTGACATATATAAAAACAAAAATCAA
Source organism: Candidatus Enterousia sp. (assembly GCA_045629645.1). Taxonomy (GTDB): domain Bacteria; phylum Pseudomonadota; class Alphaproteobacteria; order Rs-D84; family Rs-D84; genus Enterousia. The sequence goes on along the minus strand of JAZQRR010000003.1, from coordinate 16,828 downwards.
GAAAAAATACAAAAAAAATTTTATTTTTTTATTTTCCTGCTTTGTTCGATACAGATGATATATACTGCCCCAAATGTAAAGCCGTCAGAGAATCAATATCCAGCCAATCTAATAACTTTGTCATCATGGTTTCAAGATGCTTGGCAGAAACACGATGATTTTTATGAAATTTATTCTCGTTTATAAAATGCGTCATGGCACGCGCCAAAGAAGATAAAATGTCTATCTGTTCTGATGTAAATATCCCTGTCTGACTGTTATTGTACAATATAGTATCCAAATCATTATGATAGGCAATTATCTTGTTCATCATGCTGGGGGTGATTTTTAATTTTGACGATATTTGTGATGCGCGTAACATTAACATACGATTTATACCATCTGTGCTGATACGCCCACGAACATCCAAGAATTCACGCATTAACAAAACCATATTCAATATCAAATCATTGATTTTATTACTGACACTATCAACCAGATGACGCTTCATCTGACTGTTAATACGATTGTTCGTATAATCATACAGTAAAAAAACCAAAGGAATTGATAACAAAGATGCAGAAACATTTATAATTAAATCACGCAAATTATCATTTGGGGCATTATCTATTGCGCCTGTATATAAAATGACGCCGCCCGCAATTGACATTAAATAAGGTAAAGATTTCAAGAAAAACGTACGCCAATCTAACTTCATACAAGGATTTTACAATCAAAAACAAAAAATAAGTACAAGAACCTTTTCATATATCATTAAATCCTTCCAGAAAGTCTGCATTTATCACGGACAAACAACAATCCCCATAAACATAATATAAGCAATAAACCACCCAAGATAATTATACTGTATCGCCAACTGCCCAACATAGACCCCAGTCCAACAATACCGCAAACACCAATATAAATAATATAATTGATTGTTGTGTACAAAGACAAAACAACAGAACGATGACGCGCAGGAATCATATGCTGTAAACGCGAATACAATAATGTGTACACACCATAAAACAGCAAATAACCAATCCCCATCAACCACAAAAATTCAATACTGTATGTTACGCCAAACGCCATATATAATATACCAACCAACGCAACAACCAAATAAATCAAAGCGTCTGAAAATTTAGAAAATTTGTATGCAAAACGTTGCCCCAGCGTAGCGCACCCCAATAAAAACAAAGACAAAAAACCAATATATTCTGTCGGAATACCAATCTGCAAACCAATTGGACTTAGAAAATCGTCCAAGTAAGGGATATTTGCCGCCAATAACGCAAACAGCATTGTTGTTATCAAACATGGTGTTTGCAGACATATACGCATACCCGTGCGAAAAATTTTTCTGAAAGGAACTATTTTTGCACGAATTTGCTTTGGCGGATTATACTTTATCGCCAACAGACACACAATAGACAAAACAATCGCAAAAACAGACAGCCATGTTACCCACGCATACCCCAAGAACATTAACAAAGACCCCAACGCCGACAATGCAACACCAATAGACTCATAGGTAGATTTACGCCCCAAAATACGGGTATAATCACCAACCATACCGTTGGCATTAACTGAATCATAAAGCAACCCTTCGAATGCGACACTACGAAACCCCGCCTGAACACCCCACAAGAACATACCAATTGCAAAGCCGAGATAAGTCGGAATTATTAACCATAATAATATTGCAATTATCTTTAAAACCTGTCCCAGAATCATAGACATACGCTGGCCGATTTTATTTGTAATAAATGCGATTGGCATCTGCGCAACGATTGACCCAACGGCAGATACAATAAACATTGTTGACAGCAAAAAATCACTGACCCCATTTTCCAACATAAAAATTGAATACACAGGCGTTAACAACAAAAACTTGTTGAAAAAAGCAAAACCGTACAAAGAAAATAATAAACGCCTCAACAAAATCCCCCTTTGCGGCAGTATTATATATAATTTTTTTGCAAAAAAGTACAGGAATTATTGATTTTTTCACACTTTTGCACTATAATAGATAGGATATAAGACAAAAAACAAGGACACAACGTATGGCCGATGTAAAATTTAATGATTTTTTATTACAGTACTTTATGCAGTTACGTTTTAACAATATGCCACCAGAGGTTCGCGCACAGTTTGATTCGTATGCAAAAAACAATGATTTTCGTGGTCATATGAAGTATTGGAAAAGCAATCTAGCACATACTGACTCAGAAGGAAATTTAGTAGCAAACGATTTACCAGACCCGAACGGCGCTGATTTTCACTTAACTGACGAAGAATGGAAAAAATTTTTTAAAGAATTTCAAAATGCTTTTCGTAAAATGGCAACAAAACGAAAAGACTTTGAAGGCGCAATTAATTTTGACACACAAAACAATCCGCCACTTGAATTCTTGGATGAATATTTTGGTCCAGACAGACTATTTTCACAGGCAGTAGCAACCGCAGCAGCGGAGACACAAATCAACAATCTGTTACAAATCTTAGAAAACAACACTTCTGCCGCACAAGGTTATTTATCTATTCAAAACTTGATAAGTTATGAAGATTTGGTAGATGGCATAAAATCAAAAAAATATAATACAGATCCAGAATTTCAATCAAAACTGCAAACCGCAGCACAGTATATGGCTTATCATCAACAATCCGGTGATTTAGGATTTGATTTGACCAATTGTGATTGTCGTAAAATCATAGAAGGTTTTGAGGAAAAAGATATAGAACCAGAAAAGCTTGAAGCATTTAAAACAGAATACGATATATTATTGCGCCGATTGGCATCCAAAGACAAAATCCGCAATGCTTTTCCTGCCGACAAACTTATAAATGCATATAACACGGCAAAATCAAACGTTGCATACGACGATGAAAGTAGTAAAGATTATGTTCCGCCAAAACGCGAAGATGAACTGAATTTTATGCAACAAATTTCAAAAGAAGTGTCGGACACATATGCAGACACATTGGAAAAATATTTTAAATTGAGGGGTAATGAAAACTACTTTTCACCACAAGCAAAACAAATTGTCGACGGAATACACAAGGAAAAAATCAAACCTACCGATGGGTTAAAAGCAGTCCTAGACAATGCCAGCAACATAGAAAAAAAACTGAAATACAAGTCGCCACAGGCAACAGAACACTTCAGTTGGTTTATTAAGACAATGAACGAACTGCAAAACACCATGCCAAAAGCATTTGAAGGCGCATTAAGTAACGGCAGAAAAATGCGCGCAATCGTTGAAGAATTGATAATGATTGCAGTAAGAGACGGCAAAGAAAAAGAAGCAAAGACTGCTATGGAAGTTTTATCTGTTATAAAATACGGATATACAACCAGTAAAATTATGGATGCATTAAAAAAAGAAGATTTGACACTGTTTTCTGACAGCAAACTTTCTTGGAATAAAAATTCTGGTATGCAATTTATAACAAAAGCCTTGGACAAAGGGATAAAGACTGCTTTTACCGGTATAGGCTATGGAGTTACTATGATCGGCAACGCATTTTGGTTGTCTGGCAGCAAATTTAATGGCCGATTGGGACGCATGTCGGATTCACAACAACGTTGGGTTAATCAAAACAACCACACTTTGGCACAACATATACAAGCAAATACAAAATTAGATGCATTAGCCCAAAATAAAATCGCCCAAGCGCGGACAAATCAACAAAATGTAAACCAAGGTCAAACAGGTAACAATATTATAACAGACGCAAATTACGAACAACACAAAACAAATCTGAACTATGCACGAAACGCAGAACAAGCAGAAAGAAGTAGATTAAATCAATTAAAAACTACATTAAACTATGACACAGCAAAAACAAATATTGATAATTATCAAACTTATACAAACCAAAAAAATGATTTACGACAAAAAATCACAGATTTAACCGATGAAATACAAAAGCTGGACCAGCAAATACAACTAATTTCTGCAACCACAGGCATGACCCCTGAAGAAAAACAGGTCCGAATAAAAGCATTGGTACAAAACAAAATTCAACAAGAGGACACTTTAAAACAAACGCAAACAGAATTCACAAATGTAAGCAATGCAATTCAGCAAATCGTGCAAGATCCAAATTGGCACACATATCAAAATACGGTACACAATATCGAACAACAAGAAGATGCTTATCGAGACCAACTTCGTGCAAATAATGCTTTGGATGATAGATTATCACAATGGCAATCTGCCACAGAAACCATCACAGAATTACAGAACCAAATAAATGCACGACAAGAAGAGATACAAAATTGGGACAAAGACCATCAAGACTTGTATCGTAAACTTATGGCACATTGGGATCTGTTAGAAACAGGTCGTAACACACATACTGGCGTAATGTATAACTGGACAACATTAAGTGCAAAACAATCCCAAAAGGATTTTGATGCAAAAAAACAAAGTATTATAGACGACTATTTGAATAATTATACGTATAGAGCTTGATTTTTTGGGGGATTTGTGATATAATACAAGCATGCGGTGCCAGATATGGCGCCGTTTGTTTTTTATAACCTGCCCCACTATGTTGATGGCAGGATTTTTTTAGCAATAATAAACAAAAGGAATATTAATATGACTCGCGTTCTTCAAATCAGACGTGGCACATCCGCACAACACGAAAACTTTGTCGGAATGCCTGGTGAAATAACAATGGATACAGATAAAAAAACAATCAGATTACACGATGGAAAAACACTGGGTGGCACAATAATTGGCGCAAACAATTCGGCAACAGGTTCTGGAACCTTTGATATCAACAGCGTTCCTGATGATTTTTGGGCAGAAATAATCGAAAAACATAACAAACACGACTTTTCATTGATAGAAACAACACCCGTTCCAATCAACAGTAATTGCAGCTATATCGAATACATAATTGACAGCGATAAAAAACCAAAACTGATTATGCCAGTGTTAATATGCCAATCTGCCGACGCAGGATATAATACCGCCGAAGAAGTTTGGGCGTTCGGCATTGGAAACAGAACAAACCCAACCCCAAACTTTGCAATTGATTCAGATGGATTACATATTTGCCAAATGGTCGGCAAAGAAAAATTCTGGGTCAGCCATAAAAATACAGGCTTAACAACGCAAATATCAGACGACAGCAAATGGAAAATAATATTTAGAGTTTACTGTTGAAAAATAAAAATAGCTTTGCTATGCTGACCCCATAGACAAAAAGGATTTCAAATGTACATACTGGCATTGAACTGTGGTTCGTCATCCCTGAAATATCAGGTTTTTGACGCAGATACAAAGAACGTCGTCGTTGGTGGCAATGTTGAAAAAATCGGGTTGCCTGATTCTTTCTTGACACACAAGTATCCAGATGGCAAAAAACTAAAAAAAGTGGTTTCTATGCAAAACCATGATGAAGCGTTAAGTAATGTTCTGACAAAGATACGTGAAGATTCTATTAACCTGAACGATATCAAGGGCGTTGGTCATCGTGTTGTTATGGGCGGTGATAAATTTTCGTCTTCGGTTGAAATTACTGATGATGTTATCAAGACAATCGATAAATTGTCACCTTTGGCACCGTTACACAACCCACCTGCGTTACGTGGAATTATGACAGCACAACAGTTATTACCAAATGCAAAACAGGTTGCTGTGTTTGATACAGCTTTCCATCAGACTATGCCAGACTATGCATATCGTTATGCAGTGCCACAGGCGTGGTATAAAGATCTGGGGGTACGTCGTTACGGATTTCATGGAACCAGCCATTTGTACGTATCAAAACGTGCAGCAGCAATGTTGGGCAAAGACGCAAAAGATTGTAACCTGATTACAATGCATATCGGTTCTGGCGCATCTGCGACAGCAATTAAAAATGGCGTTTCTGTTGACACTTCGTTGGGAATGACACCATTATCCGGATTGACAATGGGAACACGTCCGGGCGACGTGGACGCAGGTGTTATCTTGTATGTAATGGAAAAGAAGGGATTGACCCCCGCACAAATGCAAGTGCACTTGAACAAAGATTCAGGTTTGAAAGGAATCACAGAATGCTATGCCGACCGTCGCGATGTTGAAGAAAATAAATCCACAAACGATCTGTGCCGCTTGGCAATTGATACCGAAGTACACAATGTAAAAAAATATATCGGTGCATATATGGCAGAACTGGGCCATGTTGACGCAGTTGTATTTACTGCAGGTGTTGGCGAAAATGATGACTATTTGCGCGGTTTGTTCTGTTCCGGCTTAGAAAATCTGGGAATTAAACTGGATAAAGAAAAGAACGCAAAAACATTGGCACGTTTGGGGGCAGATGAAACTGAAATCAGCACCCCCGACAGCAAAGTAAAGGTCTTTATGATTCCTACAAACGAAGAATTGGTTATCGTTGAAGACACATTGGCGATTATGAATAAAACATATAATCCAAATCACTTGCTGATGAATTATAGTTTTGCCCAAAAACAAAACACCAAATAAATCAATCCCCCAGACTGGGGGATTTTTTTATTGTTGAATAAATCAGCTTTTTTCACTAAATTTAATACATATGAAAAAAGAGCTGATAGATTTTTTAAATACGGACTTGCAATTTATCAAGGGCGTTGGCCCTGTATTGGCGACACGTATCGAAGATTTGCTGGGGGGACGACGTGTTTTAGATTTTCTGTTACACAGACCATCATATGTACGCGCACGTGGCATAACTGAAAATATACAAAACACAACACGTGGCGCAACACTGACAATTCCGCTGATGATAAAATCACATAAAACTGGCGGAACATTTGGACGCGGACGCAGACGCCCAACACAAGTTATATGCAATGACACTGTTGGAAATACAGTTGTTATCCAATTCTTTAATTCAAACTATTTGGAATATTGGTTGAAAAAACTACCCATCGGACAATGGCGAATGATTTCTGGTAAACTGGAACTGGGGGGGGCGCGATACACAATTAATCACCCTGATTTTATCGAAGAAATGCAAAACGCTGACAAGATTCCAACAATCCAAGCGATATATCCATCTGGCGAAGGACTGACACAGAAAATATTCGCAAATATTCGCGATCAGATTTTTAATATACTGCCCGATAAAATAAAAAACGAGACTGACGAACGTGTTCTTGAATTCTTTGATGCGTTAAGACATATACACTTTCCACAATCTGACGCAGACTTAATGCCAAACGCAACGTATATGGCAAAGCTAGCTTACTTTGAACTGCTGGCCCATCAGTCTGCAATCGCCATCAGCAGAAAAAACAGAACCGACAAAAAAAATCGCAAAATCCCCAGACAACAAAAATACAATCTGATGGATAAGTTTTGGACAACAATCCCTTTTGAAATGACCGGTGCACAAAAACGAACTTGTGAAGAAATATTCGCAGATATGCAAAAAAGTATCCCAATGATGCGATTGGTCCAAGGTGATGTCGGCAGCGGAAAAACCATTGTAGCAATGGCCGCCGCTGTAAAAAACGCAGAAACAGGCGCACAAACCGCTTTATTGGCGCCAACAGATACACTGGCACAGCAACATTTTTCAAAATTAAAAGCAATGTGCGACAGTATTGGAATCGTCTGCGAATGTTTGACCGGTCGTGATAAAGGTGTGGCACGACGTGAAAAACTGATATCGCTGAAATCAGGACGAACAAAACTGATTGTTGGAACGCACGCACTGTTTTCTGAAGACGTCGAATATAAAGATCTAGGACTGGTTATCATTGACGAGCAACATAGATTCGGTGTCGCACAACGTGAAGCACTGCGCACCAAGGGAACAAATCCAGATTTATTGGCATTGTCTGCAACACCAATCCCCAGAACACTGTCGATGACCATTTATGGTGATATGGATATTTCTGTGATTAATGAAAAACCTGCTGGCAGAAAACCGATAATAACAACTAAATTACCAAAAGAACGTTTTAATGAACTGGTCGCACGTATAAAAACACAAATCGAAAATGATGCAAAAGTATTCTGGATATGCCCACTGGTCGAAGAATCCGAAAATATTACAGAACTAACATCCGCAGAAGAACGCTATAAAATATTATCAAAATACTTTCATAATGTTGGATTGGTGCACGGACAGATGGAAAAAAAACAACGCGACGATATTATGAATATATTTGCTGCAAAAAATTCCGACATGCAAATATTGGTTGCAACAACTGTTATAGAGGTTGGAATAGATGTCCCACAGGCGTCTATTATTATAATAGAAAATGCAGAACAATTTGGTTTGGCCGCCTTGCATCAGCTACGTGGACGCGTTGGGCGCGGCAACACACAATCGTATTGCATACTGCTGTTCGGAAAAAACATCAGCGAAGACGGATTAAAACGATTGGATGTCTTATGCGAAACAGATGATGGATTTATTATCGCAGAACAAGATTTAATGATGCGCGGTACTGGGGAACTGATAGGAACCAGACAAAGCGGATGGTTGCATTATCATTTCGTCGATTATCGAGAACACAGGGATTTATTCAAATTGGCTGCACGCGCAGCACGTGATAATAATATAGACAACTGGACAAACGATTTAATATTCATATTTAACCGTGGAGTTGTTCAAGGTGCGTAAAATATTGGCAATTTTGTCTGCAATATTAATATCGACACAATCGTGGGCGGTATCGCTGATTAACGATACAGAAACAGAACGATTATTGACCAATCTGATAAAACCGCTGGCGTACGCCGCAGAAATCCCAGACGGACGCTTGGACATACACATAATAAACGAAGACGATTTTAATGCATTTGTTGCCGGTGGCGAAGATGTATATGTTTATACGGGGTTATTAAAAAGAATAAAAAACCCAAATGCATTACAGGCAGTCATCGCACACGAAATGGGACATATGATTGGCGGACATACTGCACAGATGTCACAGCGTATGGACGCAGAAATGAAGCGTACAATGCTGATACAAGCACTGGGTGTCGGACTGATGGTTGCAGGCGGAAACCCTTCGCTGGGGGCGGGCGTGCTGGCCGGCTCGTCAGGAATCGCAAGACAATCTATGATGGCATTTACACGCGATGAAGAACGAATTGCAGATGACCTTGGTGTTAATCTGATGACAAAAGCAAATCTGAATCCAAATGGTTTTGTAACAGTGTTCGAACAAATGCAAGAAATAACTGGGGCAATAGAAGCAAAAATCAACCCAAATCAAATAAATCACCCTTTGACAACCGAACGATTAAATAACGTGCAAGACAAAATTAAAAGCACAAAAAAAACATACAATACAGATAAAAAAATAACAGAAAAACAAAACCAAGAATATGAACTGGTACGTGCAAAACTTATCGGATATCTGGACACACCGACACATGTACGCGAAATATACCCAAACACAGACAAATCTGATGCCGCACTGTACGCACGCGCAATATCTAATATGCGGGTTGGAAATTTAGATGGCGCATTGATGGGCGTACAAACACTGATATCAAGACAGCCACAAAATCCATATTTCTATGAACTGATGGGGGACATAAAATATCAACAAGGTTACTATGATGACAGTGTTGATGCGTACCAACAATCACTGACATTGGTACCAAACGCCCCGCAAATACAAACAGCATTGGCGCTGGTATTAACAGAAAGAAATAAAACTTCTGACAAAACACAGGCAATAGAACTGTGTAAACGCGCATTGTTAAAAGAACCTGCCCCATTGACGTACTGGGTATTGGCGCGCGCATATGGCGATAACGACGCAGGACGCCGCGATTGGGCAATGGCAGAATACTATAAAATGCTGAACAAAAACAAAGACGCAAAAAAATTCGCAAAAAACGCCCAGAAAAAATTAAAAAAATCTGATGCAGAATATCTGAAAGCAGAAGATATTTTAAAACTTAAATAAAAAAAATCCCCAAATGGGGACTTTTTTTATTTACCTGATAAAATCTGGTCTGGATTATTAAAATTACACAATCCAACAACGAAATCGACCAACGCCCATATCGCAGTAATCAATAATGGAATCAACAAGAATATACCAACAATACCCAAAACCAACATTGTTGTCCCCGTCTTTTTATTACCAACATAAAATTTATGCGCACCAAACGCCCCCAAGAACCACGCCAACAGTAAATAAATTACCATAGATTTGCCATTAGGTGACATATGATTTATCGCAGAAGCCAATGTGTTTTTTGCCTGTCTAGCAGTTGTTTTCTTGGTTGTAGTAGTTTTTTTAGCCGATGCCATAAGGGTCCCTTTTGTGTTATATAAAATTCTTGTTCATAGGTATCTTATCATCCGCAAATTAATAATGCCATAAAAAAACGCCCACGTCAGGGCGTTTTTTAGAATTCAAACCTGAATCCCGCCATAATGTTGGCATATATCAGATTTTCTGCACTGAAAAATTCACGCTGACGGGTTCCGTCCTGGTTCGACAAGCCCCACTTTACACGTGGCAAAAAAGCAAAACGCGCACCAAAGTCAAAGAACATACTGTCAGACAAACCATAAGAAACACCAAACGCCAATAATCCTGCAACATTAGATGTATCACGTTCTGAACGATAAAAATGAATTGTCTGGATACCGCCAACATCAACAACTTCGCCATATTGAACCAATTCCAACTGATACGCAATATCACCATAAGGGTCAGATAAGTTCAATACAGTCTTGGTATTCGCGTACCCTAAACCAAAACCAATATATGGGATAAATTCACGAACAGGCTTATATAACCCATCAAAGAAATCGTAAAACGCCATTACACTGTATATATCTGTGCTTATCTGAGAATTTACAGATCCACTTTCCACCGGAATAGAAATATCCTTGATATCACCACCAACCAGCGTCAAATCACCTTTGAACATGGGGGATGCATTATAATCAGATTTGGTTATGTGATCCCAGCCTGCTTCGAACCGCCATTGTGGGGTATTTGGTAAAGTCAAACCAACACTGGCACCACCAGCAAAAGTAAATGTTTCAAAATCCTGTGTCACAGGCACCCGAGATAATTCACCATATCCCGCATATTCCCAACCAGTGCATGCACCAGAAGCCTTGCAATATGCGGCGTTTGCAACATCCTTCAAATCGGGACTAACATAATAGTCAGTTACAATTGCACCAACGTCATTTTTCATTGATGCAAAACCAAACGATGCGCCACCACGCGCAGATATGACAAAGCGCATACCATCATCTTCGTACCAGCCATCGCCAATATAAGTCCCAGGATACTGCCAATCTGCAATCGCAGGCATGGCAAATAAACACGATAAAATCGGTAATAAAAATATATTTCTTTTTCTCATACCTTGTATTATAACACAAACAATATGTGATAAAAATAAAAATATTAAAAAAAAATAAAAATCCGCATAATGCGGACTTTTTTTATTTTTTTGCCTTCTTTTTTCCAGATACTGGTTTATGTGATGCTGTTTTTTTATATTCTTTATACAATGCAGCCACACACGCATATGCCAACAATGCAGATAACGCGGTTATTATACCAGCAACCAGCCCATCTGAAAAAACAGAAAACAAAACAATCGATATTGCAAAAACAACCGTATATCCCAAATTCTGAGACAAAACATTCAAGATTTTTTCAAACATCATCCTTCCTTTTTGATTAGACTGTATTATTATAACATAAAAAAACAAACAAATACACCTTGAAAAAAAATCACCACTGATTGTGGTGATTTTTATTACAATACTACATATCCGCCCAAATGCGATTTCTTTGGAATTGGACCAAACGAAGAACGTGGGCTGACATAAATATTACCTGTTACGATAAAATCACCACAAAATTGCAACAAACCAACGTCGCGCAAAAACAAATTACCATTTACACGAACATTACACGGCAATGTGTACTTGTACATATTTTGCAAATAAAGATTACCTTCTACTTTGGTACCTGTTTTCAACATCGTGCCAGCACCACGACTGTCAATAATAACATCACCCATCAATGTGTTCTTTTGGCGCGCAATTTGACGCTGAGCAATCTTGACCTCGGACTGTTTTACAGGAACAACATTAACCGGCTGTGCTGTCTTGGACTGACTGATTGGTAATACAGGCTGACGATTAACAATATTACGTGTCGATGCACGCTGTACGACTGGCACAGGCTGGCTGACGACAACAACTGACGGTTTACAACAACCAACAATATCAATAATCAATAATGAAAACAAAACAATAATAGATACTAATAATGCAATATTTAACAAACCAATAAAATTCAAACTGCAAACCCATTTCCAAAACCATTTACATAATTGTGCAATCTTGCGAAACGGCCAACTGATTACACGCCATACACGTGACCAAAATGAATTCTTATTTTTTTTGCCTTGAACACGACGTGCTGCTGCCTTTACCTTATTATTATTTTTCATATAATCTGTCCTTTTTTTCTTTGTTCTTGATCACACTATACCCAAAACAAATCTTTTGTCAAGTATTTTGTCAATAAATTATATTTTGATTTTTTTTCATTTTACAGATAACCTGTGTATTGAATTATGAAAGTTAAATTTGTTATCTTGGCCGTATTGTTTACAGGATGCACTGCAAAATGGCGCGCCCCTGATGGTTTTACGCAAAAAAATATAAAAACATCTTACTTTGATATTGCAACACACCAACGTTTAACCAACCCAGACACACCAATATACATATATATCGAAGGAGACGGCTACGCATTTGATGCACGTGGAAAACCAACACACAACCCAACGCCACACGGAACCACAATGCGCGATATTGCAGCCAGCGCACCATACGAAAACGTTGTGTATATGGCACGTCCTTGTCAATTTACACAAGACACAAAATGCACAAAATCAGACTGGACAAATGGGCGCTTTTCTGTTCTTGCGACAGATTCTGTTGCAGACGCAATAAAACAAATAGCACGCACACAACCTGTAGTATTAATAGGATATTCGGGTGGCGCGATGATTTCTGGGCTGGTGATACAAAAACACCCTGAAATCAACATACAGAAGTGGATAACTGTGGCTGGCGTGTTAAACCATCAAGATTGGACACAATATTTTGGCGATGCGCCGTTGTTAAAGTCAGAAAACATGGAACAACTGCCACGCGTCCCACAAAAACACTACATCGCAGAACATGATACTGTTGTACCGTATGAATTATCAAAAAAATGGTTACAAGAACAAGAAATAATTATCGTCCCAAATACCAACCACTGGAATATTTATATAAACGAATAAAAAAAATCCCCATTTCGGGGATTTTTTTATTTAGCGTCAGAAGCCGGCACATCCGTTACAGCCGTTGTATGAGATGCCGCTTCTTGTAAAATAATTTCTTGGCGCAAATCACTTTGTGTTTGTTCAACCTGTGTATTTGATGCCAACAATGCCAAAATCGCACACAAAACAAAAAATATTGTTGCCAACCATGCCGTTGCACGCGTTAAAAAGTTACCAGCCGCAGAACCGGTTAACGCACCACCAAACATAGACGCCGCCGCAGAACCAGACATACCAGACCCTTCGGACTTTTGTAACAAAATCAAGCAAGTCATTAAAACAGCAACGATTACCAACAAAACTAATAAGATTGAAAACATTATTTTTTTCCTTTGTATTTATTATGCGCAGATTTTAAATCCCAATCGCTTAAAAATCAAGCATTTTCAACAATGCGTCCGCAGCAGCAATGCTTGCCGCCTTTTTTGACGCACCCTGCCCCATCGCAGAACGCCCCATCGCAGAAACCCTGACATTGAATACAGGATTATGAGAAGCGCCCGTTTGTTCCAAAAATTCGTACGTCGGCAAATTTCCATTGTCCATCTTTTGCACCAATTCCTGCAACGCTGTTTTTGGGTCTTTTGGGGCAACAATATCAACAGACGCCAATTCGCGCCACAAATCAACAATGACTTCACGCGCCGCATCAAAACCACCATCCAAATATATCGCACCAAATATAGCCTCCATCGTGTTCGCCAACATGTGTTGAACACGACCAGCCGTCATATGACCATGACGAATACTTTTTTCAAGTTCTAAATCACGCGCAACATTCCCCAACGTTTCTGTTGAAACCAACATTGCATGACGACGCGCCAATTCTCCTTCGGATTCTGTGGGATACATCGCATACAACAATGAGGCCACACTTAACCCCAAAACACGATCGCCAATAAATTCCAGACGTTCATTATTATGCATCGCATCTGCACCACTTTGTGTCAATGCCAAGTCCAGCAAACGATTGTCTGCAAATGTATATTTTAATTTTTTCATCTTAATTCACGCCCATTCCAAATCTGTCCCAACGCATTTTATTTCCCCACGACCACAACGCCAACATTGGTGCATAATAGTTATGAGAATACCATATAAACCAAACCTGTCCCAAAACATTATCACGCGGAACAAAACCAACATCACCACGACTGTCGCCACTGTTATCACGGTTATCACCCATAAAAAAGTAATGATTTTCAGGAACTGTGAATAACGGCGTGTTGTCAAAATGCGCATCATCACTGAATTCTATGATTTCATGTGATACACCATTTGGTAATGTTTCTGTGTATTGAACCGCATTGAACACACCACATGCACCATTATACAAATAACAGTAATTATCCGGCTTGTACTCGATAGTATATTCAAAATCCGCAGGCTGGTTATCAACCCATATCTTATTACCCTTGATAGACATATTATCCTTGTAATAGCCGACGCTGCGCATAGATTTTGGCAATGTCGCAACAATATAAGGGCGTGGATTTTCACGTTGAACAATTTTACCATTGATATACAGGCGACCTTGTTTTACCTGAACCGTATCCCCAGGAGTCGCAATCAGACGCTTAACAAAATCTTGGGATTCATTAATTGGATTTCTGAATACAATCACGTCGCCAACATTTGGTTCTGATGCCCAAAAACGCCCATTCCATAAACGCCATGAACCAAACGGAAAAGAATAACGAGAATACCCATACGCCCACTTTTCAACAAAGATATGATCACCAACCTGTAATGATGGAATCATTGACCCAGACGGAATATTAAATGGTTCTAATAAAAAACTGCGAAAGACAATCGCAATTAATGCACCGTAAAATATTGTATTAAACCATTCACGTGCAGCATTCTTGTTTTTGGCAGGCATATTTTTTCCTTTTTATAACAACACATCATATTATAACTTGCACAAATTTAATTCAAGTTATAATATTCAGGTATGATTTCTTTAAACTCTATCATCTTTAATGGGATGGATGCAACATCTATTGATGTTCAGGTTCAATTATCCACAGGACTGGCCAAACCAGAATTTAATATCATCGGTTTGGCAGACCGCGCGGTCAAGGAATCTGCCGAACGCATACGAAATGTTCTGGCCGCAATGAACCTGTCGTTACCACCAAAACGATTGACCGTAAATTTATCACCAGCAGATGTTGAAAAAAGTGGTTCTCATTTTGATTTGCCAATATTATGCGGAATTTTGTGCGCAATCGGGGTTTTGCCGGAAAACGAATTGGAAAAATATGTTATTTTGGGTGAAGTGGGTTTAAACGGCACAATCGTCAAGACAGACGCCGTATTACCTGCCAGCGTATGGGCAAACAATAAAAATATGGGTATTATATGCCCTGGGGACCAAGGGGCCGAGGCACGCTGGGCAGGACACACTAATATTTTAGCCCCTTTTCATGTAATGCAATTAATAAACCACTTCAAGGGCACTCAAATTTTACCGGTACCAGATTTAACAACACCAGTTGTGGCCACACAACACACACTTGATATGGCTGACGTACACGGTCAGGCGGCCGCAAAACGCGCATTGGAAATCGCAGCGGCTGGTGGACATGCAATGTTAATGGTTGGACCGCCGGGGTCCGGGAAAACAATGCTGGCATCACGGTTACCAACAATTATGCCAGAAATGTGTGCGACAGAAATCTTGGAAACGTCTATAATTTATTCAATTGCGGGACAGTTGAATAATAAATCGTTGATATCAGAACGTCCGTTCAGAAGCGTTCATCATACATCCAGTCCGGTTGCATTGGCAGGCGGTGGTTCTGATGCACGCCCTGGGGAGATATCTTTGGCACATAATGGCGTACTGTTTCTGGACGAATTGCCTGAATTTAATCGCGCAACATTAGAAATTTTGCGTCAACCAATGGAATCTGGAAAAATATTAATATCACGCGCAAAAAAGAATGCAACATATCCTGCGCAATTCCAATTGATTGCAGCAATGAATCCATGCCCATGCGGACATCTGGGAAATTCTGCATTGTCTTGCACACGTGCACCAAGATGTGCCGAAGCTTATCAAAACAAAATATCAGGACCGTTGTTGGATAGAATTGATTTACACGTAGATGTTGACGCTGTAAAACCATGGGAAATGGTAACTGACGATAAAACCATGTGCGAAACCAGCGCACAAATTCGTGAACGCGTTGTAGCTGCACGAAACAAACAGATTTCCAGACAAGGCAAAATAAATGCAAGACTAGACGGTCCAGAACTGGAACAATTTGCCGCATTAAACAGCGAATTAACCACATTTTTAAATAGCGCTGCTGAGAAAATGGGGATGTCTGCACGCGGATATAACAGAATAAAAAGATTGGCACGCACAATTGCCGATTTGCGTGGTGGCGACAATATTGAAATGACTGATTTAGCCGAAGCGTTGTCATACCGTCCAATTAATCGTGGTAAATATGGTGTAAAAGGACAATAGTAATATAAGTTTATTTATACTTTTGAATATT
>JAZQRR010000002.1:0-29336 GCA_045629645.1 Candidatus Enterousia sp. | reverse complement strand
AATAGGTAATATCTGGTGCATTTATCGCTAGTAAATACTCATTTTTTGGACATTATTTGTTTCCATTTATTAAAGTGTGGTTGCAGATACGGATATGAAAAACGCTTTACCTGAGTGTGTATTTGCTGCAATGTGTGGTTGGAATACGACGCTTCCATTGTTGTTCTGCCTTCCCAACCGATAATTTGATTAATATACGATGTCGGTATTCCGATGTCTTGCATTCCGATACTGGCATTTTTTCTAAACGAGTGAAAATCATATTTGCCATTGTCGGGTTGTTGGATTCCAATTTTCGCGACAAAGCTACTTAAAGAACGGGAATACTTATTATTATATGTACCATTGGCTGTTATACAATGTGGGAATATAAAGTCCGTACCTTTTGCATCATATTGTTTTTTCTTGCGTTTTACATATTCCCAAAAGCCGAGTTCTAGTAATTGTGGTGCTATTGGTACAATTCTTTCAGAAGCTTCGGTTTTTAAGCGTTTCATAGGGTGATTTTCTATAAAATTGATACATTTGATACCATCTTTAATAATAATGTCATCAAATTGTAATGTTATCGCTGCGTTTAATCGTGAACCTGTAAACATTGCAATCATACATACAAAGAATTCATCAGGGTGCTTTTTAAAGTGGTTGTGTTTTGGGTTGAACAGATTTAATAAGTCCTTTTGTAAATATGGCATATGTGGTCTGCGTTCTGAACGTTTGGTCTTTTCAATCGTTGGTATGCAATTTATAACACTTGGATTAAAATATTGTGGATATAGGTCAGAACCACATCTTAACACTTCCTTGATATATCTTGCTTTTTTGCGTTTCCCACTTCCCAATAAATGGTCCATTGCAAGAATATTCTGTATAATTTTTTGCACTGATTTAACATTGTGTAATTTGGAATAGTCATCATTAAAGGTTAACTTGATTTGCTTTAATAATGTTCTGATAGCATTTCTTTTCTGGGTTGTTTCTTGTTCACAGTTATTTGCTTTAATCAGTGCGGATTCCAATACATCACCAATAGTTATTTTCTGGTTAGGTGTTTTAATTTCAGTATCTGGATATGGCAGGTTAATTTGCTTTCGTGGTGCATATTCTTTACCTGCTAATAACAGTTTTACCCGTTCGCGTGCTTCAAAATAATCTCTGGTATGCAAAGATTTCCTAAAATACCGTCTTTTTCCGTCTATTCTTGGTAATTCTGCAATATAATAAAACACGTTATTTCTTAGCCAGATATTACCTAATGCATCACAGTTTGCATCACACTTTATCATGCTTTTACTCTTGTTTTTGTTGTTCAGTGCGTCAAAGGCTTGGAAAACTAACCTTTTTTGATGTGATGGCTAAAACTGAAATTGTCTGAAAATAATAAAAAAATCCAACAAAAGTGCTGGATTTCTAAGAAAAATTACTGGTGCCGGTTGTCGGACTTGAACCAACGACCTACTGATTACAAATCAGCCGCTCTACCAGCTGAGCTAAACCGGCGTTGCCTGCCAATTATACATATATGAAATCGTAACGCAAGAAAAAAATCAAAAAATATTTTCAAACCAATGGAATAAATCCCTTTCATTTGATTTTTTATGTATTATTTAATATAATTATGCTGATATAACAAAAGGATATATTATGTTATTTTTCAATAAACAATATCGTGAAGAAGGTAAGTTATTTGACCAATTGGCTAAAAAAATTTCAAAGTCTAAAAATATAATATAATCTATTCATCCGAGGGTAATTCTGTGCTTTACCAGATGGACTCTATTGATATTGGGTTTGAAATAATAGAGAAAAAACTGGCAGTATTGGATAAAAAGGGCGATATCATTGTTGAATTAGACTGCAAGTATGCTGGTGCACCGTATAATATAGAAATTAAATTGGCAAATGCACGTTTTATCAGATTTTCTAATTTATTAAATTTTATACGTGAACAATATGATAAAAGACAGTTAAACGAAAAAAAGAAAGAACAGATTATGCAGGCTACCAAGAAGATTGAAATGAAAAAGGCACAAAAACAACAAAAGGAAGAAATAAATCAAGCGACTATCGCAAACGCGTATCAAAAAATAAAGTCATTATAAATTAACGGGCAATTGCCCGTTTTTTATTAAAAATTCTTGCCTTTGGATTTTTTTCAGGCACAATATGGAACATGACTAAGAAATTACCAGAACTGTTGGCGCCGGCAGGTACGCTGGACGCCTTTAAAACCGCCATTTTATATGGTGCTGATGCTATTTATGCTGGATTACCTGGCTTTTCAATGCGGGCACGCGCAAAAATCGATGTCGAAGGTGTTAAACAAGGTATCGAATTAGCGCACGCTGCCGGTAAAAAAGTTTACTTGGCTTTTAATCTGTTCGCACATGATCACGAATATGCAAATATGCCGCGTGTCGCAGAAGTAATAAAATACTTGAAACCAGATGCGCTAATTGTATCTGACCCTGGGATAGTAATGTGGGTACGTGAAAATTTCCCAGAAATTCCAATTCACATTTCAACACAGGCAAATATATGCTCGGCCAAGACCGTTAAGTTCTGGCAAAACGCAGGTGCAAAATTATGTGTTCTGGCACGTGAAGTTTCACACAATGAATTTAAAACAATTCGTGCAGAATGTCCTGATATTGGTCTGGAAATATTTGTACACGGCGCAATGTGTATGTCTTATTCAGGACGCTGTTTATTATCAAACTTTATCACCGGTCGTCCAGCAAACCGTGGCGCATGCGCACAGTTGTGCCGTTGGAAATATGACGTAATCCTGCGTGAGGCTGATACTGGTATCGAAATGCCTATTGAAGAAGATGAACGTGGCGCATATATTATGAATTCAAAAGATTTGTGTCTGATGCCGCGTCTGGGCGAAGTGGTGGCCGCAAACCCTGATTCTTTGAAAATAGAAGGACGCAACCGCAGTGAATACTATGTTGGCAGTGTTGTTCACGCATATCGTTGCGCACTGGACGAATACGCACGCGACCCTGAAAATTTTGACCCAACTGCATTTATGGATAATCTGAACAGATTGGAAACACGTGGATATACAACTGCGTTCTTTGACGGACCATTAGGCCCCAGCGCACATAACTATGACACAACACGCAGCACATCTGAATATCATGCAGCGGGCGTAATTACTGCGGTAGACGATAAAAACATTACCTTTGAACTGCGTAATGAAACACGTGTTGGCGATGAAATTACTTTTATACTGCCGAACACAATGGACAAGGTTTCTGTAACACTGGAAAAATTGCTTAATGCAAAAAATGGTGACACTGTTGAAAAAATGGCAGCAGGTATGGGGAACAGTATTATAATTCCCCGAACTTGGCTGGGCGACAATCATCAAGATAAACTGGTTCCATACGTTCTGGCATACAAGAAAAAAAGATGAAACCAACAGAATATTCAAAATACATATCAGACATAATCTATGACACACAAAATTACGAAGTCGAAATGCTGTTTTATTTAACACGTCATTGTAATTTAAAATGCCCAGGATGCTATATGCAATCATCACCAGAAACACAAAAAAGCATATTGTCGTTGGACGACTTGGATTTTTATCTGAACGAATTTAACAATATTGAAAACTTTACACAATCGGTTGTTTTTTCTGGTGGCGAAATATTTACCGCACCAATTGAATACATCAAAAAATGTTCAGATAATGTTTTAAATCGTGGTTGGGAACTGCAAATAAAAACAAATGGCACATGGGTTCAAGACAAACAAAAAAGCGGTGATATTTTAAAAATGCTGCGTCAATTAAAACCGTCGCATGGATATGTTGCAAACGAACAAGAAATACAACACATAATAAAAAAATATCCAAGATGGCTGTTAAATATATGCGGAAACATATTGATAAAAAAACACCTGACCAAGTCGTCCGCATTATCCATGGCAATATCTGTTGATGACAAATTACATCCGTCACAATCTGCTGATTGGTTTATAAAAATTGCAAACGCAATAACATCAGATAAAAAACTGCGAAAAAATGTAAATTTAAAAACCTTTACATTTTTTGAATCCGTTCCGTTATTTGAATCACGTATTTTAAACAACCCTAAGATAGATATAAAAAATTTTGAATTATCAGAAAACAACCTGGCCGCAAAATATACAATTAAAGATACACCCGTTGAATCTTTTGTCGGGGAATACATAGATGTAAAATCAATACCAACAACAACCAAATTATCTGAAATTGCTGTATCACCAATTGGCGATGCCAAGGGACGACTGGTTTATTGTTTTTATCCAGATGGAACCGTTGGTTTTGATTGTAATTATTTAGAATCTGTGGGACGCGTATCATATATAAACAAAAATAAAGAACACAAAACATTTAAGCAAATTCAGCACGACATTCATAAACAACTGGTTAATGATTATACGCGTGCAATACAGAAATAAAAATCCCCGATTGGGGATTTTTTATTTACGAGATTTTTTTGTCGCAGTACGTTTAATCTGAGGTACTTTTTCATCATCGGTACTCATCATATTTAAATCTGCCCTGCCCGATGCAACATCCATAATATGATTAACATTTTGACGAATGTTGGGATGACGATCTGCGTACTTTTTTATTCCGACCAATACCGCAGCAGTTACAATTTTTTCCATATCTTGCAAATCTATTTCTGTGGAAATTTTTCCACGAATACTGGACAAAATACCGTTTACCGCACTGCGTGCACGACGAATTAATCTGCGACGACGATGCGCATGAACAATTTCACGAATCCACATTATTATTAACATTGTAATCAGCGGAACAACCACACAAAATAAAAAGTAACGGAACCAGCCATCACAAAAAGACGTTGCAAACATTGAATCACACACACGTTTGAAATGCAGTGCGCTGACCGCGATAATCTCGTACACAACCAAGATAGTGAAACATATTTTTGATTTTATTAACATATGAAAATCCTTTGCTTGTTTTATGTAAAAAAGTATGCAAAAAAATACCCGCTGTGTCAGCAGGTATGAATTCCGTAACAAACAAAGCAACTATTGCGATACAGAATCTGTTACGACTTTTTTATTTTCATGTTCTTCGATTGCGCGGGCAACAGTTTCAATTTGTAACAGTTGATTTTCCAATGCTGCGCGTTCCGAAGATTTATATCCTGTTTCTGGTTCCGTTTCAACAACCGCACCGGTTTCAGACACAGACGCACGTTGAGTGCGACCAGCAATCGCAGGATTAATCAAGTTCTTGTATATTTCCAACGCTTCGTGAGTGCCAGCCATATCACGTGCCAATAATCTGTTTTCTGGACCAGGGAAGAACCATTCGTCCAATTTTATCGCAGTCATTTGCATAACAGGACGCATACGCGATTGCGCAATAGATTTTGGCAACGAAGGCATATCTGAATAATACCACAACGCCCCCCAATAAAATAACCCCATAACAACAATACCACCAATTATACCAAATATAACACCCAATGTTTTATCTGTTACATTCATAATACTGTCTTGGATTTTATCGCGCAATTTCTGGTTGATAAAACCAACAAATAACAGTACTGCAAAAAACACAATAAAATATGACGCAACCAATGTTGCAACTGTTGATTCTGACAAATCAAACCATGTCTGCAACATTTTATCCAACCATGGGGACGCAAAACGTGCAGAAACAGCCGCAACAACCCATGACAACGTCGCAATAGTTTCAAAAACACCACCACGTATCGTCGCCCATATGGTAGATGCCAATACGACCGCGATGTAAATATAATCAATAAATGTTAAATCAAACATTTTGTAACCGCCATATTATTGTTTTTTATTTGTCTTTGCGAATCAAGAAATATCCCAAGCCCGCAACCAAAACAACCAATATTACAATACGCCAATTCAGGCCGCCGGATTGGTCATTTTTTTTTTCGCCAGAATCAGAAACACTGTATTCAATAATTGATTGTGCACGTGATGCATTTTCTGACTTGAACTTTTCTGCATCTGTTTCCAATGCTTTTTTATTTGCCGCGGCAACAGATTTCTGTTCATCTGTCAAATCTGCTTCGACCGCGCTACGCAAATCGTCCTGCATAAAATCGGCATAGCCCTGTTCGCACTTTTCACCGATTACCAATACAGGAACACCACCGGATTCAAAGCCACATTTTTTAACCGCATTTTGAAACATTTCACGATGTTCTGGCAATGTAACATTAACCATTGTTGTTGTTAATTCTGGGTATTCATAAATCAATGTATTTGATATAAAATCACGCGCGTGATGACAGTGTGGACAATGTGGGGAATAATATACTGTTATATCCGCAGCACCGGCACCATACATAAACATTAAACCAAACAATACAGATAACCATTTCATTATTTTCTCCTTTGCTATCAGACAGATTATAGAAAATATATCACAAATCGTGCAAGCGCTTTTTATGTAACACACATGAAAAAAATAAACAACCCCAAGGATAAACATCCGCATTTACTGTTTACATTTTTTCAAAAATACTTTATACTGACTGTTGAATCCAAGAGATTGGGTTCGGGGCTGTGGTAGGCCCAGATTGTGCGGTGCAAACGCATCGTTATTAAAAGTTGCCGGTGCAAATTGCATCGGTGATATCCCCGACATATACGGTTGGGGAGCTGCTGGTGGTATATATAAAGCCCAGCAGAATCACTCACAATCTGATTTACCAACTCCCCGACCGCCCGATTTCATGTGGCGGTTTTTTCTGTTATAAAAGAGTGGGGAGATATGAAACGCATTATATTATGTTTATTATCCATATTTATTGGAACCACAGCAGTTGCAGAACAGGTAGATTTGCATTTTATCAACGAAGACAATACAACATATCAAAACTCAACTTGCACAATTGGAGACGAATTAAAAGTACCAGAAACACATCCAACAAAATATGGATATGATTTTGTTGGTTGGCGCCCAAAGGCCGCCCGAGAATTAGAATATGTAACATTCCAATCAGGTGACGAAATAACCTATATCGATACAGGTATTGCGTTTGATTCAAATGAAATTGAATATGACATCAAACTTGCTTTTAGCACCGTATATACAATCGCTTTTGGAGCGTCAGGAATATGTAGCAGTACAACAGCAATATCTAACAGCTCTGGTTCTATATCAATACACGCCAGTCATACAGAAGTATCTCTGAATGCAGGAAGATCTTATATAAAAGAAGAAATACCTCGATATTCTGTTAACACTTATAATTTATATATAAACAAGACAAGTAAAGATCTTGTTGGAACAATTAATAACAATACATATAAGACAACATTATCCGGAGAAGTAACATCGGATAAAAATATTTGGCTGGGCGGCGCTGGCGAAGGTAAATTCTGTAATTTTACTGGTGATATTTATTATTTTAGAATAAAAAAAGACGGAGTCTTGGTGCGGGATCTTATCCCCGTAACAGACCCTGATGGCGTTGTTTGTTTCTATGACAAAGTTACCAAAACATTTTTCTATAAACAATCGGGCCCAGATTTAATCGCAGGACCGATTAAGGAATAATATGCGAAAAATACTTATATTTTTTTCGTATTTCTTTATATTTCCCGCCATTGCAGGGGACTTTATTTCAACAACGATTACAGACGGCTGTAATACAGATATATTAGGATTTACAGAAAATGTCGAAATGGTACCAATGTTTGAACCAAAACAAATAACATGCACAGATGGATTCTATTTGCCAATAAATACCGCACATTGTGAGACATGCCCGTCCGAGGCGATTTGTATCCCTGGGACATACGCTTTTAACGAAAATAAAAGCCAAGGCGTTATTTTTAATGACGCCATTGGACAAGACAAAACCAAAGGTTGTGTTTCAAATATACTGGGGGTACATAATGATGTTTTTCT
The DNA here is from genome assembly GCA_045629645.1 of Candidatus Enterousia sp. Taxonomy (GTDB): domain Bacteria; phylum Pseudomonadota; class Alphaproteobacteria; order Rs-D84; family Rs-D84; genus Enterousia. The sequence continues at coordinate 21,400 of JAZQRR010000002.1, read as the reverse complement.
GGAAGCGGTATTTGCACCACGTCAAATAATATGCCCATTGGGATATTATTTGTTGGCAAATAATGTTGAATGCACACGCTGCCCAAATGATAGCTATTGCATGGGGGGAACGTATAGTTTCAACGAAACAGTTGACCAAGGGTTAATACCTTGCCCCGATCAACACCCGTTTGCACCAACTGGCATGTGGACACAATCACAATGCGGGCGAAAATTACATATTGGCGATAACGTCTTGTACGTACACCAAAGTCCTGCAACCCCAACCGAACGACGCCTGTATGTGCGATACGGCGACACAAAATATTCTGCAAATTTGTATCAAATATCCGATGGCGAAAATATACAAAAAATGTCTGTTGATGCAACACGGTCTTTGCGCATAAAAATAAACGACATAGATTATGTCGTTTATGATGATTCAATAAAATAACAAACTATCTGTCATATATCACCGGCGTTTTATTAATAGTATATATACGACCGTCATTTTCAATGTTGTAATAGATATAAATCACGTTTGTCGCACCAAAATCATTGCGCCACGAATCAAACGTTTCATCAACAATATGACGCGATGTGTTATATGGAAATACAGTTCGAAAAGTATTATCAAAAACACGTGAATAGTTATCGCTGAAATTCGGACTGACAACCATATTCATGGTAATAATACCTTTTGGCGCAACACGCGATTTTAAACGCGACATAAATTCCGCAGTAATTAAACTTTCGGGAACCTGATAAGAATTTGAATATACGTCCAGCAAGATAAAGTCATACATTTCAGTTGAATTTTTTAAAAACTGACTGGCATCGGCAACAATAAATTTCTTGTTCGGTGTTAATTTGCGTTCCAAGAAATATTGTTCTGAAACGTCTTGTAACGTATGTTCTATATCAACAAAAGTATAATCGTTACGCGTATCTTCCAACCCCAATGTAAAACCACCCGCACCCAAAACCAAAATCTTGTAACGGCGATCTGTTGGCATATTGTAAATAAAATTATCGTTCAAGAAATTAATATATTCCGCCATACGATTGTTCTGTCTGTCTAGTACTGACATCGGCAGACCGTTCATATATAAAATACGCATATTTGATATATCTTCGACAGAAATCGTAGAATTTGCATTGTTAACCAATATTCCATATTTTTTATACTGATACACATCACTGTTTATATATGCAGATAAACACAAGACAAAAATACTTAACAACCATACCCACCAACGACGACGCAACAACAGCGATGATACAACAGATAAAACAGTTATTAAAACAACCGTATTATTAACACCAACAAATGGCATCAATAACAATGTTGTAATAACAGAACCAACAACAGAACCAATCGTGTCCCACGCCATAATATTACCCGTTGAATTCGCAGATTTTTGACGCAACAGGCGTGATAACAACGTGGTATTCAAACCAAACAAAAATGGACCAACAGACAGAAATACAATAGAATAAATAAACGTTTGTAAAACACCAGATTCAATACCACCTGAATACATCCACATGAAATACTGACTTATCAGTGGAAAACTGGCCGCGACAACCGACAAACCTGCAATGAATAAAAAACTGGTATTTAAAATGTTAATTATTTTTTTCTGGCCCAGTTTCTTTGATTCTCCAACAAAATAGCCAATGGACATAAAACCTAAAAAAATCGCCATAATTATACTGGTTACAACGGCGCTGCTGCCGACGTAAAAATCCAACTGGCGCAAAACAACCAATTCCAAAGACAAACTGACATAGCCGTTCAAAAATATCAACAATACCAATATTGCACGCGAAATTTTAATCATAATCCCCCCCGATATTTACTGGGAAAATTTTAATAAAAAAACGATTTTTTTGCAATGAATATTTTAATGAACGTTCATCAACCTGATATCATCAAATTCAGGATAACGATTAAACATCGCACGCGCAAATGGGCACAGACTGATTACACGACGATGCTGACTGCGCGCCAAATTTGCGGCACTGCGAACCAACGACAATCCAATATCTTGGTTCCTGTAATCAGGGTGCACATCAGTATAATCAATTATCATTTTATCAATACCGACACGCACATAACTGATTTCGCCAATCTGGCGACCATTATGGTACGCAACGATACTGTCTGATTGTTCCGACACAATATATGTTACAGGTGTTTTCATACCATACAACATATCACAATATGGACACAAAGTGTATATGACTGTATTCAAAGGATTTTTTGTGATTTCAGACCGTTTATGTCACAACATGCATAACATTTTGCACAATTACAATAAAATGCAAATCATTGATTAAAAATCCCCAAAACTGGGGATTTTTATAGCGTATCATAATTTTTACGGATTATACGTCCACTGCGACGCAGGGCTGCCGATTCTGACGCATCCAGACGCGGCATCAATGTCCTTGTAACACCACTGCGCCCGACAATGCGTGGCAAAGACATAGATAACGCCTTGCTGCCAACACCATCAACCGTGCTGACCGTCAGGATTCGATTTTCATCATTTACAATACAACGTACCAAGTCCGCAACCGCACCGGCAATTCCATCCCATGTTGCACCACGACCACGAATTATTTCATACGCAGCATTGTGTACACGGTGTTCGATTGTGTTTTTGGTCGTTTGTAGCAGGCTGATTTTCGTTTGCTTGCAAAAGCCCGCCAAATCAATTCCGCCGATACACGCCGCGCCCCATGCAATCATACTGCTGTCGCCATGTTCACCCAAGACATAGGCACTGATAGACTGGGTCGATACAGATAACTGGCGCGACAATATCGTACGCAGGCGCGCAGAATCCAACATAGTCCCAGTACCAATTACACGATTTACAGGCAGTTTTGATAAGCTTTGCGCCAACATAACCATAACATCTAATGGATTGGTTACAATAATCAACTTTACAGTCTTGGCATCAACATTTGCCATTACACGCGGAATAATATCGCGAATTACATCTGCATTTGCATTTAATAAATCTGTGCGTGTTTGCCCAGGCTTTTGATTCGCACCCGCCGCAATAATAACAATTTCACTGCCACGAATTGCACGGTAATTATTGACCGCAGTTATCTTGATATCATATGAAAATGCCGCAGCATGTCCCAAATCTTCGGCCGCAGCACGTGCACGCACACCATCACGGTCAAATAAAACCATTTCACGTGCCAAACCGGTATTCGCAACCGCAGTCGCAACCGCAGAACCAACAGACCCCAGACCAATAATTGATATTTTCATGCTCTCTCCTGAATATTTTTTGTTATTATATCATATATTTTTTCTGTTTTGTATGAGGAATAAAATAAAAACAGGGCAAACGCCCCGTTTTTTTTATTAATACGACTTTGCAACAAATACATATGTCGGATCGTTGTCGTCTAAACAACGACGGGTTATTTTATGCTTGTCCATTAATCCTTCAAAATGTTCATTTGTTGTCAATTCATATTTGATACGAAAGAATCCAATCTTGCCATCGGTCAATGCAGAATCCAATTCCGATAAATCAGCAACGTCATGTATCATATCACGATTACGTTGCTCGACACGGGAAACCATATCAGAATGAATTTGCACCATAATATCCGATACAGAAGATATTAATTCTTCTGCCTTGATTGTACGTTTAGATTCACGACCAATATCACGACGCGTAATTGTAACATCGCCAGATTCCATTTCACGCGCACCAATTTCAACACGTAATGGAACACCGCGTTTAATCCATTTCCACATTTTATCTGGGGCACGCATATCAGACGTATCAACCAATACACGAATACCCAATGCGCGCAGTTTTTCACCCAACGCCGCAGCATGTGTATTTAATGCATCAGCGGTTTCTTCACGTGTAATTGGGATAATAACAACCTGATATGGCGCAACAGCTGGTGGTAAAATCAAACCATCATCATCGGAATGAACCATAAACATAGACCCCATCATACGCGTTGTTGTACCCCAGCTGGTTGTCCATGCATGTTGCAGTTTTCCATCTGTACCCAAGAACTGGATGCCAAACGATTTTGAAAAATGCTGTCCCAAGTCATGTGATGTACCAGCCTGCAAAGCCTTGCCGTCTTGCATAATATGTTCCAATGTGTATGTATGGTCAGCGCCAGCAAATCTTTCTTCTGGTGTTTTTTCACCCATAATGGATGGAATCGCCAAGATTTCACGCATATAGTCGCCATACATCTTATGCATTTTACGCGCGTCCGCATTTGCTTCTTCGTGTGTTGCGAATACGTTATGACCTTCTTGCCAATTGAATTCAGATGTACGCAAGAACATACGTGGGCGCATTTCCCAACGCATTACGTTTACCCACTGATTTAATTTCATTGGCAAATCACGATATGACTGAACCCATCTGGACATTGCTTCGCCAATGATTGTTTCAGATGTTGGACGAATAATATATGGTTCTGTTAATTTTGATTCTGGGTCTGGTTGCAGTCTGCCATCAATCATTTTTAAACGATGATGAGTAACAACCGCAGATTCTTTGGCAAAACCGTCAACATGTTGCGCTTCTTTGTTAAAAAATTCAATCGGTATCAACAATGGAAAGTTCGCATTCTGAACACCGTGCGATTTAATGCGACGATCCATTTCATCACGCATCAATTCCCAAATTGCCCAACCATATGGTTTAATTGTCATACAACCACGAACAGGTGCATTTTCTGCCAAATCTGCGGCTACAATTAAATTCTGATACCATTCGCTGAAATTTTCAGCGCGTGTTGGTGTAATAGCTGTTTTCATTTTATAAATCTCTTTTTGTTTTTTATTTCTTGTCTTTTAATTCCATATATTTTTCTGAAACGATTTTGTGCAGTGTTTCAGCAATCTGCTTTCTGTCCATACCCCCCAGGGGTGGCGGTGGCAGCAAGGTAATTTCAACCGTAAAGCCGCCCAGCATCATAATATGAAAAACCTGACCAAATGCACTGCGTTCAATTTTACAATGTGGACCCATATCCATTTTCTTGTTATCAAAATACGCAAAATGATCCGCCAGAGTTTGCTCGTCAATTACTGAACCGTCTTTGTAACGATAATGCATTGCCATTGGTTGAACTGTGATGTTTGAATTTTCAACAAAGTTAAACAAAGTACTTTTAAACGGCTTTACATACGCACCATTTGTTGTTGTGCCTTCTGGAAACAAAATCATTGGATACTTAACAGTTTGCACAGCACGTTGTACCACCGCCAACGCATCGCGTGCATGCGACGGACGACGGTCCACAAAGATAACACCAAATTTTTTCGCAACCCAACCAACCAATGGCCAATTTTCCATTTCTTTCTTGGCAATAAAACTGCCATGAAAAACACAAGGAAATGTCGCCAATTCAAATACGGATATATGATTTGACACAACCATTAATGGACGCGCGTCAGACAATTTGCCATGGACAACAATTTTTATTCCCGCCAATTTCAGCAAAAACCACATAAACACAGGCATATATCGAACGCCCCAACGACGTGGCAACAATGCAATTATTGGCACCTGAATAACAACCATTACCCAGAACAATAAAAATTTTATACATGCGCCAAACGTATTAAAAATATTTTGCTTTCTTAAATTTGCCATCGTTTTTATTCTTCGTTTTCTGACTTTTCATTATCTTCGATATATTCTGCATCAGCCGCATCTTCACGTAACAAGAAATCAACAAATGCACGAACAAATTTAAACGGACCAACCACAGGCATTGTGATAATACGTCCAACTGTTTTTATGATATGTTCTTTGTCTTCGTCAGGTTCACCCAGCGCATTTTCACGTCCCAAGAAATGTTTTTGATATGTGGCATTCATCTTGCGAGTTTCCATCATAACAAACACATCATACGAATTAAACGGCGCATCAACAAACACGCCCTTGCCAAAAGTTGCACCCAAACGCAAATACCCCTTAATCAAAGGCGTCATTTCAGAACGCGCATCTGATTCATCCACAAATTCACGTGGCAGAATATTCATTCTGGATAATTTTGGATTAACACCGTCCGCAAAATTTTCTGACAATACTGTTGCACGTAAATTATTAGATGACAAATGATTGTAATACAAATACGATATTGCCTGAGCACTGCGCGCAGGTTTTGTTCCAACAAATGACGCAACACCGAATAAAATTTCTATTCTGCGGCGAACAATCATTTCACCCAAACCAGCCCACAACAAACGCATTACCAGCGCATTTTCACGGTATGATTTTTCAACACACGCACGCGACATTTCCGCAATATTGCCGTGATATTTTTTTATCTTTGAAATATTGTATTCGCATTCTGTATAAAAGCCCCCCATTTTTTCAGCGGCATTTCTGTCAATAATTCTGTATGTACCAACAACACGACCATTATGAAAAACCGCCATATACTCTGCATATCTGTCATACGCATCGTATTCTTCGCCCAACGCACGTTGTTCTTCTGTGGCTGATGCACCTTCTTCTTCAACGAAGACAGCATAACGCAACTGACGAACCTGTTTTCTTTCTTCTTTGTTACGGGTTAAACGAACCTCATAATCACGGACTTTAATAGCCATAAATATATCCTTTGTATTATATATACTGGGAAGAATATCAAAGAAAAGCGGATATAGCAATTATTTTATTTTAATTTATCTGCCAATTCCGCAATTGCAATTGCATACCAATTAGAGTTATTCCATTTCTTGATACGATAAAAATTCGGATATGTTAAATAAGCCTTGATAACAGGCTGTGGCGCAATATCCACATCCGATGCAACAGCAGATGTAATTGCAGCATCTCGACGTGCACGAATTTCTGCAACATCTGCAACCAAACCCGCTTCGATATCGGTATCAGGCAACGCAGAACCATCAGGACTAACAACACCCATTGCAACCCACTGCGACAACGGCAAACGTGTTTTTGCATCTAACAAAGAAATATCAAAATCTGACGGTAAAACAACCTGACGAACAATGCGCTCGGTTTGATTCCACCCCAGTTTATTCAAATAATTTGCAGCACTGAACATCGCATCGCCAACACTGTTTATAATGTCAATTCGACCGTCTTTGTTGCCATCAACACCGTACTGTGCCAGGGTTGTTGGTATAAACTGAAAATGCCCCATTGCGCCCGCCCAAGAACCATAAATATCATTTATATCTAATTTGTTTTTATCCGCAATACCCATTAACGCCAACAACTGTTTTGTAAAAAACGCTTCGCGACGTCCATCATACATCAATGTAAAAAATGCATCTGTTAACTTATGACGAGATTTTACCGCACCATAATTTGATTCCATACCCCAGAATGCTAAAATCACATGCGCAGGCACACCATATCGTGCACTGACACGCGACAACAATGTCGGATACATAGAACGAGCACGCACCCCGTCAGAAACACGTTTATCATTAACTGTGCGCTGCAAATAACCATCCAGAGTTAATTTAAATTCTGCCTGATTTTTATCGCTTTTTACAATAGAAGGAACAAACGCCAAATTACGAAATGTTTCATTTATTGTTTTCGTTGAAATCCCTTGGGATGCCGCCTGTGCACGAACTGTATCAACCAATCCATACCAACGTTCAACATCAAAAGAACCACGTTCTGCATTGGCAGCAAAAGAAAACAAAAATAACGCAGAAAAAACACCTGCAACAAAACACTTCATATGCCCCCCAAAAAATATTTAAAACGAATATTTAAATCCAAGATGCAAACCAAAAGACTGCCATGTTGCACGTTTCAACGAATCTGATATATGTTCTGTATGGGCGGCAATAGTTTCCAGTAATGGAACATAATATACATTGCCAAATTCGTCGAGAACTTCTTGCATTACATATTGTCCGTTTTCATCAATAACATACTGACTGGTTTCTGCAACATATAATTCGCCAGGTATTTTTCCAACATGGAACAAGTTCATATCAACCTTTAATGACAAGTGCAATCTGTCAGACAATTTATAATCATATTCCATTTCTGCGGCATAAGAATATGCACCGTTACTACCCTCGTCCAAAAAGCTGGGGTTTTGCTGCCAGTCTGTACGATTTGGCCAAATACCTTCGGATGAATATTTCGGTAAACCAAACTGCATATAAAAACGCAATTTGTCTTTCAGGGTCATTTGTTTTTCAACCTCTAACCCGACATAAAAACCAGACCACGTAGTATTATATTCGTGTGTCGTACCTTCGACAATAACGGGACCATCTCCGCCAACAATCACACATTCACCGGACCCAACCCCCCAAGGCGTTGTCCCCATATCAATGGAATAATCACCTGTAACCAACGCGTTACCTAAAATTGCATATCCATCATAATAACCAGACGGCGTATTTGTTACAACCTTGATATCTTCTGGCCCCATACATACCTGATACCATTCTTCGGGTGTCGTCATACCCTGGGGAACAGAATAATAATTACCCAACGCATCACCGAATACATATTCACCAGTATTTGTCATCAATGGTAAATATATCCCAGGATTTGGATAATAATGATTTGACATCTCTAAATTATGTTTGAAGATTTCATAACCAAACGTAGGAGACAACTTCCAACCACCAATATCCCAAATATGATGTGCAGCAATACCAAAACGCAAATGATTACTGCGTCCAGATTGATCCCCCATAGATATTGTAAACAAACCGATTTCTGGATACGCTTCATCATATGGCTTTAAGTCATAGTCCATAGACAATCCGCCATGAGACATATTTCCATACGCAAAGTCACCATAGATATACATATCAAAGTCACGAATACTGAAATTATGACGTGCACCAACCTGAATTTCATTCCAGACCATATCATCCCATTCCAAAATGGAATTAACCCCAGTTTCAAATTCAAAATCCGCAAAACGACGCGCATACCCCGCATACAAAGACGTGCGTGGTTCAGATTCAGGTGGCATCGCAACACCATTATATGTCATCGTCCCATAAACAGACGGCACCGTCACAGCAGGAACCTGATAAGAATATGTACGCGAACCAATAACCTGTTTTTTACCAGATTCACCAACATATTTGGTATATCCCATATCTGCATAACGACCATAAGACGCCTGATTAGCGTTTGGTGCAGACGACTGCTGATAATAAGACGGCACACCTTCGGACGCAGAAAACGCCGCCAATGGCGCAAAAAACAGGGATAAAAATGAAAATACTCCAATCTTTCTCATCATAATACAAGGTGTAGTATATCATATTTTTTTAGTTTAGAAAAGTATTTTAATTTATCTCTTGCACGATAAAATACAATTTGTACAATACGCACAAATGAAAAACACAGCGCACAATATTTATATTCATGTACCTTTTTGTATATCCAAATGCAATTATTGCGCCTTCTTTTCACACGCATGTCAAACACCAGATTGGGAAGAATACACAAACAAAATTTGCATGGAAATAGAATACTGGGGAAATAAACTGGGAAAAATCGATATACCAACTGTGTTTTTTGGTGGGGGAACACCTTCTTTGATGCCAATAAAATGCTTTGAATCGATTATAAACAAAATCAAAAACTGTTTCACGCTGGACAGCAACACAGAAATCACTATCGAAGCAAATCCCAAGACGCTGGATAAAACTAAACTGCAAGATTTTTGCAAATCGGGCGTAAACAGACTGTCTGTCGGAATACAAAGTTTGGACGACAATAAATTAAAATTCTTGGGACGCAGACACAATACATATGACGCAATGCAACTGTTAGAATTTGCCAACCAACAAAATCTTAAAACATCTGCTGACTTTATATATGGACTGCCCAAAGAAACCGCAGAAGACGTCGCGCATTTATGCACAGAAATAAACAAGTTGGGATTAAAACATTGTTCTTTGTACGAACTGACAATCGAAGAAAATACGCCTTTTGGAAAAATGAATTTACAAATGCCAGATAACAATACTATGGCAAGCATGTATATCACAATTCAAGAAAAACTGAATTTAAAACGATACGAAGTGTCAAACTATGCAGAAAACAACGATAATCAATGCGCACACAATTCAAATATTTGGGACGGTCAACCTTATATCGGTATTGGACGCGGTGCTGCCGGCAGAATCTTTTTGAACAACCACTGGTTTGAACAACGCGGAAACAACGAAGCGTTTAATCTGTTAACACCAAATGAACGCGCAATAGAAATCATCATTACTGGAATCAGAACAAAACGCGGTTGCAAAATTAATGAAGAAATAAAAAAAATACTGGATATAAATTGGATTGAAAAAAATTCAAATTTAGTCAAAATACAAGATAACAGAATCTGCGCAACAGATGATGGAATATTGATTCTGGACGAATTGACACGAAACCTGATAAAGTAAAAAAATATGAACAACAAAATATTAAACATTATTGGAATCTTTGCCGTTATCGGGACTCTGATTTGGGCACACAATAAAACCAAGGAGAACACAATGAACACTGGAATAAAATTAGAAAATATGAATACAGAAATCCGCGCCGGCGATGATTTTTGCACATATGCAACTGGCGGCTGGCAGAAAGCGCACCCGATTCCAGATGATTATGTTAGATACGGCGTATCAGAAGTTTTATACAATACAAATCTGGATCGTATTAAACAGATTTTAGAAAACGATAATGGCAAAATCGGCACTTTATATAAATTAGCAATGGACACAGACAAACTGACCGCCGATGGCACAAAGCCTGTACAAAAATATCTGGATGCAGTTGACGCTGTTACACGCGAAAATTTGGAATCTTTCTTGGGCAACTTGCACAAAACAACAAACGCATTTTGGGGCGACAGTGTTGAACTTGATCAAAAAGACAGCGAACACTATCTGTACCATATCGGACAAGCAGGACTGGGTATGGGACGCGATTACTTTTTTGACACAGATTCAAAATCAGTTGAAATACGTCAGAAATATAAAGAATTTATCACAAAACAAACACAAAACTTTGGTTTTGATGCAGACCCAGAAGAATTGTACGCACTGGAAGAACGTATGGCAAAATCTTTTTACCCAAAAGAAAAACTGCGCGACCCACATGCAATTTATCACAAAATGACAATCGACGAAGTCAAAGAAAAATTTACAGGGTTTGATTGGGACAAATATTTGCAAGCACGCGGAACAAAACACGCAAAATACATTAACATCAATCAACCAGAAGCAATCACAGAAGCAATCGCAATAATAAACGATACAGATATCGAACTTATCAAGAAATATTTAAAGAAACAAATTTGCAGCAACGCCGATGGATTATTGGACGAAAAAACATACGACATAGCTTTTGATTTTTACAACAGAACCATTGCCGGTCAAAAAGAAAAAAAACCACGCTGGAAACGCGCAATCGCAATAACTGACGACGCACTTGGCGAAGAAATAGGTAAAATTTTTGTCGCAAAATATTTTCCAGAAGCCGCAAAAGAACGTATCCAAACAATGGTAAAAAATCTGCAAAAAGCGTATGCAAAACGTATTGAAAATTTAAATTGGATGAGCGACGAAACAAAACAAAAAGCATTGAAAAAATTATCCTCATTCAAGGCAAAAATTGGATACCCAGACGTATGGCGCGACTATACAAATCTAGAAATCAAAAATGATTCTTTGTTTGAAAATATGATGCGCACCGCAGAATTCGAAGACCAATTCTGGATTAACAAAATCGGTCAAGAAAGAGATTCCACAGTATGGTACATGGCCCCACATGAAATAAACGCATATTATGATCCTTCTAGTAATGAAATCTGTTTTCCTGCTGGAATACTGCAATATCCATTTTTCGACATGGATACAGACGATGCGTTTAACTATGGCGCAATCGGCGCTGTTATCGGGCACGAAATGACACACGGCTTTGATGATTTTGGCAGAAATTTTGACAACGAAGGAAATATGAAAGACTGGTGGACGCCCGAAGATTCTGAAAAATTCAACCAGTTGTCAACTGTTATGAAAGACTTCTTTGATAAAATAAAAATCAATGATGAAGTTAATGCAAACGGCACGTTTACATTGGGTGAAAATTTGGCAGACTATGGTGGATTGACAATCGCATATGACGCATATAAAAAATTTGGCGACAACGTCATAGACACAGTTGGAATGACACCCGACATGCGTTTCTTTATTGCGTACGCTGGTACTTGGGCACAAAACATACGCGACGAAGAAGCGTTACGTTTAACAAAAAACGACGAACATTCTTTGGGAAAAAACCGCATTAACGGCATTGTCGTTCATATCGATGCATGGTATGATGCGTTTGGCATAGATAAAAATTCTAAAATGTACATTGCACCAGAAAATCGTGTTAAACTGTGGTAAAAAAAATCACCAAACGGGGATTTTTATTTTTTATTCGCAACACGTTCACGAAATTCATTACTTGGTCGAAATGTTGCAACACGACGCGCAGATATTACAGCAGACGCACCTGTTTTTGGATTACGACCCATGCGTGCATTTTTTTCTAAAATTTTAAAAGTACCAAACCCTGCAAACTTAACTTCTTCGCCGTTAACCAATGCGTCACGAATTTCATCAAAAACAACATCAACCAACTTGTACGCATCTGTTATAGTTAAACCAAAACGTTCGCGCAATCTGTTTGCAAAATCATTTCTTGTAATTGTTGCCATATTTATATACCCCCTAAACTCTTATTAATGCCGCACCCCATGTTAAACCACTGCCAAAGGCAGGATACAAAACCAGTTGTCCCGTCTTTATAATACCATTATCAAACGCATGTGCCAACGCCAAAACGCCGGATGCACTGCTGGTATTTGCATGTTTATCAACTGTGATTAAAATTTTCTCGATTGGGAAATTCAATCTTTGAGCACAGCTGTGAATTATTCGTAAATTTGCCTGATGCGGAATAATCCAATCAACATTTTCTGCGGTTATACCCGCATGTTCCATGATATAATCCGCCGCCGCTGGCATACACTGCACAGCCCTTTTATATGTTTCTGGTCCATTCATAGCAATCTTGCCATCACAGGTACCGTGCAAGCATTCAAAAGCAGAACCATCTGACATTACAACAGTGTCGATAATACCAGAATAACTGGATGAAGAATGCTCAAAAACCAATGCGCCTGCACCATCGCCAAATAATACCGCCGTAGAACGATCAGACATATCAATAAAACGAGTCATTTTTTCAGCACCAATTATCAATATTCTGTTATGAATACCCGCCGAAAAAAACGCACGTGCGCAATGCAACGCATAAATAAATCCAGTACAAGCACCACGAACATCAAAACCAGGAATGTTATTTTTTGGTTCCAAACGTCCCAAAACCTGATTTGCAACAGACGGAAAGTCCAATTCAGATGTAACGTTTGAAACGATTACCAAATCAATATCATCAATCGTCACCCCCGCCTTGTCCAAGGCCCGACGTGCCGCAATTGTTGCCATATCCACCACTGTTTCGGTCGGTTGTGCAAAGTGACGCTGGCGAATACCGGTACGCGACACAATCCATTCATCCGAAGTATCCATGACATTCGCAAAATCTTGATTAGTCATAATTTTTTCTGGCAAATAAGAACCATACCCAATCAATCTGCTGCCCATACATCTTTCCTTTCATAAAACTGAATGGCATTATACATACACATTTTGAAATGTGCAATATAAATTCACAAGAAAAAATCCATAATAAAAAAATGGGTTTTGACCCATTTTTTATTATCTGCAAATTGATTTTATATTATCTACAACAGATTTTAACAACGGATCATCTAACAATTTTGCTGGCAACTTGTCTATATAACTCAAAACCATTTCATCCGAACCCAACTCGGGAATCTGTTTTATCAAATCTTGTTTGTCTTTGAACGGCAAATAAGAACAATCCAACATCGCCCGCAATTCATATAGCGCTTCGCCAAATCTGTTGTTTTGATATTGTTGAACATTAGAATCTTTGATATTACCTGTCAGACCGTCTATTAACACCTGAACATTCTTGCGTTTACTGGACAACATTTTATCAATATTAACATTGCGAATCTGCCTGATATAATTTGGGTCATTTTCATGTTCCGGAAAGCATCCGCATGCAACCATCACATTATCAGAATACCACCAAACCACACGAGGCTTCTCGTTGGTACTGCCAAAACTTTGCGTCAAACAACCTTCTTTTTTAAACGTAAAACCATCTACTTCTTTTACGTTACCATTTTCAATATTCAAAACAGCACCTGCATCAGACGGATTCACATTTATCTTTTCTGCGTTTTTCATCATACTTAACAAGAGTCCCGTATTTTTACCACAAATACTACTCATTTTTTTATAAACCCTGTCTGTAATATAAAAATCAAATTTAGTTAACTTTACTTCCTTTTCTTTTTTACCACGTTTACTAAAACAAGGTTTCTTTTCAACAGTTTTATTACTGTCTGTCTGGTCTGCTTGTGCGTTAACTACTTCTTCTTTGACAGGTTTTACCGTCGGCTGTTTTTCCGCACATATTTGCGCAACAACATACGAACATATAACATCAACATCTGCAACATTGACACAATTTATTATTTCGTTACCGTGCTTCATTTTTTGTTTGACCACTGCCAAACCTGACTTTTCAGAACAAGCGCTGCGAATTAATCTGTCCAACTTCTTGTGATTTTTATATTCAGGATAACGTTGTTTAAATAAATCCACTAATTCCCTGTTGACAGACAAATATTCCGCTGTCTTATCAGGAATCACAGGCGCAACAGCCACAGGTTTTGTTTTTTCTTTTTTTGCCGGAACAACAACTTCTTCTTCAACTTCTTCTTCAGCTTCTTCTTCAGCTTCTTCTTCACGCAACGCCAATACTTGCTCTAATTCAACGATTAAGTCGTCATATTTTTTTCCAAACAATACACTGTATGCCAACATCTTTACAGTCAAATCAATTCCATCCGAAGCCTTGATGCAAACAAACGGAAAACGTTGTAAAACTTTTATAGCAAACAACATCTCTTCTGGATTTTCCAAACAAACCCTGTCTAGTAATTTTGACGAAACTTCTATTCCAGAAACAGAACGAGGAACATTCATAGTCAACAAATCAGAAAAACTGAACACAGAACCAGTCAATTTCAAAACATTCACCCCTGTTGGAAATACAGATTTTGAACTTACAACAAAATTACCAGTATCTAAGACATTAGGAGCATCCCCGCAATCAATTTCAACATCTGTAAAATCTGGCAACAAAAGACGACTTTTCATCTTACGCAAAACAATAGGACTATTAAGCCAAACCCTTGCACTTCCGTATTTTTTCTTTACGGATTCGAATTTAGAAAAGTTAATTTCATCTGCATAGCGTTTTACCACTTCTCCATTTTTTAACTTCTCGACAATAACAATATTTTTATCACTTGACATATTTACCCCTGATTATCACCCACTAATATAACACAAACAAAACGTTTGTCAACATATAAAAACATTGAAATAATAATTAAAACAAGATAATATTTTAGCACCGTCCCCATAGTTCAACAGGATAGAACAAGTTCCTCCTAAGAATTAGATGCAGGTTCGAGTCCTGCTGGGGACGCCAGATAATTAAAAAAATTATCGATAATTTTGGTGCCTCATAAACAAAATCAAATCCGGTTTGCCGAACACATCATTAAACATCGAATCAATTTCTTTAACCTTGAATTGTTGTCTGTCAAGATTTTCGCAATAACGCGCATATTCGCAATAATTAGCCAATACATCACGACCGTCTGCATTCCATAAATATCTGAAATAAATATCACCACCATCTGGACCAAGCGCATTTTTTGCCAGACGATTTAAAACAAAGAAATAAAACGACTGATATGCATTGCGTATCGTTTCATTACGATAGACATAATCAAAAATATTTGAAAGATAGACTAAATCGTATTTTCGCTGGCATATATTTGGCAGGAATTCTAAATCCGTATGCAGAAAACTGATATTTTCTGGCAACTTGTCACGCAACGCATAATAATCCGACGACGTTTTTAGATACGGAATAAAATCCTTGTTACATTCGTGAACTTTTGGATAATTGCACTCAAACACAAAAGGACCATACTGACTGTACAATAACAAAAATTCTGTTGCAGATTCTGACAACTTGTTTTTTATAGGCTTTATTATCTGGGGATTAAAAAAATTTTTGTAATCAAAAAAGAAATCTAAAAAATCTTCGTACGAGACATTTTGTATCATCGTCTTTTTTAATTCCATTACAGATTTTTGCATCAAATTTATATCAAAAACATCAACAAATTTTGCGCCCGCCAGATAAGCACTGAACGCATGATCACCAGACGAACATACTGATAAAATACTGCGATCTGAAAAACTATTTGCAAACTTGGCAACATGTTCATTACTGAATAAATACACAGGTCCATACTGTTTTACTTGCTTATTAACAGACATATTATCTTACCTTTGGTTTTTGACACAAAACAAACAATAAATCTGTATGTTTTTTAGAACGCGCACCATCTACTGCTATCAGTTTAAATTCGTATTTATGTTTTTTCGAAAAAGAAAGTTCAAAATAATTTTGCCACGCAACAATCTCTGCATGCGAAGAATTCCATCTGTATCTGAAAACAATACGCCCTGCATCCGATAACAAACTGTCCGCTATAAATAACAAATAAGAAAAATAAAACGACTCAAAAGCATCGATTTTCTGATTTCCTTGCGCCACATAATCATATATATTTGACAAATATATCAAATCATATTTTTGCTCAAAATTATCAGCAATATTACCCAAATGACAATGCTTGAAATTCAAGTCGTTCGCAATTTTATCACCCAAAGCATCATATACAGACTTATTACCAACAAAAGGTATTGTTTTGGTTTCCAACAATTGTTTAACCACATGTCTTTCGCGCAATAAAGACTCGCCACGCAACACAGTATAATCATCAATAAAATCTGTCAGCGTCTTGGAAAACTTATCACGAATTGGATTTAATATCTTGGGATTGAAAAAATTAGATTCACTGAAAAAGAAATCCATAAAGTTTTCATACGAAACATGTTTTATCATATGCAACTTTAATTCCGAAATGGCATATTGGTATGAATTCACATCAAACGTATCAACTGAACACGCACCAGACGCATAGGCAGCAAACACTAAATCCCCCGACGCACAAACAGATAAAACACGTTGACCATACAAGTCGCCCAAACGCAACACAACATCACTGATATTTTCGTTTGAGAACAAGTAAACAGACGACTTGTCCTGAAACATATAATCTTTTGATACAAAATAATCTGTGACTAAATTCATAAATATGATTTTTATCACAAATGTAATATATGTCAAGTTTTTTATGGTTGAAAAATTAAAAGAAATATATAATATACACTACGCACTAAAAAAGATAGCATATGAAAAACAAAGCCGTAAAAATTGGAATAATTGCAATAATCACACCGCATATATTTTGCTGTGGCATTCCGATGGCATTGGCAATTATTGGTCTGATTACGCCAGACGTGGCACACTTTCACCTGTTACCCCATTGGATGGAACCATGGCTATTTGTTTTTTCAGGATGCATACTTGGGCTGTCTTGGTATATGATTTTACGCGACTGCGGCTGTCAATGCGAACATTGCGATGGTAAAAAATCACACAAAGTACAAAAAACAACCATCAGCATAATTACTGTTATTTTTATTGTCAGTATAATATTACACTTTATATCACACCATTAAAAAATCCCCATAATCGGGGATATTTTTATACAAACTTTTCTGGAACCAGATTACACAAAGATTTCCACACCCGACGAAAGAAACTAGTATCGGGCGCATACGTGTGAATCTGGGGTAAAACATCCCCCGAACGACGCCCTGTCCATATCGGATCGCCGTCTTCGTCCAATGTAACATGCCACGATGTTCTGGTATCTTTGATAATCATTGCACGTAACTTATCTGCAAATTCACGACTTTCGAAAATAGCAACATTTTCTGTATTAAAATACGCGCTGCGCGGATCTAAATTAAAACTGCCAATCCAAGAAATATCATCATCAAACACCATTGTTTTGCTGTGCAGAACAGAAAAACTGGATTGTTTTCTTTCACGGTCACGTTCTTTGCCACGCAAATTTTCTGCCGACACCATAAATTCATAAACATCTGCGCCAGATTCTATTAATTTCTTTCTGTATTTTTCCCATTTTGCATAAACAGTTGGCGCATTAGTAGATGCCAAAGAATTTGTTACAATCGTCATATGCACACCAGATTTTTCTTCGTGTAACAAATGTTCCAAACCACCCTGCCCCGGGACAAAATAGGCCGCAGACATATAAACAGCAGAATTTGTTTTTTTCCACAAATGTTGCAAGGCCTTGATAATATCACCACGATATTTTTCTTTTTCCGCCATAGACATTTCAACCTTTTCTGGCGGATCCGCCAAGAACTTGCCACGCCCCCAACTGAAATCAAATTTACGTTGACGATAATCTTGCTGGACCATACTGATAATATTGTTATACAACAAAACTTCATCCGCACTGGAACGTTCTATTTCCACAAACATCTGTTCCAATTTCTTGACCGCGCGTTTTGATTTGGCCTTGGGAAATGCGGACGCAGGAATAGATAAATGATGATTCCAATAGTCATTAAAACTGTCCGTTGCATAATGCGTCATATCACCAACAAACAATACGTCTGTATCAGAAAAATTAGATGCAGTTTCTGGATAAAAATAATTACTGCCAACATTACGTCCGCCTGTGATATACGCGATATTATCAACGATAAACAACTTATTATGCATACGAGAATTTAAACGATTAAAGTCGGTCAAGAACTGAGGATAATACAACAACTTGGAACGATTTTTTACTGTATTAAAAACTTTGACCTCTATATTAGGATGTTGATTTAATAACATAACATCAACAATATCCGATTTCGTTCCATAATCATCCAATAAAATTCTGACCTTGACCCCCCTGTCAGCGGCTTTTTTTAATTCTGCGATTAATATACGCGATGAAAAATCGTTACTGTAAATGTAAGTCTGCAAATCAATCGTCTTGGTCGCCATACGCGCAAAAGCCGAACGAATAACAAACGCAGACAAACCATCTTCAATCAAAGTCGCCCCAGAAATATTTTTATTTGCGTCTAACTTGTCGCTGTAACACTGGGCAATCGGCGTTTCATACGGATTATAATCAAAATCACGTTGCGTAACCTTGGGCACGTATTCTGACGTTGCAACATCACGCATAGACGTTGGCACAGTCGTACACCCAATCAAGGGTAACGCCAACAAACAAAAAGAAACACGCTTTATAAAAGACAACTTTTAAACCTTGGGTTAAAACTTTTGCAATTATAAATCAAAGACAATATCTGCGCAAGTGATTTCATTATACTTTTTAATGATTTAAGACAAGATTCATAAAATATCAAAACTTGTGTTTTTTCAATTGCGCGATTTTTTCAAATATGATAAACTATTAATATATTTAGAAGGGAAGATATACATGAAACGTTTTATTGCCGTACTTGCTGGATTACTTACATTACCCGCATTTGCTGAGGTTGCACCGATTTCATACGAAGAAATCATGGCATTTTCTGACGAAGAAATTGCGGAACCAGAAACAGAAATTTCTGAACCAAAAGATAAAAATGTGGTCGCACCTGTTGCGGCACCATCGCGCGCAACACCACGTGGCGTGGCAACTTCTGGACGTTCAACAACTGCACGCGCGGTACCAACAACGACTGGCACAAATTCTTCCCGTAATGTTACAGGTCGTGGTGTTGCGGCATCACGTAACGCGGTTCAGGCACGCACAACAACTGCACGTCCAACTGCGACTGCGGCACGCACGGCGGCAACAGGTCGCGTGGCATCACGCGCTGCGACAACGGCACGTACTGCAACCACATCTGGCGTAACATCACGCACATCTTCACGTGCGACAAACGCAAATGCAGCACGCGCATCAATCATGCAGACTGATACTGTAAATCAGCCATTATATACTGCACGTGTCAGCACACGTAATTCGACCGCTATTCAGGCACGTTCACCTGTGGCGGGCACTATTTCCGCAGGCGCAACGACAACATCAAACACCACAGATATTACAGACTTGGATGAATTGGCCCAGGTAACAGATTACTGCAAGGCGCAATACACAGCATGTATGGATAATTATTGTAATGTTCTGGACGACAATCAGGGGCGTTGTTCTTGCTCTAAGAATCTGAAAAATTATGAAAAAACAGAAACTGCATTAAAAGAAGCAACCGAAGCATTACAAGACGTTGCACAACAGATTCAATATATCGGACTGACAGGTGATGAAATCGAAACATTGTTCTCCCAGACCGAGGCTGAAATCCAAATGCAATCAACCAAAGATAATACCCAGTTGAAAAACGACTTGGATAAAATCAAAGATTTGGTTGTTAACGTAAAGACAAAATCTGCAACATCGTCCGAGACTGGCGGTATGTCATTTGATTTGTCTGGATTGTTGGACTTTAACATCAGCAGCACAGGTTTTGATTTAACCAGCCTGTTTGGAAATAACACAAACACCAACAGCATTAATAACCAACGTGGCGATCAGTTATACAAGACAGCATCTGCACGTTGCAAGGCATCGGTATTGAACACTTGCCAAAGCCAAGGTGTTGACATATCTATTATTACAAATTCATACGATTTGGAAATCGATAAACAGTGTATTGCATACGAACGTCAATTAAATGACGCAAATGACAACATGACAAATACGGTTCGCAACGCGAAAAACGTTCTGCAAAAGGCTCGTTTAATGGTTGCCCAAGAAAAGAATTCTTATGGATTGCGCGAATGTATCAATGCATTGGATTCTTGTATGCAGGATGATTTTGTTTGCGGTTCTGATTATGAAAACTGTTTGGATCCATCTGGTAAATATATCGTCAACGGTGAAATCGTTGTCGGTTCAACACCTGGCGCACCAAGCGCGATTGACGGCCAACAGACAAACAACCTGTATGCAACATGGAATTACGATACAGACAAAAACGCGTGGGCATCTGGCGCATCATTGTCAGAATTTATTACGTCTGGCATGAAAGGAACAGCAACAGATTTGAATAAAACCCCATCAGATATAGTTCATTATTTACAATCGAAGATTGGATATCATGATGATGCATCTGGTAAAAATTATGGTATGTGTGTTTCCGTCTTGAACAAATGTCAGGATTATTCTTATGAATCTAAGAATAACAAAAAAACAT
>JAZQRR010000001.1:0-9433 GCA_045629645.1 Candidatus Enterousia sp. | reverse complement strand
TGAAAGAATTATTCAAATTATCCGTGAAGAAACAACAGCGGTTCGTGATAATTGGGCGTCGCCTCGTCGTACAGAAATTTCTGACGCCGAAATTGATATCGATATCGAAGATTTAATTGCGCGTGAAGATATGGTTGTAACTGTTTCTAATACAGGTTATATCAAGCGTGTTGCGTTGGATACGTATCGTGCACAAAAACGTGGGGGCAAGGGACGTAATGCGATGGCGACCAAAGAAGACGATTATGTTGTTCAGGTGTTTGTTGCGAATACTCATACACCATTATTGTTCTTCAGTTCCAAGGGGTTGTGTTATAAATTAAAAACATATAAATTGCCAGAGGCGGCAGCCGCGGCCAAGGGACGTCCATTGGTTAACTTGTTGCCGTTGGAAAATGGCGAAACAATCACTGCAATTTTGCCGGTCCCAGAAGAAGATGCGGCGCGTATTGCAGAATCAGACAAAGAGCATTTCTTGATGTTTGCGACTGCGTCTGGAACGGTTCGTCGTAACCGTATGAGTGATTTTGATTCGATACGTAGCAACGGTAAGATTGCGATGAAATTGGACGAAGGCGACAGTTTGATTTCTGTATTGCCATGTACCGAAGATCAAGATGTGTTCTTGGCGACATATCGTGGTCGTGCAATTCGTTTTGCAGTGCCAGAAATTCGTGTATTTGCAGGACGTAATTCAACCGGTGTTCGTGGTATAACATTGGGTGCGGACGACAGAATAATTGGTATGGCAATGTTGAATCATGGTGAATCTGATTCTGCGGTACGTGCTGCGTATATCAAGCAGTCGCGTGCGGCGCGCCGTGCCGAGACTGGTGTCGAAGAAGAAGCATCTGCGGACGAAGAAGAAACAACACTTGTTTTGGATGATGCGACAATGGCGCGTATGGCGGAACGCGAAGAATTTATTCTGACGATATCTGAAAACGGCTTTGGTAAGCGTACCAGTTCGTATGAATATCGTCTGACACATCGTGGTGGCGGTGGTTTTGCGAATATCAAGTTGGGTGGCAAGAATACTGCGGTTGCGGGGTCGTTCCCTGTAACAGATGATCAGGATATTATCATGGTAACGGACGGCGGTAAGATTATCCGTACACCGGTTGCGGATGTTCGTATTGCGGGTCGTTCAACGGCGGGTGTTACATTGTTCCGTACGGCTGAAAATGAAAAGGTTGTGTCTGCGATATCTATCGAAGGTGCATCCGAAGAAGAATCTGTGGCGGAATCTGTTGAATCTGACGGGGTTGCAGAATAATCCAGGGTGATGATTGTGGAAGATAAAGAATATTTTTCATCTATCAATGAAGTGTCTAAACGTCTGTCGGTACCTGCGCATACCTTACGCTACTGGGAGAAGCAATTCCCAGTGGCGATAAAACCAACAACGGGTGCCGGCGGTCGCAGATATTATCGTGCTGAAACGGTTGATCGTTTAATTGTTATCAAGGATTTGTTATACGCGCATGGTATGACAATCGCGGGTGTTAAAAAGTTGTTGCGTGATGGTAATTTGCCAAGCAATGCGTCAGATGTGTCGTCTGCTGGTGTTGTGCCGGCTGCGCCATCTGTGGTAAAGTCTGTTTCTGTATCGGATTCGGCGGCGGGTTTGTCTGTTGATAACATTGAATTGGATACTGCAATCAGTTTATTGGAAAACGCCCGCACAATTTTACAATAAAAGTTTTTTTTAAAGAAAAAATATGATATAATTACCCCCGTAATATGTATGGGGGATTTTTTTATGAAGAAAGTTTTGGCTTTGGGGTTGATATTTGCAGCCCAAGGGGCATACGCAGAATCTGTTGATTTGGCGAATGCGATTGCAAAAACACGTTCTGCATGTGGCGGGATTTCTGCGTCTATGGCAGATATGAAGTTAAAAGCCGGTATTAATACGGCTGTTACCGCGGTTGGTACTGCGGCTGGTGGTGTTGCGTTGGGTACCGGTATTGCCAAGGCAAAAGTAGACGAAGACATTGCTGAATTAGAGGCGAAAATTAAAGAAGTTCTGGAAAAATTGAAACAGCGGTCTATCAGCAAAAATTATGCCGATATTTCTGAAGAAGCGGTACAGAAAGAAATGGCTGAACATGATTTTAATATCACACAGCAAGAAAAAGATGATTTGCTGGCCAAGGTAGAAAAACTTACAAAAAAATCCAAGACATTGGGAAATGTTCGTACGGGTACATTGGCGGCGGCGACTGCGACAAATATTGCAGGTGCGGCGATTGCTGGTACCAATATGGTTAAACAGGAATTGTCAGATCAGGTAAAATCCTGTTTGGATTCGGTCAAAGAATTATCTAATGCAAAAATGCAGGCCAGAATGGATGGCAGTGCGGATGATGCACAACTGGCAAAAACAGATGCGATTATTTCTGCGTGCAGTGAATGGGAATTTGTTGACTTGGCCCCAATTAACAAGCGTGCCACCGGTGCGGCAGTGTCCAGTGGTGTTGGTGCTGGGCTGGGGTTGATTGGTACTATAACCAGTGGTGCTGCGAACAGCAATTCTGTACGCGCAGGCGATGAACAAAAAGAAAAAGCGTTAAATACAACTGCAAATATTATGGCGGGTGGTACCGCCGCGGCCAGTTTAACGGCAACCGTATTCAATGCAACACAAATTTCTGCAATCAAAAAGGCAGCAACAGTGGCAGATTCTTGCGAGGGGGCGCTGAAATAATATGAAAAAATCATACAAATCAATTTTTAAAGTCAGTTTATTCGCGGTTCTTGCCATGACTGGTAGTGCAGCTAGTGCTGTCTCTGGGGCTGGAATGTTAGCAGCATATGGTACGTTTGCTTTATTGAACGAGAGTCTTGTGGCGGAAAAGGTAGAACGTTGGATTTCAGTAGAACGGGATAAAATTAAAAAGTATGCAGCTTTTTCTATTTGTATCGAAGAAGAAACGCAGTTGGGGGCTGTTTCTATGGTGGAATGTTGTATGAAATCCGAAGTAGGAACAGAAGAAGAATGTAAAGCAAAAGTTTTAGAAGTTGTTCGCGAACAGTCTACTTATGCTACACCAGCGCCAAATTCAGGCAGCAAGATATTGTGTGGTCAGAATATGATACGCCTTGCGTTCGGACAGTCGCGCAATGGTAATGAATTTTTATTTGAAACCAAGTCTGACTATGACATGGTAAAAGATAATGTTCAGGGCTTTGGTGCAGATGAAACATTCAGACATAGTGATACGTATGTAAAAAATAAAGTTTATGAATGTGATGATGAAAGTTGTAATAGGGGAAGTGTTGTTACAATGCCTGCGGGACATGTGTTCAAGGGGAAGTCTGTCAGTGGCAGTCAGATGTATATGTGTGATACAGCTGGTGTGAAGGACAGATGGCGTACAGTAAAAATGATAGACGGCCAGAAATGTCCTGAAAATCAATACAATATATTGTCGGGCAAGAATTTTCCTACATATCGTCACACGGCAGATGGTAAAACATATGTTGTATGGGATAGTAATTTTTCCGATGATTTTGTGAACGGATGTTTGGAATCAGAATCGGATAATTGTGAAAAAGGTTTTGTCTGGAATAATGGTAAATGTGAACAGATTGTGTATTCTTATGTTACAGAATGTAATCCAGGTATAGACCATGCGATTCGTGGTGTTTATAATGAAAGCAGGGTATGTGAATTAGCTGAATGTGAACGTGGGTATGTTATAAAAGGTTCTGTTTGTGAAAAAATTATTCCTAATGTAACAATTTGTGAAAATGGACAGGCGGGAACAGGTGTCTGGGTTGGTGTAAAATCGTTCGTTTATAACGAAAAATATGAATGCGTTGTAAATGAGTGTACGGACAATGCTTTACCTGAGGTAGATGAAGATGGTGTTAAATATTGTATTGCCGGTGGAAACGTTCTTGATGAAGTGGTGGTTGTTGGTAAACGGGGTGGTGCGCCATGCTCACCAGAAGATCTGAGGGCGCAGAATGCCACGGCGGGTCGCTATGTCAACAATGGTGTGGAAATGAAGTGTTTCGCAACAGCATGTCCGTCTGGTGCATATTTGGTAAAAGTAAATGGGGTCGAGCAGGGATATTGTTATCATGAATATGCATGCCCAAGATCTACGATGCTGAATATTATTGATGGTAAATATACAGATAAACAATGTTTGAAAATGGAACCGTTGATGCAGGGCAAGATAAGTTTATTGGATATTCCAACGGTATCAGACATGCCAAGTCCAACAATATCGTTGTCGACACTTGGATCAACGGTTAAATCTGAAAGTCAAATTAACGCTGATAAAAAACGACAAGAAGTCGCACAAGATATTGCGGATATAAACGCCAAGGCCCAGGCAAAAAAACAGAAAATCTTGCAAGAAGCGGCCGAAGACGCGGAACGCAAAAAACTGGGGATGACTCTGGTTCAATACAACGAGTTGAAACTAGCACGTAAAGAATTGGGTGAAAGTGCGCCTGCTATTGATGCGGGTAGTTTGGACGACGCGACGCGTAAAAAACTGGATCGTGTTGATATTGATGCGCAAAAAGATAAAGATCGTGCAATTGAAAAGTACGAAAAAAGTGTCGAGCGCGACGCAGAAAGAGCAGAAAGAAAGGCTGAGCGCGAGGCAGAAAAAGCAGAACGCGATGCTGAACGTGCTGCTAAAAAGGCTGAAAAAGAAGCAGAACGCGCAGCAGAACAACAAAAGAAACAGGCAGGATTGGATGTGTTGGCTGATGCGAAAAGACGTGCAGCAGAAAAGAAGCAGGCAGCTGCATCTGCACAAACGTCTGAAACAACATCTGGTGTGTCCCAGCAATCTGCACCATCCCAGCCAGCTGGTTACAGCAGTGGTTCTGAATTCGCTGTCAATGATTACAGCAGTCATGTGCGTTGCCAGACTTTGATTTCCCAAGGCGGTGGTTGGGTCGAAGCTGGTAACAAGTGTATCAAAACAACTGGAACACCGTAAAATATAAACCGGGTGTCGATTGTGATACTTGAATAAAAATATCTTTGTTTAAAATAAACAAACACCGGCATTGCCGGTGTTTTTTTTATCGAATTAAATCATTTTTTAATAAACGTAAATTACCCTTGATTCTGTCCATTGTTGACATTTGCGCAATGGAATCTGCACGGGCTTTGTTCATTTCAAGATTGTTGATTTTGTTTGTTAAATCGCAGCGTTTTTTGTACATTGCGTGCAATGTGTCTTTATTCTCGTTATAGACCTGGTTGTGATGTGTGTTGCAGATTGAATCTACTGCATATACGTCTGGGTCTGCACGAAATTCAAAGTAGTCTGATATCGTTGAATCTTTGTGCAAAAAACGTTGGTATACATCTTGGAACATGATATCTGAATCTATTCTTTTATCCACTTCTTGGTCCAAACTGTCTTTAAATCCGTTGTACTGTTCTTCGGTCTTGTTCAATTCTTTTTTTGCGTGTTTTAATGATGCGCTATCAAAGCTTGCTGAGCCGCCATAGTTCAATATCAGCATCCACATTGATAATGCGGATAGCGTTGCAGCCGAAGCATACATACAGATGTCGTAAAAATTCTTTTTTTTGTTATTTGACATTTTTTCTTCCTTTTTTTTATTCTTTACACAACATTATATAGTACAATATAATAATATGTCAAGTATTTGTGTAAAGATTTTTTTATCTTATTTTTTGTGGGTTAAAATTTGAATTACTTTGTTGCAAGATTGTTGCCATTGCAAATGCCTTCCCTGGATTATTTGTTTCTAGCAGCTTTGTTTCAACGCGTTGGTTCTTTTGTATTACAGGGTTCCATTTGCGGGACGTTTCTTCTCTGGTTTGTATAATGTCTTTTTCTGTCACGTTTTTGTCAAACCAGCCATAGTCAAAAAATATCACACCATTGTCTGGGTTCAGTCTTTCTGATAATGGCTTTAAAACAGTATCATATTGTTTTTTGAATCTTTTTCCTGGTTCGGTTAATATGTTTGACAGTAATATTATGTCGTACGACTGTGTTATTTCGTGTGCTTGTTTTAATATGTCTATATGTTTAAAATTAAAATGTTCTGGTAATCTTACTTGCAGATCTTTGTATTTGTCGCTGTTGTGCAAATAAGACGCGTTTTTTATGCTTTCTGCTACATTGTACAGGTAATAAAAGTCTTCATATAAAATATATGTCAAAATGTTAATGTTGTTTTCTCCCAGTTTGTCGGCTATTGGTGCTATCAAATGCGGATGAAAACGACTGTGTTTGGAAAAGAAAAAATCCATAAATTTATTATAGTCTAAATTTCTTATCATCGTGGTTTTTATGTCCATGACGTTTTTTTGCAGACCGTTTATATCAAATGTATCAACGTGCTTTGCACCCGCCAGAACAGATTCAAATGCCTGATCGCCAGATGCAGCAACTGTTAAAACATTTTTATTCTCAAACAGTCCTGAATCTGTAATGTATTCTCGTACATTTTCATTTGTGAACATAAAAACAGGGGTGTTATTTTTGTAATACATTTATATATCCTTGTTTTGTAATTGAACAAATAATATATAAAAAAATAAAATTGTCAACTTTTTATAGGCATAAGTTTGCTGTAATATTTTGAAAAAAGTGGATATGTCAGATAAAATTGACTTTTATTTACTAATGATTTGTGATATACTACGAAGAAAAGGAGATAATAATGTTCGAAAAAGCAAAAACAAAAGTAGAAATATTACAAGAATTGCGAAAAATGCAGAAAGAATTGAATGATCTGGGACCAATCCCACGTGGTAAAGAAGCTTATGATTATGCTGTAAAGTTCTTTAACATAATTGTATCATTTCAAGATAAGTTTGCACTGAATAAAGATATGTTCCCAAAGACGATTAAATCTGCAGATATATTGGCGAAACATATTCGTAATGCTGGTCGCCAGCAATCTGGATGGGTGCGTGCACAACGTGGTGAAAAGGTAACTTTGCATAATTTATATTTGGGTAACGTTTATGGAATTTGGACTAATACGGCGGCCTTCTTCAAAGAATCAAAGCAAAACGATGTTCAGCAGATTATTCAAAATCAAATACATAGCTTCATATCTTCTCATCGCGAGCCTATGTTGGGTTTGTTGTCTGATATCTTGAATAACAACAAAATGAATCCATTAGCAGTAAAACTATTTTCAAAGGAAAAAAATTAGAAATAAAATACAATTTATTTGATTTAAACTCGTCATTTCTTTGACGAGTTTTTTTATGTCGTCGCTTTCATATGGTGGGACTTTCAGTCAAAAATGATGGGTCTGCTTTCTTTTAAACGCTAAGTCGATTCTAACATAAATCATAACAAAACACAGTAAAAAATCATTTTGATTGACAAACAAGAAAATCAGTGTAAGGTAGTGTTTGTGTCCACATCGATAGTGCAGCTTTTACCATTTACAAACCATAGTGCTGATGCACAAGGGTGGAATTATACTCCGAACAACACGTGCGAAGAAATCCCTGTTGACAAGCCTTGCTTTCTTACGCTTTGGGGTTATTTAACAACAACAAATTCTCTCGCCTTGCATCAAGTTGAAAAATATGCCATTTTTGATACAAACACCATCAATATGTATGGTAATTTTTATAAAGCGCCTTTTATAAAAGACGGCAGAGCAATTCTTATTGCAAACACCATTATAAAACCACTGTTTAATAAATACGCAAAAAACATTTTTGATGTTGCGGTTTTGCCAAGAATTGTTAAAGACGGCAAAAAATTGCCTGTCGATACCGTTAAAGAAAATATGAATAACCTGACTATTTTTACCCACAGTTACGGTTCTTATGTTGCTGATTTTATAATAAAAGCAACCGACAAGACGTTGAAACAGTTGGAATATAAACCAGAAGAAATCGCCAGCATTTTTAAACAACTGGTTATTGTTACCCAATCACCTGTCAAAGTGTTATGTAACAAACCGGCCACAGTTATAAACTTTCTTTCTTTGGAAGATACTGCTGCTGGATACAAGAAGGTATTATCTAATGTTGAAGTGGACCAACCAACATTTGTTGTTGATTATAATATGCTTTTAGCACCCAGTATTTATACAGAAGCGGAACGCCAAAAAGTCCTTGACGAAAAAAACGGAGTTGCCGAACATCACCTTTGGGATATAAAAAGTACAGAACTATCTAAACAAGGCGAAAACACTATTGGTATGCTAACCTCTTTGTTAAATAATGCGGTAACCAGAAAAGAAGTTACTGGGATTTTTGATTTATTTGATGATAACAAACCGATTGTCACAGATTTAAAAACTCTGAACATTAATCTGTTGCGTCCTTCTATATTTAATCTATCGTTATGTGTCAACATAGCCAAATACACGATGCGAAAATATTTTCGCATTAATAAAAGATAATATTTTTCTGCTATATTTCTGCAGAAATAAAAACTTGCCAGTTTTTTATTCTTCAATTTTTCATAAATTAACTTTCGAACTTGCCAAAGCCTTATTTTTTTACTCTCTGGAATGCGCACGAGACCTTGATAAACAATAACCAACCGCTGGGCAAAAACTCTATTAAAAATATCCGTTTTTGCACAGTTGCTAATTGTTTATCTGCGTATTGGTGCTGCGGCTATCGCCTCGCACCGATCCGTGCGCGAGCAAAAATTAAACCGGCAAAACGCCGGTTGAATTTTTGGTTGGGGCGCACGGGTCCCTTACAACCGTTAAAAAACCTTAGAAAACAAACATTTTTGGTTTTTTAAACTAATATTTTGCTAGTCTTGACTGACACTTTGCTTTACACATCTGATTATACCACAATAAATTAAAAAGCACAGTATTTTTTACAACCAGCGCACCCAGAAATAATATTGAATTTATACCTATTTTAGGTTAAGATTAAACCAGAATCCAAGAAATTGGGTTCGGGGCTGTGATAAGCCCATATACGTTCGGTGCGAAAGCATCGTTATTTAGATATATCGGTGTTTTTGCGCCGTTATTATCCCTGACTTTTATGTCGGGGGGCTGTTGGTTATATAATACGGGAAACCGGAAAACCACAGAGTCATTTAACGTATATGATTTATCAACTCCCCGACCGCCAATTTCTACGGCGGTTCATTTTTTACGTAAAAAAGGATGTCCAACATGAAAAAAATAGCTTTATTAACTTCTTTGCTTGCGTTGGCTGCATGTGGTGGTGGCTCAGGCGGGGGTGGTTACTCAGGTGGTACAGGTTCAAATACAACACCAGGTACACCAGATGTTTTAACACCGTTAACAAACCTAACAAATGAAGAAATTGCATTAGCTAGAAATGCACCCAGCAGTCAAGCAACAGTTAATAATGCAGACGATTTAATTGCGCGTGCACAAGCTGTTTACGGCGACATAACAGTATCTGAAGCAAATGTTTCGCGTTCTGCTGTTACACGTAATTCAGCTAAAA